>NZ_CP154859.1:3850512-4171389 GCF_039614725.1 Thauera sp. JM12B12 | reverse complement strand
GGCGTGGATGGGCGATGGGGCTGGGTGAGGTGTCGGGGCGTGGGCGTGTGATTCGATGTGCAGCAAGGTTCTGTGCTCGAGGCGGCGGGGCGCCTGTGCAGCCGGATTGCGAAACGGCGGTTGTGTCGGGGTGCGTGCCTGCAGTGCGCTCGGACGGCGACATTTGCTTGCAGTGGCCGATGCAGTCGCGCTGCGGGCCGGGGGCACGAAAGTGCGTCATTCTAAACCTCCCGGACGGACTTATCCACAGGCTCGACTAAAAATTCTTATTGACAAACATGGGATTATCCATTTAACTCTCGCGTTTGACCTAACACTGGCAGTCCGATCATGAAACGCACTTATCAGCCCTCCGTTGTCCGTCGCAAGCGCACCCACGGCTTCCTGGTCCGCATGAAGACCCGTGGCGGCCGTGCGGTCATCCGCGCACGTCGTGCCAAGGGCCGTCATCGCCTCGCAGTCTGAGGTGACGTCGCCCTCGGGCGCTGACCAAGGTTTTCGCAGCGCTCACAGATTGCATAAAACGGATGAGTATTCATCCGTTTTTGCTTTTAGGCGTGCGTTGCGCGGGCGTTACTACATGCTTCATTACCGCCCGAATGCGCTCGACACCGCCCGCCTGGGCGTCGTGGTCGCCAAGAAGCTCGCCAAGCGCGCCAACGTGCGCAATCTCGTCAAGCGTATCGCGCGCGAAACCTTCAGGCGTCATCGTCAGTCTCTGCCGGCGATGGATCTCGTCGTGCGCCTGCATGCGCCGGTGGCGAAGGCGACCCGTTCCGAGCTGCACCTCGATCTGCTTGCCCTGCTGCAAAGGTTGCCTCGCACATGAAGACTCTGTTGATCGCGCTGGTGCGTTTCTACCGCTATGCGATCAGTCCGATGCTCGGGCGCAACTGCCGTTTCCACCCGACCTGTTCCGAATACGCGATCGAAGCCATCGAGCGCCATGGCGCGCTGCGTGGCGGCTGGATGGCCCTCAGACGGGTGGGGCGCTGTCATCCCTTCAATCCGGGCGGGTATGATCCCGTTCCCTGACCTGAGACAGAACGACTCCGATGGATCAACGCCGCCTCATCCTCTTCCTGGTTTTCTCCTTCGCGCTGGTCATGCTTTGGGATGGCTGGCTCAAGCACAACCAGCCTCCCGTGCCTGCGCAGCAGGCCGCAGCGGGCGTCGCCTCGCCGGCCGACGGTGCGGTGCCGACGCCCTCGCTGAGCGCCGCCGCGCCGGGTCAGTCCGCCGTTCCGGGTGAACAGTCCGCAGCCGTCACGGCCGCGCCGCGCATGGTGGTCGAGACCGACCTGCTGCGCGCCGAGATTTCCGCCCAGGGCGGCGACATCGTTCGTCTCGAGCTCAAGCAGCACATGGCGAGCGGCGAGGCCGGCGGCAACTTCGTGCTGTTCGACGACGGCACCACGCGTCACCAGTACGCAGCCCAGTCCGGCCTGATCGGCGAGGGTCTGCCCACGCACAAGACCGTATTCGCGCTGCCTGCCAGCGAGCTGCGCCTGAAGGACGGCGAGGACACGGTCGAGCTGCGCCTGCAGGCGCCCGAGCAGAACGGCGTGCAGGTTACCCGCGTGATGCGCTTTGCCCGCGGCAGCTACCTGGTCGATGTGTCCTACGAGATCCGCAACGGCTCCGGCCAGGCGATCACGCCGCACGCCTACTTCCAGCTCACGCGCGACGGCACCCCGGCGGAGCAGGTCGAAGCCTTCGGCGTCACCACCTTCACCGGCCCGGCCTTCTTCACGGAGGCCAACAAGTTCCAGAAGGTGCAGTTCCAGGACATCACCGACGGCGACGCCAAGTTCCCGAAGACGGCGAACGACGGCTGGGTGGCGATGGTGCAGCACTACTTCGTCGGTGCCTGGTTGCCTGAGCAGGGCGTGCAGCGTGAGTACTTCGCCCGCGCACTCGGCAACAACCTGTTCTCGGCCGGTGTGATCCTGCCGGTGGCGGCGGTCGAGCCGGGCGCGACGGCGACCGTAGGCACCCGCCTCTATGCCGGTCCGCAGGAGCAGGACAAGCTCGAGGGCATCGCCCCGGGCCTTGACCTGGTGGTCGACTACGGCTGGCTGACCGTCATCGCGGCGCCGCTGTTCTGGGTGCTGTCGTGGTTCCACAGCCTCACCGGCAACTGGGGCTGGGCGATCATCCTGGTCACGGTAGCGCTCAAGGCGATCTTCTTCCCGCTGTCGGCGGCCAGCTACAAGTCGATGGCCAAGATGCGAGTCCTCGGGCCGCGCCTGCAGCGCATGAAGGAGATGTACGGCAACGACAAGGCCAAGATGCAGCAGGAGATGATGAATCTCTACCGCACCGAGAAGATCAATCCGCTCGGCGGCTGCCTGCCGATCCTGGTGCAGATTCCGGTGTTCATCGCGCTGTACTGGGTTCTGCTCGGCAGCGTCGAGATGCGTCATGCGCCGTGGCTGGGCTGGATCCAGGACCTCTCGGCCAAGGATCCGTACTTCATCCTGCCGATCATCATGGGCGCCTCCATGCTGATCCAGATGAAGCTCAACCCGACGCCGCCGGACCCGATCCAGGCGAAGGTGATGATGGCGATGCCGATCGTCTTCACCTTCATGTTCCTGTGGTTCCCGTCCGGTCTGGTGCTGTACTGGGTCGTGAACAACATCCTGTCGATCGCCCAGCAGTGGCAGATCACGCGGATGATCGAAAGTGCAAAGCCCGGCAGCAAGGCCGCCTGACACGATCGCCGCAATCGCGACGGCACCGGGCCGCGGCGGCATCGGTGTCGTCCGCGTCTCGGGAGCCGGCCTGGCCGGCTTCGCCCAGGCGCTGTGCGGGCGTGAGCCGCGCCCGCGGGTCGCATGTTTCACCGCCTTCCGCGACGCGGAAGGGCGCGCGATCGACGAGGGCCTTCTTCTCCATTTCCCGGCGCCGGCATCCTTCACCGGCGAGGACGTGCTCGAACTGCAGGGCCATGGCGGTCCGGTGGTCATGCAGATGCTGCTCGAGCGCTGCCTGCAGCTCGGCGCCCGTCTCGCCGAGCCGGGCGAGTTTACCCGGCGCGCCTTTCTCAACGGCAAGCTCGACCTGGCGCAGGCCGAGAGCGTCGCCGACCTCATCGAGGCCTCGACCGCTGCGGCGGCGCGTTCGGCCGTGCGTTCCTTGTCGGGGCAGTTCTCGGAAGAGGTGCATCGCATCGTCGATGCGCTCATCGATCTGCGCATGCTGGTCGAGGCGACCCTGGACTTTCCGGAAGAGGAGATCGAGTTCCTCGAGCGTGCGCGCGCGCTGCCGAGGCTGGAGGAGGTCCGGGCCCGGCTCGAGAGCCTGCTCGATCGGGCGCGACAGGGCGCGCTGCTGCGCAGCGGCCTCAACGTGGTGCTGGTGGGTGAGCCCAACGTAGGCAAGTCGAGCCTGCTGAACCAGCTTGCCGGCGAGGAGCGCGCGATCGTCACCGAGATCGCGGGTACCACCCGCGATGCGTTGCGAGAGACCATCCAGATCGAGGGCATCCCGCTGCACATCATCGACACGGCAGGTTTGCGCGAGACCGCGGACCGGGTCGAGCGGATCGGAATCGAGCGTACCTGGCGGGAGATCGATCGCGCGGACGTGATCCTGCGGCTGGTCGATGCCGGTCGCGAGGATGCGGGCAGGGAGGAGATCGATCTGAAATTGCCCGAGGCGGTCGAGCGCATCACCGTACTCAACAAGATCGACCTCCTCGGCTTGCCTGCCGGGCGCCGTGTCGATGACGGACGAGTGTGCCTGCAGGTGTCGGCGCGCAGCGGCGATGGTGTCGAGCTGGTGCGCCAGGAGTTGCTGCGGATCGCGGGCTGGCATGCCCACGGCGAGGATGTGATTCTTGCCCGCGAGCGGCATCTGGTCGCCCTGCGCGAGGCGTTGGCGCATGTGGAGGCGGCTGGGTGCCAGCTGGCGGCACTGGAGCTGTTCGCCGAGGAGTTGCGACTGGCTCAGGAGCAGCTCGGAGAGATCACGGGCGAGTTCACCGCGGATGACCTTCTGGGGGTCATCTTTTCCCGCTTCTGCATCGGCAAGTAGAGGCAGCGCGCTGCGGGGCTCCGCGGCCCTGCCAGTGGGGGAGGGGGGCCGGCGCGCGGCGTGTGCCGGGGCTTCTTGTCCTTCCCTGTTTCACGTGAAACAGCGTCCATGGATATCGATTTCGTTTTTCTTGCGCTCGGGCTTGCTGCCTTCTTCGCCGGCTTCGTGGACTCGATCGTTGGTGGCGGTGGTCTGATCCAGCTTCCAGCCCTATTCACTGCCTTCCCGGCCACCTCCCCGGCAACCCTGTTCGGCACGAACAAGCTCGCGAGCGTCATTGGCACCAGTAGCGCTGCGATTCAATACAGTCGTCGGGTGGCGATACCGTGGCGCGTCGCCGGTCCGGGCGCCGTAGCGGCCCTCGTCGGCTCCTGGTACGGGGCCCGGGCAGTGGCGTATCTGGATCCTTCGGTCCTGCGTCCGCTGATCCTGTTGCTGCTCGTGCTGGTGGCGGTCTACACCTTCATGCGCAAGGATCTGGGGTCGGCGTCCAACGAGCCCGAGCATGGACGACGCTCTGCGGCACTTGCCGTCGCGATTGGCGGTGTGATCGGCTTCTACGATGGTTTCTTCGGCCCGGGTACCGGCAGCTTCCTGATCTTTCTCTTCATCCGCCTGCTCGGCATGGATTTCCTGCGTGCGTCGGTGTCTGCAAAGATCCTGAACGTGGCGACGAACCTCGCGGCGATCGCGTTCTTCGTCGGAAACGTCGAACTGATGTGGAAGCTTGCGGCCTTGATGGCCGCCTGCAATCTGTGCGGCGCCGTGCTGGGCTCGCGGATGGCGCTCAGGCATGGCACCGGCTTCGTGCGAAGAATGTTCCTCGGCGTCGTGCTGGTGCTGATCGCCCGCCTCACCTACGACACCTTCCTGCGCTGAGCGGCGGTGTGTTCCACGTGAAACACGACTGGATATCTTTGCGGAAATATTGCATTGGGTCCCCATGTTAGAATTCGCCGTTCCATTCACCTTGCCAAGACACGGGGAAATGAACGGACTCCATCTGATTGCGGACATCTACCGCTGCCGGCCGAACGCTGAGCTTCTGACGCGACGCGCGGCCCTCGAGAACCTGTGTGTCAGCGAGTGCCGCAACGCCGGCCTCAGCCCTCTGGGCGCCTACTTCTATCAATTCGAGGACGAAACAGGGGAGCCCGCCGGTGTCACCGGTACCGTCGTCCTCGCCGAGTCTCATCTCGCGATCCACACCTGGCCGGAGACGGGCGATGTCACGCTCGACGTGTACGTCTGCAACTTTTCCCGCGACAACAGCGATCGTGCGCGCCATGTGTTCCAGCGCGTCATCGACGCCCTTGCGCCGGAGGAGACCGTTCGCCACGAGGTGATTCGTGGCCGGCTACCGGTGGAGGCCTGAGCGATGCCGGAGTCGAAGACCGCGCTGCCGGCGGGCGCGCTGGCCGAGTATCTGTGCGAGGACGCCGGCTACTTCCTGCACGGCGGGCGCCTGCTCGAATCCGGACATTCGGCCTGGCAGGCCTACGAGGTCTGGGAGACCCCCCGCTTCGGTCGCCTGTTTCGCCTCGATGGCTGCTTCATGACCTCCGAGCGCGACGAGTTCCACTACCACGAGAACATCATCCATGTGCCCGGGCTGGCGCATCCCAGGCCGCGCAGCGCGCTCATCATCGGCGGTGGCGACGGCGGCTCGGCAGAGGAGCTGCTGAAGTATCCGACCATGGAGCGCATCGTTCTCGCCGAGCTCGACGAGAAGGTCGTGGACATCTCTCGACGCTATCTTCACGCGGTGCACCGCGGCGCGCTCGACGATCCACGCGTCGACATCCGGATCGGTGATGGCCTGCGCTACGTGATGGAGGAGGCGCCCGCGCGCGGCGATCGCTACGACCTCATCGTGCTCGATCTCACCGATCCGGTGGGGCCGGCCGAGGCACTCTACGCGACCGAGTTCTTCGCTGCCTGCCGGGCCCTGCTGAACGCGGGCGGCGCACTCAGCCTGCACATCGGCACCCCGGTGTATCAGGCGGAACGCGTACAGGCGCTCGTTCGCCGGTTGCGCGGCGTGTTCGCGCATGTGAGCCCGTACTTCCTCTACATTCCGCTCTACGGTAGCCTGTGGGGCCTGGCTTGCGCGTCCGATACGCTCGACCCTCAGGCACTTTCCGCTTCCGAGGTGGATGCGCGCCTGGAGGCGCGTGGCATCGCCACGCTGCAGCACCTGAACGGCGCGGTCTATTGCGCGCAGTTCGCCCTTCCCAATCACCTGCGTGCCCTGCTTGCGTGAGCCGGCGGGGCGCGCCTGCGGCCCCAGCTCTCTAACGTGAATTCCTCATCCCGCTCCGGCAGGCCTGCCGTTCGCCGTGCCTCCGCCACCCATGCGCGCGCCCCAGCGCTTGCCCCCGACAGCCTCGCCCAGTCGCTCGTCTGGGCCGCGGAGCTGGTGGCGGCCGTGCTCGAGGGCGCCAACCTCACCGACGCCTTCGAGCGCATGCAGGCCGCGCACCCCGACTGGAGCGAGGCCAGCCGCGGGGCAGTGCGAGACCTCGCGTGGAGCACCTTGCGCGAATTCAGGCGCGGCGGTGTCGTGCTCGACAAGTTGCTCCATACGCCTCCGGCGATCCCGATTCACGCCCTGCTGCTGGTGGCATTGCTGCGCCTGCGCCAGCGCCCCGAGCAGGCGCACACGGTGGTCGACCAGGCCGTGCAGGCGGCGGCGTCGATCATGCCCGGGCTCAAGAACCTGGTGAATGGCGTCTTGCGCAATGCCCTGCGCCAGCGCGAGCAGTGGCCCGTCTGGGAGGCGCGCGACCCCGAAGCCCGCCATGGCTTTCCCCGCTGGTGGATCGAGCGCGTGCGGGCGGCGCATCCGGCGCACTGGGAGGCCGTGCTCGCCGCCGGCAACACCCGGCCCCCCATGGCCCTGCGGGTGAATCCGCGCCGCGGCACGGTCCAGGCCGCGATCGAGGCGCTCGCCGGCGCAGGGCGCAGCGCGCGCCGCGTCGACAACGACGCGCTGGTGCTCGATGCGCCGCTGCCGGTCGCGCTTCTGCCGGGTTATGCCGAGGGCAGGGTGTCGGTTCAGGATGCGGGCGCCCAGTGGGCCGCAGGGCTGCTCGATCCCCAGCCCGGCGAGCGCGTGCTCGACGCCTGCTCGGCCCCCGGGGGAAAGACCGCCCACCTGCTCGAGCGCGCCGACCTCGCTCTGCTCGCGCTCGAGCTCGACCCGCAGCGCGCGCGCCGCGTCGAGCTCAATCTCGCCCGCCTCGGGCTTGCTGCCGAGCTCAAGGTGGCCGACTGCCGAATGCTGGCGGACTGGTGGGATGGACGTCCGTTCGACCGTATCCTCGCCGATGTGCCGTGCTCCGCATCGGGGGTGGTGCGTCGTCATCCGGACATCAAGTGGCTGCGGCGCGACACCGACGTCGTGCACTTTGCCGCACAGCAGGCGGAAATCCTCGAGGCGCTTTGGCACACGCTGGCGCCGGGTGGCACAATGCTCTACGTCACCTGTTCGGTGTTCGACGAGGAAAACGCCGCGCAGATCGCCCGCTTCTGTGCCCGCCATGCGGATGCCCAACGCCTGCCCATCCAGGGTCGCCCAGACCTTCAGCTGCTGCCCGATGCCGAACATGACGGCTTCTATTTCGCGCTGCTGCGCAAGCGTGCTTGAGCGCAGCCTGCCAGCGCTGCGCTGGCTGGCGTGCATGCTCGTGGCGGTGTTGAGCTTAGCGGCCCAGGCCGACGGGGTGATCCGCAGCGCGGAGATCGTGCGCAGCGAAGAGGGCTATGTGCTCAACGCCGACATCGATCTCGAGCTCAACCCGCGCCTGGTCGACGCGGTCGACCGCGGCGTGTCGCTCTATTTCACCACCGAGCTAGTGATCGAGCGTCCGCGCTGGTACTGGATCAACGCCACGGTCGTCGAGCGCAGCCTCGACTACCGCCTCTCCTACCACGCCATCACGCGCAGCTACAGGCTTTCGATCGGCGCGCTGCACCAGAACTTCGACAACCTCGATGCGGCGCTGCGCACCATGCAGCGCGTGCGCAACTGGCAGGTCGCCAAGCCCGACGAGCTCGAGGCAGGCGTCTCGCACGAGGTGTCGCTGCGCTTCCGCCTGGATACCAGCCAGCTGCCCAAGCCCTTCCAGGTCACCGCGATCGGCAGCAGTGACTGGAACATCGGCACCGAGTGGATGCGGTGGACCTTCCTGCCCGGAGCGCCGGGTTTCCGATGAAGCGCATCCTTCTCGTCGTTGCTGCCGCGCTGGCCGGTATCTCCCTGTTCCTGCTCACCTCGGCGAGCGCGAATACCGAGCTTTTCGCCACCAGCTACCCCTATCTGCTCGCCCTCAATGGCGCGATGGTGGTGGTGCTCGGCGGCCTCGTCGGCATGCAGTTGCGCCAGCTCTGGCGCGAGTACCGCGCCCAGCAGTTCGGGTCGCGGCTGAAGTACCGCCTCGTGCTGATGTTCGCGCTCATGGGCGTGGTGCCCGGGCTGGTGATCTACGCGGTATCGCTGCAATTCGTCGTGCGCAGCATCGAGTCCTGGTTCGACGTCCGCGTCGACTCGGCGCTCGAAGGCGGCATCGCGCTTGGCCAGAATGCGCTCGACTATCTGGTCACCCAGGTCCGCGACAAGGCCGACGACATGGTGCTCGACCTCGAGGGCACGACCCAGGGCGCAGCGACCCGTCTGAACCGCTTGCGCGAACAGTCCGGCGTGACCAGCGCGACGATTCTTTCCGCCAATGGCCAGGTGCTCGCCACCGCTTCCGAGTCGGGCCAGACGCTGCTGCCCGATCTTCCCGATCCGGCCGAGCTGCGCCAGGCACGGCAGGTGCGCCAGCACCACACCGTCGATGCCTTGCCCGACGGCCGCCTGGTGATCCGCGTGATCACCGCGATCCCGATTCGCACCCTCGCCGGCGAGGCGCGCCTGCTCCTGCTCAGCCAGTCGGTGCCCGAGTCCTTCGCACGTCATGCCGACGCGGTGCAGGAGGCCTTCCGCGAATACCAGCAACTCACGCTCGGGCGCAGCGGACTCAAGCGCATCTACACGGTCACCCTCAGCCTCACCCTCCTGCTCGCCCTGCTCGGTGCGCTCGCGGTGGCGGTGCTGATCGCGCGCCGTCTGGCGGCGCCGCTGCTGATCCTCGCCGAGGGCACGCAGGCGGTGGCGCAGGGCGACTTCAGCCCGCGCCAGGCCTTGCCTGCCAACGACGAGTTGGGCGTGCTCACGCAGTCCTTCAACCGCATGACCCGCCAGCTCCAGGAGGCCCGTGCCAGCGCGGAGCGCAACCGTGCCGAGGTCGAGTCCGCGCGCGCCTATCTCGAGTCCGTGCTCGCCAACCTCTCCACTGGCGTCCTCGCATTCTCGCCCGAGGGCCACCTGCGCGCGGCCAACCATGGGGCGCTGCAGATCCTCGACGATGACCTCGCCGGCTTCGAGGACATCACGCTCGAGGCTTGGCCACGGCACGCCGCGCTGCGTGACGTGCTGCGCGAGGGCTTCTCCACCCACGACGGTGACTGGCAGCAGCAGATGGAGCTGCCGGTCAAGGACAGCACGCCGCGCACCCTGCTGATCCACGGGTCGCGCCTGCCGGCGAGCACCGGCGGTGGCCTGGTGGTGGTGTTCGACGACATCTCCAGCCTCGTGACCGCCCAGCGCACCGCGGCCTGGGGCGAGGTCGCCCGCCGCCTCGCGCACGAGATCAAGAACCCCCTCACGCCCATCCAGCTCTCTGCCGAGCGCCTGGCCTTCAAGCTCTCGGATCGCCTCGACGACAGCGGCCGCGAGATGCTCGAGCGTGCCACCTCGACGATCGTCAACCAGGTCGAGGCGATGAAGAACCTGGTCAATGCCTTCCGCGACTACGCGCGCCTGCCCGCCCCGATGCTGGCGCCGATCGATCTCAACGCACTGATCCGCGAGGTGCTGCACCTCTACGAGAGCGCCGCGGTGCACATCCGCACCGAGCTCGGCAGCAACCTGGCGCCGGTGCAGGGCGACCCGACGCAGATCAGACAGGTAATCCACAATATGCTGCAGAATGCGCAGGATGCGCTCGCCGGCCAGGACGATGGCGAGCTCCGCGTGCTCACGCGGCGCGAGGGCGACCGCGCGCTGCTGCTGTTCCGCGATAACGGTCCGGGCTTTCCCGCCGAGGTGCTGGCGCGCGCCTTCGAACCCTACTTCACCACCAAGTCGCGCGGCACGGGCCTCGGGCTGGCGATGGTGAAGAAGATCGTCGACGAACACGGTGGCGACGTGCGCCTGAGCAATCGCGAGGGCGGCGGGGCGGAAGTGCGCATCCGCCTGCGGCTGGCCGAACACAACGAAGCTTGAAGAAATCCAATGGCAAAAATACTCATCGTTGACGACGAAATCGGCATCCGCGAGCTGCTTTCCGAGATCCTCCGCGACGAGGGGCACGACATCCTGCTGGCCGAGAATGCCACCGCCGCACGTGCTGCACGCAATGCGGTGCGGCCCGACATGGTCCTGCTCGACATCTGGATGCCCGACACGGACGGCATCACCCTGCTCAAGGAGTGGGCGGCCAACGGCCAGCTCAACATGCCGGTGGTGATGATGTCCGGCCACGGCACCATCGACACCGCGGTCGAGGCCACGCGTATCGGCGCGATCGACTATCTCGAGAAGCCGATCGCGTTGCAGAAGCTGCTCGCGGCGGTCAAGCGCGGCTTGCAGCGGCCGCAGGCGCCGGGCGCGCCGGCGCCGCTGACGCTGGCCGCGTTCACCCGCTCGGTGCCGCTGCGCGAACTCAAGCGTCGCGTCGAGCAGATCACCGGCAGCTCACGTGTGCTGCTGCTGCGCGTCGGCAGCGGCACCCTGGCCGAGCTCGTCGCACGCAGCGTGCAGGCGCCCAATGCGCCCTGGCTCGATCTCGCCGGCGTGAGCGCGCCGATCGACATCAGCCAGCTGCAGGCCGCCCATGGCGGCGTGCTGTTCGTCGCCGAGCTTGCCCGTCTGACCCGCGCGCAGCAGAAGAACCTCGCCTTTGCGCTCGATCGCCTCGATCGCTACGACCTGCGCCTGGTGGTCGCCACCGATCGCAGTCTCGAGGGGCTGGTGGGCGAAGGCTGGGAGGAGGGCCTGCTGAGCCGTCTGTTCGAGGTCAGCCTGGCGCCGCCCTCGATCGCCGACGTGCGCGACGACCTGCCCGAGCTCGCCAGCCAGCTGCTGCTCCACTTGGTGGAGGCCGGCGAGGTACCCCTGCGCCGCTTCTCCACCGCCGCCCTCAACCAGCTGCGCAACCTGCCCTGGCCGGGGGGCTACCCGGAACTGCGCGCAGCGGTGAAGTCGCTCGCGCTCGGCACGCTGGAAGAGGAGATCGGCGCCAGCGAGGTCCGCCGCCTGCTGCCGCCGGATTTTGCCGCCGGCGCCTGCGGAGTCTCGCTCGACCAGCCTCTGCGCGAGGCGCGCGAGGCCTTCGAGCGCATGTACTTCGAGCACCACCTGCGCCTCGAGGGCGGCAACATGACGCGGCTGGCGGAGAAGACCGGTCTCGAGCGCACCCACCTCTACCGCAAGCTCAAGCAGCTCGGCCTGCAGGCCGGCCGCCGTCACGAGGAGCATTGAGCGGGGCCGCGCGGCGCGCCAGGGCTCAGCGTAGCGCGGCGGGCGTTTTGTTGCAGCGCAACATTCGCTTTGTCGCCATGGGCGGCGGGCGTAGAATCGCGCTCTTGCATTCAGTCGGAAGAACAGGGTGAAGATCATCATTCTCGGCGCCGGGCAGGTGGGGGCGTCGGTCGCGGAAAACCTGGTGTCGGAGGCGAACGACATCACCCTGGTCGATACCAGCGAGGAATACCTTGCCGCCCTGCGCGAGCGCCTGGAGATCCGCACCGTCTGCGGCAACGCCGCGTCGCCGCGCGTGCTCAGGGAGGCGGGCGCGGACGATGCCGACCTGCTGATCGCCGTCACCCAGTCCGACCAGACGAACCTGTGCGCCTGTCGCATCGCCAAGGCGCTCTACAACCTGCCCACCCGCATCGCCCGCCTGCGCTCGACCGACTACGTCGATCACCCCGAGCTGCTCGATGACGACAACTTCGCGGTGGACTTCTCGATCTGCCCCGAGCAGGTCGTCACCGACTACATCAAGCGCCTGATCGCCTTCCCCGAGGCCCTGCAGGTGCTCGAGTTCGCCGACGGCGTGGTCAGCCTGATCTGCGTGCGCGCCTTCGAGGGCGGCCCGCTGGTCGGCCACCCGCTGAAGGCGCTGCGCTTTCACCTGCCCAACGTCGAAGTCCGCATCGCCGCGATCTACCGCAATGGCGAGCCGATCATGCCCGAGGGCGACACCATCATCCTGCCCGGCGACGAGGTGTTCTGCCTCGCCGCCACCGTGCACATCCGCCAGGTGATGCGCGAGCTGCGCCGTTCCGACGGCCCGATGCGGCGGATCATGATCGCCGGCGGCGGCAACATCGGCTTCCGCCTGGCGCAGTCGATCGAGGACAACTACCACGTCAAGATCCTCGAGCTGAACCGCAGCCGCGCCGAGATGCTCGCCTCGCAGCTGTCGCACGCGCTGGTGCTGCGCGGCGACTCGACCGACGAGAAGCTGCTCGAGGGCGAAGGGATCGACGAGACCGACCTGTTCGTGGCGCTGACCAACGACGAGGAGGACAACATCATGTCCGCCTCGCTCGCCAAGCGCATGGGCGCGCGGCGCACGCTGGCGCTGATCAACCGCAAGAGCTACGTCGATCTGGTGCAGGGCGGACCCATCGACATCGCGATCTCGCCCGCCCACACCTCGATCGGCACCTTGCTCGCACACGTGCGCCGCGGCGATGTGGTCGCGGTGCACAGCCTGCGCCGTGGCGCTGCCGAGGCGCTCGAGATCATCGCCCACGGCAGCCGCAAGGACTCCAAGGTGGTCGGGCGCGCGATCGAGGAGGTCGCGCTGCCGCGCGGCACCAGCATCGGCGCCATCGTGCGCGACGTGAAGAACGAGGATGGACGCGTGATCCGGCGTGAGGTGCTCATGCCCCACCACGATACCGTGATCGAGGAGGACGACCACGTGATCGTCTTCTGTACCAGCAAGAAGCTCGTGCAGAAGGTGGAGAAGCTGTTCCAGGTCGGCTTCCATTTCCTCTGACATGCGCAGCTCGCTGAGTCCCTACTACCCCGCGCTCAATGCGCTCGGCCTGATCATCATGATCTTCGGCCTGCTCATGGGCTTTCCGCTCGTGGTCTCGGCCTGGGTTGGCGATGGCGCCACCCTGGCCTATGATCAGGCCTTGTTCGTGACCTTCGTCGGCGGCCTGCTGCTGTGGGGGGCGACGCGCTCGCGCCGGCGTGACCTGCGCGTGCATGACGGTTTCCTGCTGGTGGCGTCGACCTGGGTCGTGCTGCCGCTTTTCGGCGCGCTGCCTCTGCTCGCGTACATCCCGGAGCTGCGCTTCACCGACGCCTACTTCGAGGCGGTGTCCGGGCTGACCGCGACCGGTGCGACGGTGCTCACCGGGCTCGACGATCTGCCGGTGTCGATCAACCTGTGGCGCACCTTCATGCACTGGGTGGGTGGCATGGGGGTGATCGTGCTGGTGGTGGCGATCCTGCCGCTGCTCGGCATCGGTGGCCGCCAGCTGTACAAGGCCGAGGTGCCCACGCCGATGAAGGACGCGAGCCTGACGCCGCGCATCGCCGAGACCGCAAAGGGCCTGTGGCTCACCTACGTCCTGCTCACCGTGGCCTGCGGCCTGTGCCTGTGGTGGGCCGGGCTGGAGGGCTGGGACGCCGTCATCCACGCCTTCAGCATCGCCGGACTCGGCGGGTTCTCGAACAAGGACGCCTCGCTCGGCCACTTCGCCAACCTCAACGTCGAGCTGGTGACGATGGTGTTCGCGCTGCTCGCCGGCCTCAACTACGCCACCCACTACCTCGCGCTGATGAGGCGCTCGACCCGCCCCTACGCGCGTGATCCCGAGATTCCGTTCTATTTCGGCGTGCTCGCGGCCAGCACCGTGATGCTCACCATCTACCTGCTCGCCAAGGGCAGCTTCACCGAGGTCGGCGAAGCCTTGCGCTACGTCGCCTTCCATGTCATCTCGATTTCGACCTCGCTTGGCCTCGCGACCCACGACTACACGCTGTGGCCGATGTTCGCGCAGATCTGGATCCTCTTCCTCGGCAGCTTCATCGCCTGCTCCGGCTCCACGGGCGGCGGAATCAAGATGATGCGGGCGATGATCCTGTACAAGCAGGTGCTGCGCGAGATCGTGCGCTCGCTGCACCCGAATGCCGTGCGGCCGGTGCGCATGGGGCGCAACCCGGTGCCGGAGAACATCCTGCATGCCGTGCTCGGCTTCAGCTTCATGTACATGGTGTCGATCGTCAGCCTGACGCTCGTGCTGTCGGCCACCGGTCTCGAGCTGATCACCGCGTTCTCCGCGGTCGTGGCCTGCCTCAACAACACCGGCCCCGGGCTCGACATGGTCGGGCCGGCATCGAACTATCAGGCGCTCGAGGTCTTCCAGAAGTGGGTGCTGTGCTTCGCGATGATCCTCGGCCGGCTCGAGATCTTCACCTTCCTGGTCGTGCTCACGCCGACCTTCTGGCGGCGATGAGGGCCCTGCGGTCGCGGTCGGGCGCGCGCGCTTGACCGGGGACAACCCCAGAGCGGCGCGGGACAGGCGATAATCCCGCCCTGAGCACGAAGCCCGTACCGATTGCACGCACTAGAGGACTCGACGTGAGCCGCCTTAAGAACGACACCTTCCTGCGCGCGCTGCTGCGCCAGCCCACCGAATACACCCCCGTCTGGCTCATGCGCCAGGCCGGGCGCTACCTGCCGGAATACTGCGAGACGCGCCGCCGCGCCGGCAACTTCCTCAACCTGTGCAAGAGCCCGGCGATGGCCTGCGAGGTCACCCTGCAGCCGCTGGCACGCTACGACCTCGACGCCGCGATCCTGTTCTCCGACATCCTCACCGTGCCCGACGCGATGGGGCTCGGCCTGTATTTCGCCGAGGGCGAGGGTCCGCGCTTCGAGCGCCCGCTGAAGGACGAGTGGGAGATCCGCAACCTCTCCGCCCCCGATCCCCACGCCGAGCTGCAGTACGTGATGGACGCGGTGAGCGAGATCCGCCGCGCGCTCGACGGCAGCGTGCCGCTGATCGGCTTCTCCGGCAGCCCGTGGACGCTGGCCTGCTACATGGTCGAGGGCGGATCGTCCTCCGACTACCGCAAGGTCAAGAGCCTCGCCTACAGCCGCCCCGACCTGATGCACCACATCCTCGAGGTCACCGCGCAGGCCGTGGTGAAGTACCTCAACGCCCAGATCGAGGCCGGCGCGCAGGCGGTCATGGTGTTCGACTCCTGGGGCGGGGTGCTGTCCGAGGCGGCCTACAAGGAGTTCTCCCTGCGCTACCTCGAGCAGGTCGTGTCCGGCCTGATCCGCGAACGCGACGGCGAGCGCGTGCCCAGCATCGTGTTCACCAAGGGCGGCGGGCTGTGGCTGGAGTCGATCGCCGCCATCGGCAGCGATGCGGTGGGACTCGACTGGACCATGGACATCGGCCGTGCCCGCGCGCTCGTGGGCGACAAGGTGGCGCTGCAGGGCAACCTCGACCCCAACGTGCTGTTCGCGCCGCCCGAAGCAGTGGCCGCCGAGACCCGGCGCGTGCTCGATGCCTTCGGCAAGCATCCCGGCCACGTCTTCAACCTCGGCCACGGCATCTCGCAATACACCCCGCCCGAGAACGTCAGCGTGCTGGTCGACACCGTGCACGCCTACAGCCGCGAGATTCGCGCACGCGGGTGAGCGGACGACGGACGGCAGCCGGGGCCCGGCCGCGCAGCCGTCTGTCAAGCACAAAATCGTGCTTTCCGGGCTTGACTTATGCACACGCAGCGGTTCCAGGCCAGATGTGCGGCAAGAATCCCGGCCATATGCGTTTGATTTTATAAGTCATTGAAAATAAAAGAATAAAAAATAGCGCAATGTTAAGGCAATGTGACGAAAAGCCTTATCCGACGCAGGTTTGCGGCCGATTCACCCAGCTTTCCCACAAACTTATCCACAGGTTTTGTGGACAATGGAAAAGCCCCATTTCCGGCCAGAGACTTGATGCGCTTATCTCCATCCAGCCTCACGAAATCCGCGTAAGCGACTGAAGCGAAAGCCGATTCCGAATACTCCCCGTTGCACCATGGCCATCGTCCGCGTCGCCCTGCCGATCCCCCTGCCGCAAGTCTTTGATTACGTTGCGGCAGATGCCTCGCCGGCGGACGTCGGCCGGTGCGTGAAGGTGCCTTTCGGACGCGGTGAACGCACCGGGTTGATCGTCGCCCTCGGCGACGAGGCCGAGGTCGAGCAGGGGCGGCTCAAGGCGGTGCATCACATCCAGCGTGCGGTTCCGGCACTGCCGGCGGACTGGCTCGAGCTGGTCGGCTTCGTCGCGCGCTACTACCACGCCCCGCTCGGCGAGGTGGTCGCGCTGGCGCTCCCGCCCGGCCTGCGCCGCGCCGACGGCGTCAGCGACGAGGACGAGGACCCGGTGCTCGAGATCGCGCCCGCCGGCCACGCCGCGCTTGCCGCTGCGCGGCGCGCCAGCAGGTCGCTTGCCTTGCTGCAGGCGCTCGCCGGTGGCGGCGGGCCCTGGCGGCGCAGCGTGATCCGTGCGCTCGAGGCTGGCGAGGCCGTGGGCGATCTGCTCAGGCGCGGCTGGCTCGCGGTGGCGGCCCAGGCCGGTGACCGCCACGCCACCGGCGTTCTGCCCACGCTCACCACCGAGCAGGCAGTGGCGGTCGAGGCCGTACTCGGTGGCGGGCAGGGCTTCAACGCCTGGCTGTTGCACGGGGTCACCGGCAGCGGCAAGACCGAGGTCTATCTGCGTCTGGCAGCGCACATGCTGACGCAGGGGCGACAGGTGCTGATGCTGGTCCCCGAGATCGCGCTCACGCCCCAGCTCGAGCAGCGCGTCGCCGGCCGCTTCGCCGCAGCCAACGTGGTGAGCCTGCATTCCGCGCTTGCCGATGGCGCCCGCTCGCGCGGTTTCGTCCAGGCCCTGAGCGGGCGCGCCGACATCGTGCTCGGTACCCGGCTGGCGGTATTCGCGCCGCTGCCGCGGCTGGGGTTGATCCTGGTGGACGAGGAGCATGACGCCTCCTACAAGCAGCAGGAGGGCGTGCGCTATTCCGCCCGCGACCTCGCCGTGTGGCGCGCACGCCAGCGCGCGGTCCCGGTGGTGCTCGGCTCGGCCACGCCCGCGCTCGAGACCTGGCACCACGCGCGCAATGGCCGCTATGCGCTGCAGACGCTGGCCCAGCGTGCGGTGGCGGCGACGCTGCCCGGCGTGCGCTGCATCGACACGCGGCGGATCAAGCTCGACGAGGGGCTCAGTCCGGCGCTGCAGGCGGCGATCGCGCAGCGCCTCGAGCGTGGCGAGCAGAGCCTGGTGTTCCTCAACCGCCGCGGCTACGCGCCGGTGCTGTCCTGTCCTTCATGCGGCTGGGTCAGCCGCTGCCCGCACTGTTCGGCCAACCTCGTCGTCCATCTCGCCGACCGTCGCCTGCGCTGCCACCACTGCGGTTGCGACGGGCCGATCCCGCACGCCTGCCCGAGCTGCGGCAACCAGGACATCCAGCCCTTCGGCCGTGGCACCCAGCGCATCGAGGCGCGCCTGACCGAGCTGTTCCCGCAGGCGCGCGTGCTGCGCGTGGATCGCGACGCTGCGCGCACGCGCAGCCAGTGGGAGAAGCTTCTCGAGACGATCGCCGCCGGCGAGGCCGACATCCTGGTCGGCACGCAGATGATGGCCAAGGGCCATGACTTCCCCAAGCTCACCCTGGTCGGCGTGATCGGTGCCGACGCCTCGCTCCATGCCGCCGATTTCCGCGCCCCGGAGCGCCTGTTCCAGCAGCTCATGCAGGTCGGCGGCCGCGCCGGACGCGGCACGCTGCCCGGCGAGGTGCTGATCCAGACCGAATACCCGATGCATCCGCTCTATCAGCATCTGGCGCGCCACGACTTCGACGCCTTCGCGCGCATGGCGCTGCAGGAGCGGCGGGCGGCGGGCTTCCCGCCCTTCACCCATCAGGCGATGCTGCGCGCCGACGCGCCTGCGCTCGACGACGCGGTGAGCTTCCTGCGCCATGCGCGCCGGCTCGCCGAGACGCTCGCGCCCGCCGCGGTCCGCATCTTCGACCCGGTGCCGATGCGCATGACCCGGCTGGCGCGCCGCGAGCGCGCCCAGCTCCTGGTCGAGGCCGACCAGCGCGCGCCCTTGCAGGCCTTCCTCGCCGACTGGGTGGCCGTGCTGTATCGGCAGCGCACCGCGCGCGAGCTGCGCTGGCAGCTCGATGTCGACCCGCTCGAGGTCTGAGCCCGGCGCCGGATTCGATCGCGTCCCGCGTTCAGGACCCCGGCGGCCACAGCCATGCCGCGCCGCGCACGCCCGAGGCGTCGCCATGGGCCGCCGGCACGAGGCGGGTGCACACCGCGTCCGAGAACACGTGAGGCAGCCACAGCCGCGGCACGTTCGCGTACAGGCGCTCGATCCGCGACAGCCCGCCGCCGAGCACGATCACGTCGGGGTCGAGCAGGTTGATCACCCCGGCGAGGGCGCGCGCCAGCCGCGCTTCGTAGCGCGCCAGGCTGTCCGCGCAGGCGTTGTCGCCGGCTGCTGAGCGGGCGACGATCGACGGGGCATCGAGGGCGTGACCGGTGTGACGCAGGTGATCGGCCGCCAGGCCAGGCCCGGACAGGTAGGCCTCGATGCAGCCCGCGCGTCCGCAGTAGCAGGCCGGCAGGGGCAGGTCCGCTGCCGTGGGCAGGGGCAGCGGATTGTGTCCCCACTCGCCGGCCACGGCGTTTGCGCCCACGAGCAGGCGGCCCCCCACGACGATGCCGCCGCCCACCCCGGTGCCGAGGATGGCCGCGAACACCGTCTCCGCGCCGGCGCCTGCGCCGTCGGCGGCCTCGGACACCGCCAGGCAGTTGGCGTCGTTGGCGAGCCGCACCGGGCGGCCGAGTGCGGCCTCGAGATCGCGTTGCAGCGGCTGGCCGTTGAGGCACACCGAGTTGGCGTTGCGCATGCGGCCGTCACGCCGCGCGGGCGAGCCCGGTGTGCCGATGCCGACCGTGGCGGTGGCGCCCGTCTGCGCTTCGGCGTGCGCCACTAGCCCGACCACGGTGCGCAGGGTGGCGGCGTAGTCGCCCTGGGGCGTGGGCACGCGCTGGCGCCAGCGCACGTGGCCGTCCGCGCCGAGAACGACGAGCTCGATCTTGGTGCCGCCGAGGTCGATGCCGATGCGCGTGCTCATCTGCGTGTCGCGCCCGGGCGTCAGTCGGCGCGCTCGACGGCGTTGCGGTAGCGTGCCATCGCTTCCTCGCGGCTGCCGGCGCTGACGCCGAGGTCGCGTACCAGACCGTCCTCGAGGCTGTAGCACCAGCCGTGCACGGTCACGCTCTGGCCGCGCTGCCAGGCCTCGCGCAGCACCGAGGTCTGGCACACGTTGACCACCTGATGCATCGCGTTGAGCTCGCACAGCCGGTTGGCACGGGCGACGGGGTCTTCGATGCGCCCCAGGCGGTCGAAGTGGCGGTCGCGCACGTCCTGGATGTGACGCAACCAGTTATCGGTGAGGCCGGTCTTGTTGTCGTTCATCGCCGCCTTGACGCCTCCGCAGCCGTAATGGCCCACGACCAGGATGTGCTTGACGCGCAGCATCTCCACCGCGTAATGGATCACCGAGAGCGCGTTGAGGTCGGTGTGCACCACCACGTTGGCGATGTTTCGATGGACGAAGACCTCGCCCGGCGCCAGGCCGACCACCTGGTTGGCGGGCACGCGGCTGTCGGAGCAGCCGATCCACAGGTATTCCGGGGATTGCTGCTTGACGAGCCGGCTGAAGAAGTCGGGATCCTCGGCGTGCATGCGTTCGGACCAGTTGCGGTTGTTGGCGAAGAGGTGTTCGATGGAGTGCGGCATGGGTTCTTGCAGTTCCGGCAGTGCGGGCGGCGGAGGGGTGCGAGATTATGGAGGTCGCCGCGACCTGCTGCCAGTCCATGGCCGTCTCGCATCACGATAGGCGTCGCGTCGCAGGCTGAACCTTTCCGGCTGGCGACGTTCAGTTCCCGTTCATGATCCCGTGCATACCGTCGTGCCCGGGCCGGTGGCTGCAGCCGCCGACCATCCCCTCACGCATCCAGCAGGAGCAGTGCAATGAATATCGGACAAGCCCGTTCCCTCGTCGCCATCTGCCTCATGGCCGCCTTTGCCGATGGCCGCCAGGACGCCGACGAGCGCGAGCATGTGCGCAAGGTGGCCGAGTCGCTCGGTCGCGACCTCGAGATCGACTTCATCACGCTCTACCAGGATGTGTTGCTCGGCAGGCTGAGCCTCGAGGCTGCGGTGGCGGCGCTCGACGAGGCTGGCCTGCGCCAGCTCGCCTTCGAGCTCGCAGTCGGCGTCTGCGAGGCCGACGGCAGCCACGACGCCGGCGAGACCGCCTTCCTGCAGCGCCTGTCGGGACTGCTGGGGCTGGAATCGGGTGCGGCCGAGCGCTTCATCCACGAGGCCGAAGCGGTTGCCGAGGCGCCCGCGGCGGGCGAGCTGGCGGCGCTTCCCGGTTTCGACGCCAGCGATGCCGCCGTGCCGGCCGCGCCTGTCGGCAGGGCGACCGCCCCGGCACCCGATGCCGCCGAGCTCGACCGCATGATCCTCAACGCCGCCATCCTCAATGGCGCGCTCGAGCTGCTGCCGCAGTCGATGGCCTCGATGGCGATCATCCCGCTGCAGGTGCGGCTGGTGTATCGCATCGGCAAGGCCCACGGCTACGAGCTCGACCGCGGCCACATCAAGGATTTCCTCGCCACCACCGGGGTCGGCATGACCGGACAGTACGTCGAGCAGTTCGGCCGCAAGCTCATCGGCGGCCTGCTCGGCAAGGTGCTGGGCGGCGCCGGTCGGGCGATCGGCAGCCAGGCCACCGGCTCGGCCTTTTCGTTCGCCACCACCTACGCGATCGGCAAGGTCGCGCGCCAGTACTACGGCAGCGGCCGCACCCTCGACGCTGGCGCGCTGCGGCAGAGCTTCGGCGGCGTGCTCGAGCAGGCCAAGGGCCTCCAGGCGCGCTACGCGCCCGAGATCGCGGAGCGCGCACGCACGATCGATCTGAAGCGACTCACCGCCGAACTGACCCGGGTCTGAGACGCGTTCACGCCGCATTCAGGATTGGCCGCCTATAGTGGGAATCAGGGACCGGGGCGCGCTTCGGAGGCCGCGGTCGTGTTCGATCTTCGACCATTACAGGAGTGGATGATGTGCACGAGAGCGATGAGTCTTTCCGGCCTGATTGCCGCGCTGTTGCTGTCAGGCAGCGCGATTGCGGCCGCGCCGGCACCGGAGACGATCTTCGGCAGCCAGTTGATGACCGAGCAGGAACGCACGGTCTACCGTGCCCGCATGTGGGCGGCGGAGAGCGAGGAGGCGCGGGCCGCGATCCGCGCCGAGCATCACGAGCAGATGCGCGCGCGGGCGCAGGCGCAGGGGCTGAGCCTGCCCGACGCTCCGCCCGCCGCCGGCGCTGGGATGGGGCGCGGCATGGGACCCGCAGCGGGTCCCGGACGCGGCATGGGGCCAGGCCCGGGGATGGGACGCGGCATGGGGCCAGGATCCGGAATGGGGCCCGGTCCCGGCAAGGGCCTTGGCCCGGGTCGCAACCAGTAGGTGGTCGCGAACGCCATGCGCGCCCTGATCCGTGCCCGCCCCGTCGTCTGGGTGCTGGCCGCGGTCGGCGTGTTCGCGCTGTCGGGCGGAGCGTCGTGGGCAGACGGTTCCTCCGACCACGAGCGCGCCCGCCGGGCGCTCGAGGCAGGCGAGGTGATGCCGCTGCGCGCGGTGCTCGCGCACCTCGAGCAGGATTACCCGGGGGAGGTCATCGAGGTCGAGCTCGAGCGCGAGGACGGCGCCTGGGTGTACGAGATCAAGCTCATCCGTACGGGGGGCGACGTCCTCGAACTCGAGCTCGACGCGCGCGACGGGGCGCTCAGGCGCATCCGTGGCCGTGACGTGCGCGCCGCCGGTGCGCGCGAGGGGGGACGCTGATGCGCGTCCTCGTCGTCGAAGACGAGCCCACGCTTGCACGCCAGCTCGCCAGCACGCTGCAGACCGCGGGCTATGTCGTCGATTCCGCCGCCGACGGGCGCGACGCCGGCTATCTCGGCGAGGTCGAGAGCTACGACGCGGTCGTGCTCGACCTCGGTCTGCCACGGGTTGACGGGCTCACCGTGCTCAAGCGCTGGCGTGCGCAGGGGCGCGCGATGCCGGTGCTGATCCTCACCGCGCGCGGCGACTGGCACGAGAAGGTCGCCGGCATCGACGCCGGCGCGGACGACTACCTGACCAAGCCCTTCCACATGGAAGAGCTCCTCGCCCGCATCCGCGCGCTCATCCGGCGCGCGGCGGGGCAGGCGACGGCGGAGATCGCCTGCGGACCGCTGGTGCTCGATACCCGGGGTGGCCGGGTCACGGTCGATGGCCAGCTGCTCGCCCTCACCAGCCACGAGTTCCGCGTGCTGTCCTACCTGATGCACCACCTCGGCGAGGTCGTTTCCCGCAGCGAGCTCACCGAGCATATCTACGCCCAGGATTTCGACCGCGACTCGAACACCATCGAGGTCTTCGTCGCCCGCCTGCGCAAGAAGCTGCCGCCCGGCTGCATCGAGACCGTGCGTGGCCTGGGCTACCGGATGACATGCCCGCAGTGAATCCGGCGTCCGCACGCGGGGGCCTGGGCTCGCTGCGCCTGCGCCTGCTCGCGGGCACGCTGGTATGGGTGGCCCTGACCGTGGTGGTCGCCGGCTGGGGCCTGGGGCGACTGTTCAACGAGCATGTCGAGCGCCAGTTCAACGCCGAGCTCGGCACCCATCTCGAGCAGCTCGCCGCCCAGCTCACGCTCGATGTCGACGACCGGCCGGCGCTGCGCGGCGCCCTCAGCGATCCGCGCTTCGCGCGCCCTTACTCCGGGCTCTACTGGCAGATCGACGGTATCGACCCGGATCGCCGCGGCGCGCTGCGCTCGCGCTCGCTATGGGACGGGGTGCTGGTGGTGCCGGGCGACCGGCCCGCCGACGGCGAGCGTCATGTGCACCAGGCGGAGGGGCCCGACGGTGCGCGCCTGCAGCTCGTCGAGCAGGCGCTGCATCCCGCCGAGCGCCCGGAGCTGCGCCTGCGCCTGATCGTCGCGGCGAATGCGGCGCTGATCGACGAGCCGGTGGCTCGCTTCAACCGCCTGCTGGTGCTCGCCCTCGGGCTGCTCGCCGGGGGGCTGGCGGTCGCCGCCCTGGTGCAGGTTCGAGTGGGCCTGCGCCCGCTCGCCCGCCTGCGCGATGGACTGGCGGCGGTGCGCGACGGCCGCGTCGGCGCCATCCAGGGGCGTTTCCCCGCCGAGGTCCAGCCGCTGGTCGATGAGTTCAACGCGGTGCTCGTGCGCAATGCCGAGGTGGTGGAGCGGGCGCGCACCCATGCCGGCAATCTCGCCCACGCAGTGAAGACGCCGCTCGCGGTGCTCGCCAACGCAGCCGAACAGGCCGCCGATGACGCCGCTGCCGCGACGCTCGCCCGCCTGGTGCGCGAGCAGGTCGGGCTGGCGCGCACCCAGGTCGAGCACCACCTCGCGCGCGCGCGCGCAGCGGCGGCGGTGGGCGTTCCGGGGCAGCGCACGCCGCTGCGCCCGGTGATCGAGGGGCTGCTCCGACTCATGGGCAAGGTCCATGCGGCGCGTGCGCTGCAGTTCGAGCTGTCCGCCTGCGACCCACAGCTCGCCTTCCGTGGCGAAGCGCAGGATCTGCACGAGATGCTCGGCAATCTCATCGACAACGCCAGCAAGTGGGCGGCGCGACAGGTGCGGGTGCAGGTCGACGTGCACGGCAGCGAGCTCGTCGTCCGCATCGACGACGACGGCCCGGGCCTGCGCGCCGAGGCGCGCGAGGCCGTGTTTGCGCGCGGGGTGCGCGCCGACGAGCGCACGCCCGGGAGCGGTCTCGGGCTGTCGATCGTGCGCGAGCTCGCGCAGCTCTATGGCGGCGGGGTGGCACTGCTCGCCTCCCCCCTCGGCGGCCTGCGCGCCGAGTTGCGCCTCCCGCTGGCGGCGTGAGCAAGATGTCCGCGACCCCGGAAGCCACGGCCGGCGGGGACGCGAGCCGGCGACGGTGCGTGACGCGGGCGCGCGGATGTGGAATCCTGTCGCCTCCAGTCAGATTCTCGAGATTCCCATGAAAATCGCTCCCGCCCCCATGCTCACCCTCTCCAACGGCGTCGACATGCCCCAGCTCGGCCTTGGCACCTGGCCGATGAACGACGCCGAAGCCGCCGAGACCGTCGCCCTGGCGCTGGACATCGGCTACCGCCTGATCGATACCGCCGAGAACTACGAGAACGAGCGCGGTGTCGGCGAAGGCATCCGGCGCGCCGGCATCGCCCGCGACGAGGTCTTCGTCACCACCAAGTTCAACCGCAAGTGGCACAGCGTCGACGGTGTGCGCCAGGCCTGCGAGGCCAGCCTCGAGCGCCTCGGGCTCGACTACATCGACCTCTTCCTGGTGCATTGGCCGAACCCGGATCAGGGCCGCTACGTCGATGCCTTCGAGGGCCTGATCAGGCTGCAGGAGGCCGGCCTGGTGCGTGCGATCGGCACCTCGAACTTCAAGCCCGCCCACCTGCAGAAGCTGTTCGACCGTGGCCTGTGCCCGCAGGTGAACCAGATCCACCTGGATCCGTGGCACGCTCGCACCGACCACGTCGAAGTACATGAGGCGCACGGCATCGTCACCGAGTCGTGGAGCCCGCTTGGCCGCGCCAACGCGATGCTGGCAGACCCGGTGATCGCCGACGTCGCCAGGCACTACGGCCGCAGCCCGGCGCAGATCGTCCTGCGCTGGCACACCCAGCTCGGCTACGTGCCGGTGCCGAAGTCCTCCAGCCCGCGGCGCCTGGCGGAGAACCTCGACATCTTCGGCTTCGAGCTCACCGCCGAAGAGCTGGCGGCGATCAGCGCGCTCGACCGCCCCGATCCCGGCATGCTCGACTCCGACGTCTTCGGGCACTGAGCCCGCGACTGCCGCAGGCGCCGGCCTCAGTCCCGCCAGATGCCGAGTTCGTTCAGCTGCCGCGTCGCCGCCTCGGCCCAGCCGCGGTTGGCGGCGGGGCTGGCCGGGCTGGGGTGCAGGATGCGGCCGAACTTCAGCCCGGGCAGGCCGGCGAGCGCCTCGGTGGCGCGCTTCTCCGCCCAGTTGCCGATGCCGATCACCCATTCCGGCTCGAGCGTCTCGATCGCACGGCGCAGATGCGCATCGCAGGCGGCCAGCAGCGGCCGCTGCTCGGCCATCGGCAGCTTGTCCGGGGTGAGGTTGCGGCCGCCCTCGAAGAACACCAGCGGGCAGTAGTTGGCGACGAAGTGCCCGGCGAAGAAGGCCTCCGGCGTGCCGAAGCGGGCGCGGAACAGGCCCCACAGGCGCTGGCCGCTGACCTCCGAGCGCGCGCAGGCGAAGCCTTCCACCGGCCGCTTCGGATTGCTGACACGGGGCTGGCCGACCGGGCCCTCGAGGCCGAGCCAGTCGCGCGCGCTGCCGATCTCGCCGAAGGGCACGCCGATCTGCGCCATGCCGAAGGGGCCGGGGTTCATGCCGACGAAGACCACCCGCTTGCGCCCCGCCCCGTAGGTCTCCAGGTAGCGCCGATGCACCGCCCAGGCGTAGTCGAGCGGGTTGTAGACGTGGGTGACGGGGGCGCCGAAGGGCAGGGCGTCCACCGCGGCCGACAGTTCGCGGGCGGCGTCGATCAGGGTCTGTGCGGTCATCGGTCAGAACACGAGCTTGAAGAGATGGAGCGCCGCCATGCCGGCGACGATGTTGGCGAGCACGTCGCGCGTGCGCGAGGCCACCGGCACGGCGACCCGCGGCGCCTCGGCGCGGCAGCCGGCGACGAACGCGCCACGCGGGCTGGGGCCGATACGCGTCATCAGTCGTCCACCGCGCCGTCGGTCTGCGGTCGGCCGAGGCGCGCGAGCGCATCGCGCAGCCACCACACCATCACCACGCCGGGCACGGCGACGACGATCGAGAAGATGAAGAAGGCCGGCCAGCCGATGCTCTGCGACAGCACGCCCGACAGCGGGCTGACGTAGATCCGCCCCACCGCGGCGAAGGCCGACAGCAGCGCGTAGTGGGTGGCGGTGAAGTGCTGGTTGCACAGCCCCATCAACAGCGCGACGAAGGCCACCGTGCCCATGCCGCCGCTGATGTTCTCGCCGGCGATCACCGTCAGCAGCAGCAGGTCGAGCGCCGCCGGCGCATCGAGCGCGACGAAGCCCCAGTCGAAGGCCGGCACCATCACTGCGCCCCAGGCGCCCTTGCCGAGCTGGGCGAGCAGGTAGAAGCCGAAGTTCGACACCAGCTGCAGCACGCCGAACAGCAGCAGCGAGCGGTACAGCGCCAGCCGCGTCATGATCAGCCCGCCGATGAAGGCGCCGAGGATGGTGAGCCAGATGCCGATCACCTTGTTGGCGATGCCGACCTCTTCCTGCGAAAACCCCATGCCCTTGATCAGGAAGGGCGTGGTGAGGCTGCCGGCGAAGGCGTCGCCGAGCTTGTAGAGGATGATCAGCGCCAGGAAGGCGGCCGCGCCCTGCTGCGCGAAGTAGCTCGACAGCGAACGGTTGAGCGTCTCGAAGCCGGCGCGCTTGGCCGCCCACCACGCCAGCGGCAATGCGAGCGCGATCTCGGCCATCACGAACAGGAGCTGGATCCAGCGGTTGGCGTCGTTCGGATCGAGGCCGATCAGGATCAGCGCCTGGCGGGCGATCCAGTAGCCGGCGGCGACGCCGGCGAGCATCGCGGCAAAGCCGATCAGTTCGCGCTTGGGGTCGGAGGCGAGCGGCTTGAGCGCCGCCGACACCCGCGGCAGCGCCAGCAGCGACACCGCGCCGCAGCCCGCCATGATCAGCGCCATGGTCTCGTAGACCCGCGGCCAAGACGCCCACTGCCCGGCCCAGATCAGCGCGATGCCGCCGGACAGGATCATCGCCAGGCGGTAGGCGAAGACGTGCACCGAGGCGCCCAGGCCGCGCTCCTCTTCGGGCAGCAGGTCGGTGCGGTAGGCGTCGACCACCACGTCCTGCGAGGCCGACAGGAAGGCGATCGCCACCGCGGCGGCGGCGAACAGGCCCGGCGTCGCGGTGGGCGACAGGCTCGCCATCCACCACAGCAGCGCCGCCAGTGCGAGCTGGGTGAGCGCCAGCCAGCCGCGGCGGCGGCCCAGCCAGGGCGGCTCGAAGCGGTCCATCAGCGGCGCCCACAGGAACTTGAAGGTGTAGGGCACGCCCACCAGGCCGAAGAAGCCGATGGTCGCCAGATCCACGCCGTCGACCGTCAGCCACGCCTGCATCGCCTGGCCGGTCAGCGCCAGCGGCAGACCCGAGGCGAAGCCGAGCACCAGGATGGCCGACAGGCGCCAGGCGCGTGCGGCGGAGGTCGGGGCGGACGAAGTGGTGGGGGACAAAGGTGCGGACAACGGACGGGCAGCGGGGTGGGTGGGGCGACGGGCGTGGCGATCGAAGGCGGGGCGTTGCGGGGCCGCGCATTATCGCAGATCATCCGCGGCCCTCTGGTTTACACAATTCGATACTTTGCTTGCGTCCGGCCGTCTCTGCGCCAACAATGCCGGCAAAGCCAAAATCCCCGATTCGAGGAGGTAGTTTTCCATGTCCTACACCGTGACCGTGGTATTCGGCGGTGAGCGCGAGTATGAGTTCTCTCTGCACGACGCCGAGGTGGTGTCGACCACCAAGGATCAGGCGCGCAGCTGGTTCGCCAAGGAGTTCGAGGATCTCGAATGCACGCCTTCCAACCCGATGGGCAAGGTGCTCGTGCTCGACATGGTGCTCAACGTCGCCAAGTACGGCGGCGAGGGGCGTTTCGAGCAGGGCGGTGAATGGGCGAAGAAGTTCGCGCTCATGACCGCCGCCGCGCTCGACCGCCCGGCCGTGCGCGTGGATGTCGCGTCTTTCGTCGTCGGCTAGGACTTCAGCCCTGCACCGGCCGTGACGGGCCGAGCGCGCCGGCGAGGGCCGCTGTCAACCGTGCCACCGTCGCCTCGCCCTGGTCTTCCAGCAGCCGCAGGCGCGGCTCCGACGCATGGCGGTTGGGCGAGTCGGGCCGGGCTGCCTGCCACAGCGACGCGACGGTCTCCTCGATGAAGCCGCGGGGCGCATCGGCATCGACCAGCACCAGCACGCGCTCGAGCGGGACATGGTCGAGCAGCTGCTGCAGCTCGTAGCGGCAGCCCTGGTTGTGCGGCGCGAACCCGCGCAAGTCCATCAGCACCACGTCGGCAGCCTGCGCCAGGCGCAGCATGGTCGGACGCCAGGTGTCGTCGTGGCAGAAGAACTCGTTCACCCGATGGCGTCCGTCAGGGTCGGGTCCGAGCGCGCGCGCCGCGAATCGCCGCGCCAGGTCGGGCTCGTCGCGCACGAACTGACGCGATAGCCGGCCGCCGACGAAGTCGAGGAATTCATGCGGCTCGACCGCGGTGGTGACGAGGTCGGGGCCGGCGATCATGTCGATGCTGCCGATGCGCAGCCAGCGCTTGCCGAGCCCGTCGAACAGGCGTTCGCTGCGCGCCCCGAGGGCGAACACGCGCAGCAGCAGCAGGCTGGGCGCGGCACCCTGCGCGCGGCCGAGCCCCGCGAGGCGGAAACCCACCGTGGTGACCAGCTTCCAGGCCGCGAAAGCGATGGCTCCGCTCGTGAGCCAGGCGAGACCCTCGAAGGCGAAGCTCAGCGTCTGCACCACGGCGAACAGCAGCCACAGGGCGTCCAGCGTCAGCATCTGGTCGCTGCTGCGCCGGGTGACATGGCGTCGGCCCAGCCACTTCAGCGCCTGCCAGCCGATCACCGCGGCGAGCAGCGCACCGGCCAGCATCAGCCCCCAGAAGATCTGCGCCCCACCAAGGCCGAGCAGGCTGCCGAGTTCGACGATCCGGCGCAGCGTCGCCTCGCTCTGTCCGGCCAGCCCGACCGCCAGTTGCGAGCCGGCGACCGCCACCACCATGAAGGCAAGCACCAGCGGCCCGACCGCGCGGATGCGGCGATGCAGGAAGGCGAGCAGCAGCAGGGTGGCGGGCAGGTTGGTGATCGCCCAGAACTGCGCGAGTTCGAGCGCGGACAGGGTCGGGTTGCGCGCCAGGCCCCAGCCCGAGAAGGCGAACAGCATCGCCAGGTAGGCCAGGCCGACCGCCAGGCGCTGACGCGTCGTCGTCGCCGCCAGCAAGCCCACGGCGAGCGCGGTGGGCCAGGCGTAGCAGGACAGCAGCCACAGGAAGCGCGCGAGCACGAAGCCGCCGTCGGCCCAGCTGAAGTGCATCCACGCGCCGCTGAGCACCACGGCATAGGCGAGGCCGGCGGCCACCTGGATCAGGACCGCCGCGCGCAGCGAGCGCGCCATCGTGCCAAGCAGTGGGGCTGGACCGGCGGCGATGTCGCTCGGTGACAGTCGCTCGAGGCGCAGCGGCGCGGGCTGGGGCATCGGCGCGCCACGAAGGGGCGCAGGTGGGGCAGGGGGCGTGCGCTCGGCTGCCCGCCCTTCGCCCGGCCCGGATGCTGCGGCCGTGCGCGCCATCGAGCGCAGCACCGCGCGCCGGTAAAGGGCGAGCAGGGCCAGGCACACCGGCAGGGTCAGGACCGCCGCGACCAGGATCAGGCCGGGCAGTGCGCCGGTGGCGATCAGCACCGCTTCGTTGCCAGCGGCCATCGCCGCGTCCTCCGCGAGCCGGCGAACGCCCGCTGCGTCCGCCCCTCTCACAATATAGGCGCAGGTCCGAGGCGCGGTCGATCCCGGCGCCCGGTCGCGTCCTCAGCCGTTGCGGCCGAGCCGGTACACCGCCACGCTGGCGAGGAAGTTGGGCTCGTCGAGCATCAGCTTGCCTTCGTCGAAGGCAAGCCGCTCGCGCACCGCGATGCCGTTCATCTCGCACAGCGCGTCGAAGTCGGCAATGGTGAAGAAGCGCACGTTGGGCGTGTTGTACCACTGGTGCGGCAGGCTCTCCGACACCGGCATGCGGCCGTTGAGGATGCTCTGGCGGTGGCGCCAGTAGCCGAAGTTGGGGAAGCTCACCACGGCCTCGCGGCCCACGCGCAGCATCTCGGCGAGGATGCCCTGGGTGTTGTGCATGGCCTGCAGCGACAGGCTCATGATGACGTGGTCGAAGAAGCCGTCCTCCAGGCCGACCAGGCCCTTCTCCAGGTCCATCTGGATCACGTTGATGCCGTTCTCCACGCTGGCCTGCAGCTTGTCGGGGTCGTTCTCGACGCCGTAGCCCTGCACCTGGCGCACGTCCATCAGGTGGCGCAGCAGGGCGCCGTCGCCGCAGCCGAGGTCGAGCACCTTCTCGCCGGGCTCGATCCACTGGGTGATCACTTCATAGTCGTAGCGGTAGGAGGTCATATCAGTATGCGCCGAGCCGTCTCAAGCGTACTGACGCCCCCTCGGGGGGCAGCGAACGCAGTGAGCGTGGGGGTTGTGTCATTTCATACCTCGATGCGGTCGAACCAGGCCGACAGCAGCTTGTGGTAGCGCGGCTCGTCGAGCAGGAAGGAGTCGTGGCCAGCCGGGCAGTCGATCTCCGCGTAGCTGACGTTGCGGCGGTTGTGCAGCAGGGCGTAGACGATCTCGCGCGAGCGCTCGGGCGAGAAGCGCCAGTCGGTGGTGAAGGACACCACCAGGAAGTCGGCCGTGGCGCGCGCCAGCGCGGCCGGCAGGTTGCCGCCGTACTCGAAGGCGGGGTCGAAGTAGTCGAGCGCCTTGGTGGTCAGCAGGTAGGTGTTGGCGTCGAAGTAGCCGGCGAACTTGTCGCCCTGGTAGCGCAGGTAGGACTCGATCTCGAACTCGACGTCGTAGCTGTAGGTGTTGCGGCCGTGGCGCAGGCTGCGGCCGAATTTCTCCGCCATCGAGTCGTCGGACAGGTAGGTGATGTGGCCGACCATGCGCGCCAGCTTGAGGCCGCGCGCCGGCACCACACCGTGTTCGTAGTAGTGGCCGCCGTGGAACTCGGGGTCGGTGAGGATGGCCTGGCGGGCGACCTCGTTGAAGGCGATGTTCTGCGCGGTGAGCTTGGGTGCGGCGGCGATCACCGCGACCTGGCCGACGCGCTCCGGATACTGCAGCGCCCACGACATCGCCTGCATGCCGCCGAGCGAACCGCCGACGATCGCGGCGAAGCGCCGGATGCCGAGGCGGTCGGCCAGGCGCGCCTGCGATTCGACCCAGTCCTCGACGGTGACGAAGGGGAAGTCGGCGCCCCACAGCTTGCCGGTGGCGGGGTTGATCTGGTTGGGGCCAGAGGAGCCGTAGCAGCCGCCGAGGTTGTTCACCCCGATGACGAAGAACCTGCGGGTATCGAGCGGCTTGCCCGGGCCCACCAGGTTGTCCCACCAGCCGACGTTGTGCGGGGCGTCGGCGTAGGTGCCGGCGACGTGGTGCGAGCCCGACAGCGCGTGGCACACCAGCACTGCGTTGCTGCGATCGGCGTTGAGCGTGCCGTAGGTTTCGAAGACGAGGTGGTAGGCGTCCAGCGTGCCGCCACTGCGCAACGGCAGCGGTTCGGTGAACTCGGCCCGCTGCGGCGCGACCACGCCGACCGATTGGGGTGCGATCATTTTCGTCATGTGCAAAACAAAAAACCCAGCCGGCTGCAAACGCGGACTGGGTGCCCTCGCTTTAGCCGTATTTGTTGAGCGCCCGCAAGCTGTTGATCAAATCGGCGCTAGGTGGCTGGAAGTTAGCGCCGGGCCGGCGAAAAGTCAAACCCGCCGGCGTGATACCATTTTTCGCTTCCCGACACCCCCGAACGCCATGATCCAGGTCATTCTCAATGGCCAGCCCGAGACGCTGGCATCCGATCTCACCGTGCATGCGCTGCTCGAGGCGCGCGGCCTCGCCGGCAAGCGCCTGGCGGTCGAACGCAACGGCGAGATCGTGCCCAAGGCCCGCCACGCCGAGGTGAAACTCGCCGACGGCGACACGCTCGAAATCGTCGTCGCAGTCGGAGGCGGTTGATACTTCTGCTTGGAGGCAGGTCCCGTGCGCGCGGTTTCTGTGGGAGCAGTTTCTGTGGGAGCGGGCTTGCCCGCGAATGCAGCGCCTCAGCCTGCGATGTTCGCGGGCAAGCCCGCTCCCACAGGGCGTCGCTCCCAAAGCGCGCTGTCTCCCATTGATCTGCGCCCGGCCATATTCACTCTTCAGACAAACCCTCACAGGTCCCCAACATGAACGACCCCCTGGTCATCGCCGGCAAGGCCTATCACTCCCGACTGCTCGTCGGCACCGGCAAGTACAAGGACTTCGCCGAGACCCGCGAAGCCATCGACGCCAGCGGCGCCGAGATCGTCACCGTCGCCATCCGCCGCACCAACATCGGCCAGAACCCGGGCGAACCCAACCTGCTCGACGTGCTGCCGCCGGAAAGATTCACCATCCTGCCCAATACCGCCGGCTGCTACACCGCCGACGACGCGGTGCGCACGCTGCGCCTGGCGCGCGAGCTGCTCGATGGGCACGCGCTGGTCAAGCTCGAGGTGCTCGGCGACCCGAAGAACCTGTTCCCCAACATGCCCGAGACGCTCAAGGCCGCCGAGACGCTGGTGAAGGACGGCTTCGACGTCATGGTCTACTGCGCCGACGACCCCATCCAGGCGAAGATGCTCGAAGACATCGGCTGCTGCGCGATCATGCCGCTGGCCTCGCTGATCGGCTCCGGCATGGGCATCCTCAACCCGTGGAATCTGCGCCTGATCATCGACAACGCCAAGGTGCCGGTGGTGGTCGATGCGGGCGTCGGGACGGCCTCCGACGCCGCCATCGCCATGGAGCTCGGCTGCGCTGCGGTGCTCATGAACACCGCGATCGCCGGCGCCGCCAGGCCGGTGCTGATGGCGAGCGCGATGAAGAAGGCGGTCGAGGCCGGGCGCGAGGCCTTCCTCGCCGGGCGTATGCCGCGCAAGTTCTACTCGGCCGACCCGAGCTCGCCGACGCAGGGGCTGATCGGTTCATGAGCGAGACGCAGAACGCGCAGGTCGAGATCATCGGCCGCGACAGCCCGGAACACCGCTTCTCCAGCCGCAGCATCCGCAGCTTCGTGCTGCGCCAGGGCCGCATGTCCGAGGCCCAGCAGCGCTACCTCGACGACATGCTGCCGAAGATCGGCATCGACTACCGCGTTGCGCCGCTCGACCTCGACGCCGCCTTCGGCCGTAAGGCGCCGAAGATCCTCGAGATCGGTTTCGGCATGGGCGAGACCACGGCGAAGATCGCCACGGCGATGCCCGACCACGACTTCCTCGGCATCGAGGTGCACACGCCGGGCGTCGGCGCGCTGTGCAAGCTGATCGCCGAGGGCAATCTGACCAACCTGCGGATCATGCAGCACGACGCCGTCGAGGTCATGCGCGACATGATCGCCGACGGCGCGCTCGCCGGCGTGCATCTGTTCTTCCCCGACCCGTGGCGCAAGAAGCGCCACTTCAAGCGGCGCATCGTGCAGGCGGATTTCGTCGCCCTGGTGGCGCAGAAGCTCGCCCCCGGCGGCTACCTTCACTGCGCCACCGACTGGGAAGACTACGCGCACTGGATGCTGGAAATCCTGTCCGCCGAGCCGGCGCTGCAGAACACTGCCGACGGTTTCGCGCCGCGTCCCGACTATCGGCCGCTGACGAAATTCGAAAACCGTGGTCTGAAGCTGGGTCATGGCGTGTGGGACCTGGTGTTCCGCCGCCGTCCCGCATGAAAACGCTCTTCTGACGAGGAAACCGCGGCGTGATACGAGGCCTGTTCCGCTTCATCTACAACGTGCTGCGCATGTTCGTGCGCCTGCTCGACCTGGTCGTGCGCGGTGCCTTCTATGCGCTGCTGATCTTCGGGCTGGGCGTGCTGGTGGCGTTCTTCTTCCACCCCGAGCCCGAGGTGCCGCAGGGCTCCGCGCTGGTGCTGCGGCCGGTGGGGACGATCGTCGAGCAGGCCGAGCTCGAGCCGCCGCTTGCCCTGCTGCGCGCGGGCGGTGCGCCTGCGGGGCAGATGCGACTGGCCGACCTGGTCGAAGCGGTGCGCAGCGCGCGCGACGACGCGCGCATCAGCGCGCTGGTGATCGAGACCGATGAGCTGGTCGGCGGCGGCCTGTCCAAGCTCGCCGAGCTGCGTGCCGCGATCGCCGACTTCAAGGCCTCGGGCAAGCCCGTGCTCGCACGCGGCGAACGCTTCACCCAGTCGCAGTACTACCTCGCCTCGGTCGCCGACGAGCTGCATGTGTCGCCGGACGGCTTCGTGCTGCTGCGCGGCCTGGCGCGCTACGGCAGCTACTTCAAGGACGCGCTCGACAAGCTCGGGGTCAAGGTCCATGTGTTCCGCGTCGGCGAGTACAAGTCGTTCTCCGAGCCCTTCACCCGCACCGACATGTCGGACGAGGACCGCGAATCCACGCGCGATCTCCTCGACGGCCTGTGGCGGATCATGCGCGACGACATCGCCGTAAGCCGCAAGCTCACGCCGGAAGCGGTCGACGCCCATGTGAACGACATTGCCGGTGCGCTGGCCCGCGCGGGCGGAGACGCGGCCAAGGCCGCGCTCGATGCCGGGCTGGTGGACCGCTTCAGCACCCGCGACGAATGGCGCCAGCGCCTGCTCGAGGCGGTCGGCCAGAGCGCCGAGGGCGAGGAGCCGCGCCGCATCGAGGTCGGGCAGTACCTTGCCGTGGTCGAGGCGCAGAAGAGCGCCGCGCCCGCCAGCGTGGCGGTGATCGTCGCCCAGGGCACCATCGTCGATGGCGCGGAGCCCGCTGGCGTGGTCGCCGGCGACACCTTCGCACGCCTGATCCGCGAGGCGCGCGAGAACGACAGCATCAAGGCGGTGGTGCTGCGCATCGACAGCCCCGGCGGCAGCGCCTGGGCCTCCGAGCTGATCCGCCGCGAGCTCGAGCTCACCCGGCAGGCAGGCAAGCCGGTGGTCGCCTCGATGAGCTCGGTTGCGGCCTCGGGGGGATACTGGATCGCCTCCGGTGCCGACGAGATCTGGGCCGCGCCGGCGACGCTCACCGGCTCGATCGGCATCTTCGGCCTGTTCCCGGAGTTCTCCGAACCGCTGCGCCGGCTGGGCATCGGCGTCGATGGCGTGACCACGGCACCGCTTGCCGGCGCGCTCGATCCGCGCCGCCCGCTCGATCCCGCCGCGGCCGAGGCCATGCAGCTCAGCATCGAACACGGCTACCGGCGCTTCCTCGAGGTCGTCGCCAAGGCGCGCAACATGAGCACGGCCGAGGTCGATGCCGTGGCCCGCGGTCGCGTGTGGACAGGCGAGGCGGCCAGCGGGCTGGGCCTGGTCGACAAGCTCGGCGGCCTGCAGGAGGCGGTCGCGGCCGCGGCAGCACGCGCCGGGCTCACCGACTACCAGCTGATATGGCCGGCGGCGGTGGAGTCCTTCGAGCAGCGCCTGCTGCGCCGGCTGCTGCGTGCGGGCGAGGATTTCGGGCTCGATCTGGCCGGGACCGGTGTGGCGAGGGGGCCGCTGGCCGGCCTGGTGGGCGAGGTGCAGCGTTCCACCGCCGACCTGTTGCGCTGGAACGATCCGCGCCACCTGTATCTGCACTGCCTGTGCGAGACGCCCTGAGCGCGCGCAGGCCGTGGCCAACCGAGCACCGCAGCACGACGACCCAGTGTTCACTTCAACTTGCGAGGAGAATGCCTTGAAACTCACCAGCCAGAGCTTCGCCGACGGCGCCCGCATCCCGGGCGAATTCGCCTTCTGCATACCGGCCGCCGAAGGCCACGTCTGCCTCGGCGCCAACCGCAACCCGCAGCTGGCGTGGTCCGACGCGCCCGCCGGCACGAAGTCCTTCGCGCTCATCTGCCATGACCCGGACGTGCCGAGCCGGGGCGACGATGTGAACCAGGAAGGCCGCACGGTGCCGGCCAGCCTGCCGCGGGTGGATTTCTTCCACTGGGTGGTGGTGGACCTGCCCGCCGAGCTGCGCGCGATCGACGCCGGCCACTTCTCCGGCGAGGTCACCCCCGGCGGCAAGCCCGGCCCGGAGACCGCGCTCGGTGCCCGCCACGGCGTCAATGACTACACCGCCTGGTTCGCCGGCGACGATGCGATGAAGGGTGACTACCACGGCTACGACGGCCCCTGCCCGCCGTGGAACGACGAGATCATCCACCACTACGTGTTCACGCTGTATGCGCTGGATGTGCCGCGCTGCGCCGTGGAAGGCCGCTTCACCGGGCAGGACGTGCGGGCCGCGATCGCCGGCCACGTGCTCGCCGAGGCCCGGCTCACCGGCACCTACACGCTCAACCCGGCGCTCGGCGCCACCTAAGCGGCATGCGGGAATGGGACTGCGGGTGTGAAGGGATTGACGCAGCGCCTGCTTGAGCAGCCCCCGTGGGAGCGGGCTTGCCCGCGAATGGCGGATGCCTCTTGTGGCGCGGCTGCATTCGCGGGCAAGCCCGCTCCCACGGGGACCTGCGGCGCGGGGAATCGGGGACTGTCCCCTATTTCCCGCGCCGACAACGCACGCTGAGGCCTCGATGTTCGACTTCCTGCAAGGGCTCGCTTTCGGACTGCTGGTGTCGTTCATGCCCTGGTTCATGGCCGGGCTGTACGACCCGCGGCTGGTCGTGCCCGAGGAGGTGGCCTCGCGCTGGCAGGTGATCCTGCGCTATGCGGTGGCGATGCCCGCGGTGGCGATGCTGCTCTTCCTCACCTCGCTGTGGGGCGGCTTCGGCGCCAGCCTCGGCGGCTGGCTGGCCGGGCTGGCCGCGGTGCCGGTGGAGCTCTTCATCGAAAGACGCTGGCGGCGCTGGCGGGCCGCGCGCGCCGGACGCGATCGCGCCGCCGCCCGCGAACGCCAGCGCCACGACGTCGCCAACGCGCGCCGCGAGCGTGACCTCCTGACCCTGGACCCGGACTTCGCCCCCACCGGCGCCGACACCGTGGTCATGCAGCTGTGGGAGGTCAAGCGCGAGTTGGTCGAACTGCGTCGGCCCGACCTTGCCGTGCAGGCCGACCGCCTGTTCACCCGCTACCACCGCGCGCTCGACGTGCTCGACGACAAGTTCGACGTGCGCGAAGTCACCTACGAGCGCGCCCGCGGCCTGGTCGGCGAGGTCGGCCGCGAGGCCACCGCCGGGCTGGGGGCGATGGTCGAGCTGGTGCACGGCAGCGCTGGCCTGGACGCCGACTTCGTGCGCGAACGGCTCGAGCGCGAGGCCGCGCGCCTCAACCCCACCGAGCGCGAGGCGCTGCGCCGCCGCCTGGCGATCGCCGACGAGACCGAGCGCCGGCTGGCCGAGATCGCCGCCGGCAACGAGGCCGCGCTCACCGCGCTCGACGACGTCGCGGTCGCCGTCGCCCGCATCGACACCGGCCGCGGCCAGGGTGCCGCCGCCGGCAACATGGAGCAGGCGCTGCAGGAACTGCGCCGTTTCGCCGAGCGCGCCGGTCTGTACGGCCGCCAGCCGTGATCCGAGGAGTTTCGCGATGAGTCTGCCGCTGCTGTCCCTTCTTCATCCGCTGTTGCAGGCACCCGTGGGCGAGCAGGGCGGCGGTGGCCAGCCCCCGGGCGGGGGAGCGCGCACGGGCCTTTCATTGCCCCCGATCGAGGACATCGCGCGCGAGGCGGTTCCGCCCCAGCCCGCGGAGGCGCCCGAAGATCCCGAGCTCGCCGCCACCGCCGACGCCTTCGTGCGCGACGCGCTCGCCGCCGGCGAAGCCGAGCTCCACCGCCAGCGCGAGGCGGTCGACACCATGGGCATCGAGCTGCAGCGCCAGGCCGCCTGGCGCAGCGAGATGCTGCAGGCGCCGATCCGCAAGCTCGCCCATCAGGGCGACGAGGGCGGTCCGGTGGCGCAGGCGCTGATCGCGCTGCGCGACAAGATGCAGGACCTCGACCCCGCGCGCCAGAAGCTGAGCGGCGAGGGCCTGTCGCGCGCGCTGTCCTTCATCCCCGGCGTCGGCAAGCCGATGCAGCGCTACTTCCAGAAGTACGAGAAGGCGCAGGACGCGCTCGACGCCATCATCGGCGACCTGCAGGGCGGCGCCGACATGCTGCGCCGCGACAACCTCACCCTCGCCGACGACCAGCAGTCGCTGCGCGCCATCCTCGCCCAGCTCGAACGCCAGGTCGAACTCGGGCGCATGATCGACCGGCGGCTGGCCCGCGAGGCCGCCTCCGCCAGCCTGCCCGCGCCGCGGCGCGCCTTCGTCGAGGAGGAGCTCCTCTTCCCGCTGCGCCAGCGCATCGTCGACCTGCAGCAACAGGTGGCGGTGAGCCAGCAGGGCGTGCTCGCGCTCGAGGTCGTCATCCGCAACAACCGCGAGCTGATCCGCGGCGTGGACCGCGCCATCAACGTCACGGTGTCGGCGCTCAACGTCGCGGTCACCGTGGCGCTCGGTCTGGCCAACCAGCGCCTGGTGCTCGACCGCGTCGCCGCGCTCAACGACACGACCTCGGCACTCATCGCCGGCACCGCCCAGGCGCTGCGCACGCAGGGCGTGGACATCCAGAAGCGTGCCGCCTCGACCATGCTCGACATGGGCCAGCTGGAGCAGGCCTTCGCCGACGTGATCGGCGCCATTGACGACCTGTCGCGCTACCGCCGCGAGGCCCTGCCCAGGCTCGACGCCCAGATCGACCGCCTCGCCGCGCTCGCGCAGCAGGGCGGCGAGGCGATCCGCCGCATGGACGAAGGCAATCGCGCCGAGCCTCCGCCCTGACTACCCTCCGAATCTCCTGAAATGAGCACGAGACACCAACACACCACGAGCCAGGACACCGCGGTCGATGGCCAGCACGGCCGTCTGTTCGTCCGCACCTGGTCGCCCGAGGTGCCCTCGCACCTGGCACCCATCGTGCTGCTGCACGACTCGCTCGGCAGCGTCGAGCTGTGGCGCGGGTTTCCCGCGGCGCTGTGCAAGGCCACCGGCCGCCAGGTGGTCGCCTACGACCGCCTCGGCTTCGGCAAGTCCGACGCGCATCCGGGCACGCTGGCCCTGGACTTCATCGCCCGCGAGGCCGAAGGCGACTTCGCCGCCGTGCTCCGCCAGCTCGGCATCGCGCGCTTCATCGTCTTCGGCCACAGCGTGGGCGGTGGCATGGCGGTGAATTGCGCCGCGCACCACGGCGCGGCCTGCGTCGCCCTGATCACCGAATCCGCCCAGGCCTTCGTCGAGGACCGCACCGTCGAGGGGCTCGAGGATGCACGCGAACTGTTCAAGGACCCCGGCCAGGTCGATCGGCTCAAGCGCTACCACGGCGACAAGGCGCGCTGGGTGCTCGACGCCTGGATCGAATCCTGGCTGGCCCCGGCGTTTGCGAGCTGGTCCCTGCGCTCCGTGCTGCCGCAGGTCGCGTGTCCGACGCTGGTCATTCACGGCATCGACGACGAATACGGCTCGTCCGCGCATCCCAGGCTGATCGCCGAACTCGGCGGCGGCACGGCGCGGCTGGCGCTCATGCCCGATACGCGGCATGTGCCGCATCGCGAGCGTGAGGCCGAAGTCATCGCCATGGTCAGAGCCTTCGTCAGCACGCTGCCCTGAGCCGGAAGCCCGACCCGCCAGCGTGTCCGCCGCTTCGCCACCGCGCGCGCCGCGATCGCCAGCCGAGGGCGCGCCCGCTTGCTATAAGTAAGGGAACGCAGCCTGCATTCGCGCGCGCTGCAAACATGCGAGGGAACGGATCATGGAAAACGCACTGGCCGGCAAGCGCGTCCTCATCACCCAGGCGACCGCCTTCATGGGCCCCGTGCTGTGCGAGGTCTTCGCGGAGCAGGGCGCAGAGGTGATCGCCAGCGCCGATGAGCTCGTCGAGGCCGATGCCGCCGAGCGCATCGTCCACGCGGCCGGGCGCATCGACGTCCTCGTCGCCAACCTCGCCATCACGGCCCCATCGACCGCGGCGCTCGAGGTCGCCGAGGCCGAATGGCGCGACGTCTTCGCCGCGCTGGTCGACCCGCTGCCGCGCCTGGTCCGCGCCGTCGCGCCCGCCATGGTCGAGCGCCGCGCCGGCAAGATCCTGGTGATGGGCAGCGCGTCGGCCCTGCGCGGCATGAAGCGCGCCTCCACCTACAGCGCCGCGCGCGGCGCGCAACTGGCCTATGTGCAGGCCATCGGCGTGGAGCTGGCGGCGCACAACGTGCAGGTCAATGCGGTCGCGCAGAACTTCGTCGACAACCCGACCTACTTCCCGCCCGAGGTGCAGGCCAACCCGCGCTTCCAGGAGCGGCTGGCGCGCGAAGTGCCGCTGGGCCGGCTGGTGTCGGCGCGCGAGGATGCGCTGTTTGCCGCCTACCTGTGCAGCAGCGCGGCGGACTGCTTCGTTGGCCAGGTGTTTCCGGTCTGTGGCGGCTGGGTGGGGCGGTAGGCGAGGCCTCGCGCCGCTGCGCTAAACCGCTGCGCCGCCGGGCGGCCAGTCGGGCAAGGCGGTGGGCAGCAGCCCGCGCAGGCCCTGGGTGAGCGTGCCCGCGCGCTCGAGTTCGTGCGCCACGCGCTCGACCACGGCCCATACATCCGGCCGCCGCAAGGTGAGCACCGTCAGCGCGGCCGCGTGGTCGAACGCATCGCGCGCCGGCAGCAGCCAGGACAGATCCTCGGCCTGCCGCACTTCATCGAACTCGCCCGCCGGGCACAGGCGCACCGCCTCGCCCGTGAAGATCTGCTCGGCCGCCGGCCCGGCCATCAGGCCCACCATCTGCGCGCGGATCTCGCGCTGCAGCCGCGCGCTGAAGCCTTCCACCTGCGCCCGCCCCTCGGGGCGCTGCAACAACTGCGGGTGGCCCCGGCCGTCCGGGTGCAGGCAGCCCTCGTTCATCAGCCAGCGCAGGAATTGCCGCGGCAGCACCAGGTCCGCCTTCTCGCACAGTCCCCACAGGCCGGTGCACATGCGTCCGTTGCGGATGTCGGTGCGCCAGGCCTCGGCGCCTTCGTCCGCCACTTCCAGCCGATAGACCGACACGCCGCCCAGCGCGAACGCCACCGCGTGGCCGGCTTCGTGGATGCAGGTGGCGCGGCGCTGGGCGGGGGTCAGTGTGGTCATGCTTGCGGTCCGTGCGGGATGCCTGGGCGCCGCCATGGAATCGCGGCGGCGGGGCGAAGCTTTGCACATTGCACCGGTGCCCGGAATCAGGGGCGCGCCGAGTGGGACAAGTTAAGTGCGCTATGTTCGGGCGTTCAACCAACGGTAGTGGGTGGGGGCGTTCAACGCGAACTCACACATTCGGCAATCAGGAGACATAGCGGCTGAGAAATTTCCTCCAACGCGAACGGCGGGTAACCGATCTGGGACTGGTCATCGGCCTTCGACAAGTACTCGGTCTGCGCTGATCGCCATTTTGCACGGCCCACTGTCTTCACTCTGGGCATCCGGATTCCAGTTGTGGCCGGCACTTCCTCTCGACAAATCCGCCTTCACCGCTTGCGCAATATACGTCATTGACGTACATTGCGCGGGTGAGAACAGTTGCTGAAACCGCTATCTTCCAACGCTATGCCAGCGAAGTCTGGTCGGAAGTCGAGCGCGTTGAGTTCATCAACTGGATCGCGGCCAATCCAGAAGCCGGTGACGTCATCCGGGGAAGTGGCGGCTGCCGTAAGGTGCGTTGGACATCTGCGGGACAAGGAAAACGCGGCGGTGCCAGGGTCATCTACTTCAACGCGAACACCGAGACCATTTGGTTGTTGATCGTCTACAAGAAAGCCAAGTTCGACAATCTCCCCACGTCCTTCTTGGCGGAGTTGAAGCAAGGAGTCGAAGATGCCCTCTGAGATCGAAAAGTTCCAGCAGGATTTGCTTGAGTCCGTCAAGCAAATGAGACGTGGCGAGGCCGTGCGCACCACGCGTGTCGAGTTGCCCGAAGCAGCTCAGGCTCGCGCAAAGACGGGTTTGTCTCAGCAAGCCTTTGCGGAGCTCCTTGGCGTGTCCTCCAGAACGCTCCAGGAGTGGGAGCAGGGTCGTCGCTCGCCCACGGGTGCCGCCAAGACGCTGCTCCGTGTTGCCGTTGCTCACCCCGAAGTCTTGCAAGAATTGCGTATTTGAATCAATGCAGATCGGGTAGTTTCAAAAGTCCACATGGGCGGCAGCTTGACGACCTGCATGCTGCCGTCGCGCTTGAGAATGTCATCAGGCGGCTCCGGGTCGGATACAGACGGCTAGGAGTGAGTCAATGAAAGACCGGGCCCCTGACGCCCGCAGATGCCGCTCTGCGCCGGAATTGAAAAGTCGGCGCTGGGGTTACGGCCGCCATATGCGCATCGGACGGTCAGCCCTCGCGATACTCCTCCTTGCCGGCTGCGCCTCATCGGGGCCACAGCCGCTCGGCCTCGGCCTGGGCGGAACTGCATGGCAACTGGTGGCGATCCAGTCGATGGACGACACCCAAGGCACGACGAAGATCAACGCGCCCGAGCGGTTCACCTTGCAGTTTGGCTCCGATGGGCAAGCCAACCTGCGACTGGATTGCAACCGCGGCATGGGGCGTTACGATGCTACGGCGGCAAGCGACGGTCGTTCCGGGTCAATCCAGTTCGGCCCCATCGCCGCCACCCGCGCGCGCTGCCCGCCACCGCACCTGGACGAGCGCGTTGCGCGCGACTTGCCCCATGTGCGTGGCTACTTGCTCAAGGACGGCAAGCTGTTTCTGTCATTGATGGCCGATGGCGGCATCTACGAGTGGGCGCCCATTACAAGTAAGGAAACGATCCGATGATCCGCTTTCTTCTGCTGTTGCTGATGGCGTTTGCCTCCGCGACGGCCGTAGCCACCGATGCCGACCGCACCGTCAGCGCCGTGCAGTTTCCCAAGGGCAAGAGCAGTATCGTGATTACCGGCAGCATCGAGGGGCGCCGTTACATCGACTATCGGTTACGTGCCGGCGCCGGGCAGACCTTGAACGTGAGCCTGACGGGCAGCAACGGTGCCAATTATTTCAACCTTCTGCCGCCGGGATCCAATGACGCGGCGATGGCCATCGGCGAGTTGAACGGCAACCGTTTCTCGGGCCTGCTGCCGGATGACGGGCTCTACACGATCCGCGTGTTCCTGATGCGCTCGGCGGCCCGGCGCAACGAGACCAGCAATTTCAAGCTCTCGGTCGCCATTACGGGCAAGCCGCTGAAGCCTGTTTCGGCCAAGGTGGATGCGGTCATTCCCGGCACGCCCTTCCATGCACGCACGACGGCGCCCTGCGAACCCGCCTACTCAGCTGCGCGCGAATGCGAGGTATGGGTGATCAGGCGCGGGTATGACGGCACGGCCACCGTGGAGTTGCGCTGGACCAACGACAGCAAGCAGCCCGCGAAACTCCGCATCCTGTTCATCAAGGGCGAACCGGTGGCGGCGGATGTGTCACCACCAATGACCTTTACCCGCAATGAGCGCGGCTGGCAGGTGATCTTCAACGGCGATGTGCGCTTTGAGGTCCCGGAACCGTTGGTGTTTGGGGGATAGCCCCTGCGAGTTTCACATCAATAACTGCGAGAAGCCAACCTTCCACCAGATTGCTGACCGATGTTGTCTAGATCTGGGCCGGTCACCCAGTTCGAGAACTTTCACTTGATCGTGACGTGGAGCTACTGCTTGATACCGATCACGGCCTGGCCTCTAGGTGCCGATCACGCGTTGGCTCCATTGTGTCGATCATCAACTGGCTCCAATGTGCCGGTCGGTGACACCGCGTCCCTGAGCCGTGTCAGCGACGCAGCGGCCGCGCCGGGTGGGCGCAAACCGGGGTGCTGTGGCGATGCCTGATCAGCAGACGACCGACAAGCGACGGCCCGATCCGCTCGCGCGCTTTCTCTTTGCCCTCATCAGCCTGACGGTCGTGGCCCTGGGGGTGCTGGCGGTCGTCACGGCGTACGCGCCGGCGCGTTCGACGCGCTTCGGCATGGCCGGGCCGCTGTTCGACGGCGATGCGGTGCACTTTGGCGTGACGATGATCTTCGTCGGGCTCGCGCCGCTCGGGTTCTTCGCCAGGACCGCGCGGGGCGCGGGCTGGTGGGCGGGGGGCTGCATGGCGCTGGCCCTGCTCACCCTGTTCGTCGGCCTGAGGCTGGTGCCCTGAGCCTGCGGCGCCGGACCGTCTTGATCAGCGTCAACGAGAATTGCTTTCGTTTCAAACACGCTTCCACGACCCCGGGCTCGGGATCATTTCAGGAGCGAGACATGGCAAGAAAGCTTGAAGGCAAGGTCGCAGTCGTCACCGGCGCCAGCAGCGGGATCGGAAAATCGATCGTCGAGAAATACGTGGAAGAGGGCGCCCGGGTCGTCGCGTTTGCGCGCAATCTCGACAGCCTGAAGGCGCTGGAGGCGAGCTTTTCCGGCGAGGTCAAGGCGGTGGCGGGCGATGTGACGAAGCCCGAAGACCTGAAGCGCCTGGTCGATGAAGCCGTCCGCGCCCATGGCGGCGTGGATGTCGTCGTCCCGAACGCCGGTATTGCGCGCGTCGTGTCTTTCGAGGACAGCACCGCCGAAGCCTTCAACACCCAGTTCTCGGTCAATCTCTTCGGCGCGGCGGAAACCGCGCGCCTGTTCGTGCCCCACATCCGCAAGGGCGGATCGATCCAGTTCATCACCACCTTCCTCACCCAGGTCGGCTTTCCCGGTCTGGCCATCTACAGTGCCAGCAAGGCGGCGCTGAAGTCCCTCTCCCAGACCCTGGCCGCAGAGCTCGCACCCCAGGGCATCCGGGTCAATTCCATCGCACCGGGCCCGATCGGCACGCCGCTGTGGGGAACGGTCGGACTGCCGCCCGAGGTCCTGGGTGCGGTCGCGGAGAAGATCAATTCCCGGCTCATGCCCGGCGCATTCGGTCAGCCGGAGGATATTGCCGAGCTTTCGGTGTTCCTGGCCTCGGATGCTGCAAAGAACATCTTCGGGCAGGAGATCGTCGTGGATGGTGGCTATACCGTCGGGTGAAGGCGTCGTGATTTCCCGCATTTGACCCGCCCGCCGTTAGCGGCTTTTCCCGGCTGCCCGGCGGAGCGGGCGAGTGAAAGACCTGAGCCTGCAATTCGCGCGCGGTTGGGCGGTTTTGTATTCTCGGTACCGCCCAACCGTCAGCTGAATCAGGGTTTCCAGTCGCGCAGTTCGCATACCGCCGTGTCGTCGGGTTGCATGACCTTGCCTCCGCCTGGTGACTTGCAGAGCCGCGTCGACTGTTCGTTGTCCTGCGCAGTGGAGCGTGCCCACACCGTGACCAGTCCCGAGTTCTCGATCGTCTGATTGCAGCCTTCCTTCGCGTGGAAGGCGTGAATCGCGTTGCGCTCGAAGTAGGTCAGCCACTCGTGGCTCGGGTCCTGGTTGGCGAACCATTTCTTCCAGCGTCCATCCGAGCCGTCGATGTTCACCGTCCATCCATCGGCGCGACGCTCGTGGTCGAACTCGTGGCTGTCCCAGTGCATGACCATGTACTTGTTCTGGTCGATGCACTGAGGCTTGGTCAGTGTCATGTAGATTTCCTGCGGGTGGTGATAGTGGAAGGGGTACGAGGTATTGAACAGCTGCACCGTCATGCCGATCTCTGCCCCAACCGTCTCGCCATCGATCTGCTTGATGCGCAGGTTGCCCCACGGTCCCATCAGCTCGGCGTAGAGATAGCCGCCGCGGAAGCGGTCGGCGCCGGCATCCGGGTTCTCCGCATAGAACGGGATCCAGCCGACCGAGGACCACAGCGTCGGCAGCCCCTTGATGCTCACGTCGCGGCTCCAGTGCACGCTGGTATCGGTGCGGGACGTCACGGCGACGAAGTTCTCATTGAGCTCCAGGCCTGCTGCGCCGATCTCGCCGCCCAGCTTGCGGTAGTAGTCCGTCAGCAAGGGCCGGTCGCCGCGTCATACGTTTGAATCGTCGCCTCTGCGGAATCCTTGCACTCGCCCGTCGGGGTTTCCAAGGCCCGCAAGTACTGACCGAGATATGTCAGTGATTCTTCCCAGAACTGGTCGACCAGGCGCTGCTCCTCCGGTGAAATGGGTGATCGGCCGCGCGAGACGGCCGGTCACCCTGGCTCACCTGGTTCAGCGATTGACGTCCACGATCACGCGGCCGCGGATCTCGCCATTGATCAGCTTCGATGCCGCGGGGATCGCGTCGGCCAACGAAATCTCGGTGCTGATCGTCTCGAGCTTGGAGATGTCGAGGTCGGCGCCGAGGCGGCGCCAGGCCTCGAGGCGCTCGGCACGCGGGCACATCACGCTGTCGATGCCGGCGAGCGTGACGCCGCGCAGAATGAAGGGCGCAACCGTGGCCGGGAAGTCCATTCCGCCGGCAAGCCCGCAAGCGGTGACGACGCCCCGGTACTTGGTGGTGGCGCAGACGTTCGCGAGGGTATGGCTGCCGACGACATCGACCGCCCCCGCCCAGCGTTCCTTGCCAAGCGGCTTGCCCGGCGCCGCGAACTCCGCGCGACCGAGCACTTCGGAGGCGCCCAGGCGCTTGAGGTAGTCGGCCTCCTCGGTGCGACCGCTGACCGCGACGACGGTGTAGCCGAGCTTCGCCAGCACCGCGATCGCCACGCTGCCGACCCCGCCTGCGGCGCCGGTGACGAGGATCTCGCCGTGGGCTGGGGTCACGCCATGGCGCTCCAGCGCGAGCACGCAGAGCATGGCGGTGTAGCCGGCGGTGCCGATCGCCATCGCCTGCTGGGGAGAGAACCGCTCGGGCAGCGGCACCAGCCAGTCGCCCTTGAGGCGCGCCTTCTGTGCGAGTCCGCCCCAATGCACTTCGCCGACGCCCCAGCCATTGAGGACCACCTGGTCGCCGGGCTTGTAGTCGGGGTGGCTGCTCGATTCGACGGCGCCCACGAGGTCGATGCCCGGAACCATCGGGAAGCGGCGAACCACGGGCCCCTTGCCGGTTATTGCAAGGCCGTCCTTGTAGTTGAGCGTCGAGTGGCTGACGCGAACCGTGACGTCGCCATCGGGCAACTGTGCCTCGTTGATGTCCTTGATGGCGGCACGGTAACCGGCGTCGTCCTTCTCAATCAGAATGCCCTTGAACATGCTTCGCTCCTCCTGTTTTAGACTGATCGTCTACTAAAAATGAAAAAAATTAGGCCTTCTTCAGCCCGGCGAAAAAACCGCGGGCAAAGAGCTCGAGGGCTTTGTCACTGCGTTCGAGCTTCGCCCGCAACACCGCACCCTCCCAACCGATCCAGAAAAAGACGGCCGCCTGCTCGCAGTCCACGGAACGGGGAATCTCCCCCTGCTGCTGTGCTGCTTCGAGGCAGCGCGCGAAGCGCTGCTCCCAGTCGTGAAACACCGCGTTGAGACGCGCCCGATAACTTTCCGGTAACGCGGCCATCTCCTGACCGAGGTTGCCGATCAGGCAGCCGCGGCGGAAATCGTGTCGCTTCATGCCTGCCCGCGCGTCTTCGACGAAGGCCCACAGGCGATCGAGTGGCCGCATCGACGCATCACCGAAGTGGCGCTCCAGCTTGTGGGCAAAGTAGCGCGCGTACCGCTCGATCAACTCTGCCCCGAAGGCTTCCTTGCTGTCGAAGTAGTGATAGAACGAGCCCTTCGGCACGCCCACCCGCTTGAGCACCTCGTCGATTCCCGTGGACGAAAAGCCCTTCTCGGTCAGCGCCTCGAGCCCGGCACGCACCAGCAGTTCCCGCGTTTCCAGGGACTGTTCGGGCCGCTTGGGGGGGCGGCCGCGTCGGCGGACTGGGGTTTGCTGTGCTTCCATGGGTCAATATTAGACCGCTCGTCTAATTAAATGCAAGCACTTCTTCGCCCAGCGAGGATCCCGATCAGGATGAAGGCTCCCGGAGCCCGGGCCGGTGCTGCGAACTTACTGCACCCGCACCTCGACCCGACGCGCTTCGGCGGCGTCGGCGCCGCCCAGGGTGACGGCCGGGCGGCGCATCAGCACGCGCTCGGCGGACACGCCGGCGGCGACCAGCGCCTGGCGCACCGACAGCGCGCGGTTCTTCGCGACCTCGGCGTTGACGGCCGCGCCGCCGGTTTCATCGTGATAGCCGGACAGCAGCGCGCTGGCCTGCGGCGCGGCGACGAGGGCGGCGACCACGGTGGCGATCTGATCAGGCGCTGTGGCTGGCAGCGTGCTCTGGCCGAGCTCGAAGTGGATCTTCACCAGCGGTTCGCCGACTTCGGCGATCTCCACGAAGGCCACCTCGCCGGCGCCGGGTGCCGCGACCGCCGGTGCCGCCTGCCGGGTGCCCATCTGGTAACTGGCCAGGCCGATGACCAAGGCGATGACCAGCGCGATGATGCCGAACACCACACCCATCACGACGTTGAGCTCGCTGTCTTCCTGATCGAACATGTGCTGAATTCTCCGGTAGCGAAGCGACCCGAGGGTTCGGGCCGCTTGGCCGGGATTCTATCGGAATGCGCTTGCAGCGGTATCCGGCGCTGCACGAGGGCAAGGCCGGGGAGACTCGACCGCTGGCTGAGCGCGGCAGCCGTGCTTCATCCCCATGGTCGTGAGGGCCGCAGCCCTCAATCCCGCAGGAACACCTGCAGCAACTCGTTCAGGAAGCGCCGCCCGCGCAGCGTCGGCCGCAGCTGGCCCTCGGCGGTCTCCAGCAGTCCGCGTTCGCGCGCCTGCGCCAGCTCGTCGGTGATGGCCTCGAGCGGCACGCCGGTGCGCGCCGCGAACAGCTTCGCCGGCACGCCTTCGGTGAGCCGCAGGGCGTTCATCATGAACTCGAACGGCAGCTCGGCCACCGACACCTCGCGCGTCTCCTGGATGAAATCCCCGCGCGCCGCGCCTTCGAGGTAGCGCCCCGGGTGCTTGTGGCGCATCTCGCGGCGGATGCCTTCATGGCTGGAGAGCTTGCCGTGGGCGCCGGGGCCGATGCCCAGGTAGTCGCCGAAGGTCCAGTAGTTGAGGTTGTGCCGGCTCTGCTCGTGCGGGCGGGCGAAGGCGGAGGTTTCGTAGTGGGCGAAGCCGGCTGCGGCCAGGCGGGTCTCGATGGCTTCCTGCATGTCGGCGGCGGTGTCGTCGTCGGGCAGCGGCGGCGGGTTGTGGGCTAAGGGGGTGTTGGGTTCGAGCGTGAGGTGGTAGCAGGACAGGTGCTGCACGCCGAAGCCGATCGCGCTCTCCAGGTCGGCGAGCGCCATGTCCAGGCTCTGGCCGGGCAGGGCGTACATGAGGTCGAGGTTCACGCGCTCGAAGTGGCCGCGCGCGGCGTCGATCGCGCGCCTCGCCTCGTCGCCGCCGTGGATGCGGCCGATCTTCGCCAGCATGGCGTCGTCGAAGCTCTGGATGCCGAGCGAAAGGCGATTGACGCCGGCGGCGTGGTAGTCGCGGAAGCGCCCCGCCTCGACCGTGCCCGGGTTGGCCTCGAGCGTGATCTCGGCGAGCGGGTCGAGCGGCAGCAGCATGCGGATGCCGGTGAGCAGGCCGTCGAGTGTTTGCGCCGACATCAGGCTGGGCGTGCCGCCGCCGATGAACACGCTGTGCACCCGCCTGCCCCAGACCTGGGGCAGGGCGTGCTGCAGGTCGGCGAGCACCGCGGCTAGCCAGGCCTGCTCCGGGATGCCGCCGTCGCGCGGGGCGTGGGAGTTGAAGTCGCAATAGGGGCACTTCTTAACGCACCACGGGAAATGCACGTACACCGACAGCGACGGCGGGGCTTCGAGCTGCGGACGTTCGGGCAGCGGCAGGGCGCGCGTGGGGCTGGTGGCGGGGGTGAGCGGGATGATGCGGCGGGTGGTCACGGCGGGTGGCGGTCCGGTGCGGGCTGCTCGTGTGGCAGCGGCGGTGGAAGTAGCCGTGGGAGCGGGCTTGCCAGCGAATAGAGCGCTACAGCCGGCAGCATTCGCGGGCAAGCCCGCTCCCACAGGGCGGCGGCGTCAGAGCGGATGTGCGGCAAGCCGGTCGAGCAGGTGGCGCATGGCGGCGCCGCGGTGGCTGAGGGTGTTCTTGAGCGCCGGATCGAGTTCGGCGGCGGTCTGCTCGAGCTCGGGCAGCCAGAACAGCGGGTCGTAGCCGAAGCCACCCTCGCCGCGCGCGGCAGGGAGGATCTCGCCGTGCCATTCGCCATCGGCGATCAGCGGGCGGGGGTCTTCGGCGTGGCGCACCAGCACCACTGCCGAATAGAAATAGGCGCGGCGCTGGGCGGGCTCGGTCAGGTGGGCGAGCTTTTCCAGCAGCAGGGCGTTGTTGCGCGCATCCGACTTGGGCTCGCCGGCGAAGCGGGCGGAGATGACGCCGGGTGCGCCGCCGAGCGCCTCGACGCACAGGCCGGAGTCGTCGGCCACCGCCGGCAGGCCGGTGGCGGCCGCGGCGTGGCGGGCCTTGGCGAGCGCGTTCTCGACGAAGGTCGGATGCGGCTCCTCGGCCTCGCCGACGCCGAACACGGATTGCGGGATGACCTCGATGCCGAGCGGGGCGAGCAGGGCCTGCATCTCGGCGGCCTTCTTGGCGTTGTTGCTGGCGAGGACGAGTCGGGTGCTCATGCTGGATTCTCCTGGCGCGCCGGGCTCAGGCCGAGAGGATGGCCGAGCGCACCGCGGCGCGTTGCAGTTCGAACAGCTGGCGGGCGCCGAGTTCGGCGAGGTCGATGAGCGCATTGAGCTCGGCGCGCGAGAAGGCCGCGCCCTCGGCCGTGCCCTGGACCTCGATCAGGCCGCCGCCCTCGGTCATTACCACGTTCATGTCGGTGTCGCAGTCGGAGTCCTCGGCGTAGTCGAGGTCGAGCACCGGCACGCCCTGGTGGATGCCCACCGACACCGCGGCGACGAATTCGCGCATTGGGTTGTGGGCGAGCTTGCCGGCGGTGACCAGGCCGACGAGCGCGTCATGCACCGCGACGCAGGCGCCGGTGATGGCGGCGGTGCGGGTGCCGCCATCGGCCTGCAGCACGTCGCAGTCGACGACGATCTGGCGCTCGCCGAGTGCGCCGAGGTCCACCACCGCGCGCAGGCTGCGCCCGATCAGGCGCTGGATCTCCTGGGTGCGGCCGCTCTGCTTGCCCTTGGCCGCCTCGCGCGCGCTGCGGGTGTGGGTGGCGCGTGGCAGCATGCCGTACTCGGCGGTGACCCAGCCCTGGCCCTTGCCGCGCAGGAAGCCGGGCACGGACTCCTCGACGCTGGCGGTGCACAGCACGCGGGTGGCGCCGAATTCGACCAGCACCGAGCCCTCGGCGTGGCAGGTGAAGCCGCGGATGAGGCGGACGGCGCGGAGTTGGTCGGGCTGGCGCTGGCTGGGTCGCATGGGGTGGTCCTATCGTTTCTGGTCGAATTTGCGGATGGTTTCGTTGATTTCGCGGATGGCGCGCTCGATCTCGTCTTCGTCGAGGTCCTTCGTTGGCCCCGGGCCCATGCTCGACATGTCGAGCCGGGTGGTGAAGTCGTCGAGTTCCATCGTGTGCGTGGAGATCGATTCGGCGCTCGCCGGGCCGGCATTGTCCTCGTCATGCCAGCACATCGCCACCATCGACAGATTGTCGGCGGTCGCGCCGGCGCGACGCTCGGCTTCCTCGAGCAGGCGGGGTACGCCCTGGCTCAGCGGCGCGGCGGTCAGGTTGCCGAGCAGGCAGTCGTCGCTGACCGGTCCCCACACCCCATCGCTGCACAGCGCGAGGATGTCGCCGTCGCGCAGCGGGGTGCGCGGCGAGTGCTCGATCTGCGGGGCGTGGTTGCCGCCAAGGCAGGAATAGAGCCGGTTGCGGCCGGGGTGGTTGGCCGCGTCCTCGGCGTCGAGCAGGCCCTGGTCGATGAGCAGCTGCGTGCGCGAGTGGTCGCGCGTGTGCGTGACGATGCGTCCACGCCGCAGCAGGTAGAGCCGCGAATCGCCCGCATGGGCCCAGAAGGCGGCGCCGTCCTGGACCACGCAGGCGACCAGGGTGGTGCGCGGCGCCTCGGGCAGCATGCGGTCGAGCGCATCGTCGAGGATGGCGTGGTGGGCGCTCGCCAGGACGCGCGACAGGAACAGCCCGGGGTCGGGCAGCCGCGGCTGCGCCTCGCGCTGGAAGGCCTGGGTGAGATGCTGGGCGGCGATCTGCGCGGCGAGCTCGCCATGGAGATGGCCGCCCATGCCATCGGCGACCAGCATCAGCAGCGCCTCGCGCGAGTAGCAGTGGGCGATCCGGTCCTGGTTGCTGCGGCGGCGGCCGGTCCGGCTTTCCTGGTAGATGGTGAAGCGCATGGGGGGCTCTTTCAGCTGCGGCCGATGAAGGACTTGAGCCGATTGCCCAGGTCCGCAAACCAGTTTTCGGGGCGGTCGGCGCCACCGTGGCGGTGAATCAGCGCCTTCTGCACGGTATAGACGCTTTGCGGGCGAGCGAGCGGATCGAGTTGCAGGCACCAGTCGATGAGCTCGAGCAGCTGGGGGTCGTAGCGCCCGGCCTGGGTCTTCGCCACCGGCTGCAGGGTGTCGGTCTTGACGCGCTCGTCGGCGCGCGGCGGGGCGCTGCCGGTGACGCAGGCATGGAGGCTGGCGCCCACGCTGTAGATGTCGCTCCATGGCCCGAGCAGCTCGCGCTTGTCGTACTGCTCGGGCGCCGCGTAGCCCGGCGTGTACATGGGCTTGAGCACCGGCTGGTCGGAGAGCAGCGTCTGGCGCGCGGCGCCGAAGTCGAGCAGCACCGGGGTGCCGTCGTTGCGCAGGTAGATGTTCGCGGGCTTGATGTCGAGGTGCAGCAGCTTGTGCGCGTGCACCTCGCGCAGACCGTTGAGCATGCGCGCGAACACCGAGCGGATCAGCATCTCCTTGACCTCGCTGCGGTGCTTCTGGATGTATTCGTGCAGGGTGCGGCCGCGCTCGAACTGCATGACCATGTACACCGTGCCGTTGGCGCGAAAGAAGTTGAGCACGCGCACCACGTTCGGATGCATGAGCTTGGCGAGCGCGCGCCCCTCCTCGAAGAAGCACTTCATGCCGTAGCGGAAGGCGAGCCGATGCTCGTCGGAGACCTGTGGCTCGGTCTGGCCTTCCTTGCGCAGCGCGAGCGAGTTGGGCAGGTATTCCTTGATCGCCACCGGGGTGTCGTGGGCGTCGAAGGCGAGATAGACGATCGAGAAACCGCCCAGCGACAGCTGGCGCTCGATGCGGTACTGATCGAGCTGAAAGCCCTGTGGCAGCGCGCAGTTGGCTTGAGACGGCATCTTCGGGGGCGCTAGAATCGCGACTTTCGCGGTTTTTCTTTCCTGATCGGACCCCGCAGTCTAATCGATGGCAGCGGGTTCCCGGAGCGCCTCAATGGTCCAAAGCATGACAGGTTTCGCGGTGCAGACGCGAGACTTGGGGAGTGTCAGCCTTCACCTCGAGCTGCGCAGCGTCAATTCGCGCTATCTCGACCTGGGTTTCCGCATCGTCGATGACCTGCGCGCGGCGGAGCCGGCGATCCGCGAGCGCATCTCGGCGCGGCTGGGCCGCGGCAAGGTCGAGTGCCGCCTCAACCTGCAGACCGGCCACGCCGCGCCGCGCAGCCTCGCGCTCAACGCCACGCTGCTCGACCAGCTTGCCGACGCGCAGGCCGGCCTGCGCGCCCGTTTCCCCGACGCCGCGCCCTTGTCGGTGAGCGAGCTGCTGCGCTGGCCCGGCATGCTCGCCGACGACAGCCTCGGCTTCGACGAGATGCTGCCGGCGATCGTCGCCCTCACCGAGGCCGCGCTCGACGAGCTCGTCGCCACCCGCCGCCGCGAGGGCGAGAAGCTCGCCGACATGATCCGCGAGCGCGTGGCGCGCATGCGCGAGCTGGTCGCCCAGGCCCTGCCGCGCATGCCGGCGGTGGTGATCGAGTACCAGGAGCGCCTCAGCGCCAAGCTGCGCGACGCCGCTGCCAGCCTGGACGAGGACCGCATCCGCCAGGAGGTGGCGCTCTACGCCCAGCGCATCGATGTGGACGAGGAGCTGACGCGCCTGATCACGCACCTCGACGAGGTCGAGCGCATCCTCAAGGCCGGCGGCGCGGCCGGCAAGCGGCTCGATTTCCTGATGCAGGAGCTCAACCGCGAGGCCAACACCCTGGCCTCCAAGTCGCCCGCGACCGACATCACCGCCATTGCCATGGAGATGAAGGTGCTCATCGAGCAGATGCGCGAACAGGTGCAGAATATTGAGTAGCATTCCCCGCGGAATCACTCTGCATCACGCCCACGACAGAACCCGCTAACCACGCGGGTTTTTTTATGTCTGTTCGTGTCATCGGGTATCATCAAGGCACGCCGATCACGTGCACCCAAGCGTGCACCCTGATGGTTATCGCGGCGGATATTTGGGTGCACATGGGGTGATGACATGGGGAAGCTGTCTGATATTCAAATCCGCAACTGGATCAAGGCGGATGAACGCTTCGAGCAACGCGGCGACGGAGACGGTCTTTATCTGCGTTTCCGTGCTGCCGATAAATCGCCGGTCTGGCTGTTCCGGTATCGCTTCGGCGGGAAACCGCGTGTGATGCAGATCGGACGCTACGTCACCATGTCCCTGGCCGATGCGCGTCAAGAGGCCAAGAGGATGTCGGCGCGGGTGCTACTTGGTCATGACGTAGCGGCGGAGAAGCAGGACAGGAAGGCGGAGGCTGTAGCCAAGATCGAGGCGGAGGCGAACGCCATCACCGTGGCGAAGCTGGCCGATGACTACTTCGAACGCATGATCGTGGGGCGGTGGAAGCACCCCAACATCGTGCGCAGCCGAATCGAGAAGGACATCAAGCCGCGCATCGGCCACATGAAGGTGGAGGATGTCCGTCCCGCTGATGTTGATGGCGTTCTTCAGGCTGTCGTCAAACGTGGCGCTCCGACGATTGCCAATGACGTGCTGCGGTGGATGCGGCGCATGTTCGACTTCGCCATCAAGCGCCACATCATCCTGCACAACCCTGCGGGCGCGTTCGATTTGTCCGACGCGGGCGGCAAAGAGCTTGCGCGCGAACGTGCGCTATCCCGGTCTGAACTGGTGCGGTTCTTCGAGGCCATGCGTGAGGCCAAGGGCTTCAGCGTGGAAAACGAACTCACGATCAAGCTGCTGCTGGCGCTGGCGGTGCGCAAGCAAGAACTGACGGCGGCGCTGTGGAGTGAGTTCGATCTAGGCAAGGGCGTGTGGAGCCTGCCAGCCGAGCGCACCAAGACCAACAAGGCTATCCGCATACCGCTACCTGCCGTGGCGGTGGAATGGTTGTCGACGCTACACCGGCTGGCCTGTGGCTCGGATTACGTGCTGCCTGCGCGGAAAGCACAAACCCGGATGCTGCCGCACATCAACGAGAGCACGGTCAATGTTGCACTGGCCAAGGTCAAGCATGGGCTGGAACCCTTCACCGTCCATGATCTGCGACGCACGGCGCGCACGTGCATGGGCGAATTGGGCGTGCCTTCCCACATTGCGGAGATGTGTTTGAACCACGTCATCAAGGGCGTGGAGGGCCGGTATGACCGATACGACTACTTCGAGGAACGCAAGGCCGCGATGGATAAGTGGGCGGCGCTGCTGGTGCAGCTAGAAGGCGGTGGCGCTGATGTCGCGGAGATCAAGGAGCGCAAGGGCGGTGTCGCGTGATTCGCACGGCACCAACTGTCGAGCGAATACATCCAGAAGCCCGTCGCCGACAACTCTACGATGCAACCTGATGACGCGCCGTGACGTGAATGGACACGAAAACCTTCGGCGGTCGCGACCATACCACCGTGCCGCAAGCTGCTGATACGCTGTGATCTTGCAACGAACTGAGCGATGCGGCATGAGTTAAAACAAAACAGCGCATCTGTCAATTACAAATTTTGGAACGACCTGTGGATAAGTCATTTTGGCAGCAATACAATGTGCGACAGGTTGCTATCCAGTGATGGCACCTGAGAAGGAAAGCCCGATGAGAGCTACCAACTCTCACCGGGCCTGTTTGAAGCAGCAAACGCAGCAACTCCCTAGTTACAACGTCATAAACAACGCTTCGACCCCGCAGAAGGGGGGTGACAAGGCCGCTACCAACGACCCGTCACCATCCGATTATTGACGCTGAGGACTTCTAAATCAAGCGAAGTCCTGCCGTATCACGACGCGTCACTACCAGAACCTTTCTGCGGAGCCGGGGCTTTCCTGTAAGGAACGCCAATCATGGCTCAACGAGCAAACATCACCGCAGCACTGGAAAACTTCAAAGCCGCACCCGACGAAGCCTTCGTGCGTCAGCCTGTTGTAGAAGTGCTGTTCGCGTGTTCGTCGGCAACCGTCTGGCGTCGCATCAAGTCCGGTCTGATCCCTGCACCTGTGAAGCTGTCCGAACGTTCGACCGCGTGGCGCGTGGGCGATCTGCGCGCGGCTCTCGCCAGCCTGTCGCAGTGAGGTGCAGCTATGTCCAACATTCAACATCGCCACCAGGGCGAGGACGCTGCACACCCTGACGCCACAAAAGAAAACGCCACGGCGGGCAACCGTGGCGCAGCAGACAGGGCAAATCAGACTGGCCCGCATTTTACCTGTGAAACATCGCGTGAAACAGATCGCGAACGTGGCCTGTTCCTGCCGCTGCTGTGGGCTGAACTTGCTCGTGAGGTGAAGCCTGCGAAGTTTCGCGGCAAGACCAAGCGCAAGTCACGCGCCGATGCGATCAACGCCAAGCGCAACCAGGGCGCCATCGATTCCGCGCTTGTAGGTCTGCTGGCGCTGGCGACCGTGGCGGGCGTGCTGCTGCTCGGAGGTGCGTGATGACCGACGAAATCATCCTGTACGCACACCCGGACGGCATGGGCGCTATCGAGTACGGCGGCGGCGTCCTGATCGTTGCCAACGACATGGACGCGACCGTGACCCGCGTGCTGATCGGGCCTGTGGGCCTGCGTGATCTGGCGGCGCGCCTGCTCAGACTGGCAGACCTGATCGATGGGGGCGCGTGATGAACTACGACACCATCACCGACACCGACCGCATCAACAGCGCACTGACCTACGTCGACGCGACCGACCGCGACGTGTGGTTGCGCATGGGCATGGCGGTGAAGTCTGAGCTCGGCGAACACGGCTTCGACACCTGGGACACCTGGGGCCAGTCATCCGACAGCTACAACGCGACCGACTCCAAAACCGTGTGGCGCAGCATCCGGCCTGACGGCAAGGTGGGCATCGGTTCCCTGTTCCACGAGGCCAAGCAACGCGGCTGGCAGGATGACGGCAGGCGGCACACCCTGACCGCTGCCGAGATCGAGGAACGCCGACGTGCTGCCGCTGAACGTGCCGCTGCTGATGCTGCCGAGATCGAGCGCGAGCGTGCCGAGACTGCAACGAAGGCGGCTGCGATCCTGAAGGCCGCGACCGCAGCAACGAGCGACAACCCCTATCTGGCACGCAAGCAGGCATCCACGACGGTGACCCTGCGCGAGATCGGCGCGGGCGCGGCGGCGGCGATCCTGGGCTACACGCCGAAGTCATCGGGAGAACTGCTGGAAGGCCGCTTGCTGGTCGTGCCGGTCAAGCAAGGTGATGCGCTCTCGACCGCGGAACTGATCGACGGCGAGGGCCGCAAAACGGCGCTGTCCGGGCGTGGCAGTAAGGCCGGTGGATACTGGGCAACACGCAAACCGGATGACGGCACCGACGTGCTGTTGATTGGCGAGGGTGTGGCGACAACGCTATCGGCTTCGGAGGCAACCGGGCACGTCGGCATTGCGGCGCTGTCGTCGGGCAACCTGATGGCGGTGGCGCGCGCCATGCGTGACCGCTACCAGGGCGCGGAGCTGGTGCTGCTGGCCGACTTGGTGAAGTCGTCGGGCCTGCCTGATCCCCATGCGGTAGAGGCGGCGCGTGCCGTCGACGGCAAGCTGGCGATTCCAGACTTCGGGCCGCAGCGCGATCCGGGCGACAAGGACATGAATGACTTGTTCGTGAGGTGCGGCGCGGAGGCTGTGCAGAAGGCGGTGGTCAGCGCCAGCAAGCCGGTAGGGGCTGAGGGCCAAGACGGCGCTGACAACCCGGCTGACGCCGATCCTAACGTCTGGTCTGATCCGCTACCGTTGTCGGCCAAGATCGAGCCTGAGCCATACCCACTCGACGCGCTGCCGCTGGCAATCCGTGCAGCGGTGGTGGAAGTCCAGGGCTTCGTGCAGGCACCTGTGCCGATGGTGGCAACATCGGCGCTGACGGCTGTTTCACTGGCAGTTCAAGCGCACTTCGACGTCAAGCGACTCGAAAAGCTGCATGGGCCTGTCGGCATCTACGCGCTCATCCTTGGCGACTCTGGCGAGCGCAAGTCCACTACGGACGGTTTCTTCACGCGGGCGATCCGAGACTTCGAGGCGGCGCAAGCTGAAGCCGCCAAGCCTGCTTTGGCAGACTACAAGGCGGCAACCGAAGCCTGGGAGGCCAAGCGCGGCGGTATCAAGGAAAAAATCCGCGAACTGGCAAAGGGCGCCAAGCCGACCGGAGAAATGGAGTCGGCATTGCGTGACCTTGAGCGCGACAAGCCGCAGCGCCCCCGCGTGCCGAGCATGATCTACACGGACATTACGCAAGAGGAATTGGGCTACCGGCTGGCGAATGAATGGCCGTCGGCAAGCATCATGTCGTCAGAGGCTGGCGCAGTATTTGGCGCGCACGGCATGAGCAAGGATTCGGCCATGCGTTTCTTGTCGACCATGAATCTGCTATGGGACGGCGCTTCCATTGGATCGAGCCGCCGAACGGTGGAGTCGTGGAAGGTGCGCAGCGCACGCCTGACGGTGGCGCTGATGGTGCAAGAGCCGACGATACGCGAGTTCTTCACGCGATCCGGCACGCTGGCACGCGGCACAGGCTTTCTCGCGCGCTTCCTTGTGGCGTGGCCTGAATCGACGCAAGGCACGCGGATGATTGATGCGGATGCGCCTGATGGGCCTGCATCCTGGCCACACCTTGCTGCCTTCCACCAGCGCATCACGGACATCTTGCAAATGCCTGTGCCGATGGATGACGACGGCGGGCTGACCCCGGCCATGTTGACGATGACCCCTGAAGCAAAGGCGGCATGGGTGATGTTCTTCAATGCTATCGAGAGCGAGCTTGGACACGGCGGCGAGCTTTACGACGTGCGCGATGTTGCCAGCAAGACCGCAGACAACGCGGTACGGCTGGCGGCGCTGTTCCAAGTGTTCCAGGGTGGCGGTGGCGCCATCGGTCTGGATGCGCTCAATGGTGCTGGTCAGATAGCGGCATGGCATCTGTCCGAAGCACGCCGGTTCTTCGGTGAGCTGGCGCTGCCGCCTGAACTGGCCGATGCGGCGCGGCTGGATACGTGGCTGATCGAGCATTGCCAGCAAGAGCGCACGCGCATGGTCAGCAAACGCTACGCACGGCAGTACGGGCCGCTGCGCGATGGCGCAAGACTCGACGCGGCAATCAAGGAGCTTTGCGAGCTTGAGCGTGTGCAAGTGCTGAAGGACGGCAAGAGCCTGACCATCCAACTGAACCCGGCGCTGATGGAGGTCAGTCATGAAGCTGTCTGACCTGATCCGAAAGGGGGTTTCCGGGGCAGTTGCTACAGCTACAGTTGCTACACCCGCTACGCAACGGGGTAGCAAGGCACCAACCGTAGCAAACGTAGCAACTGTAGCAGTAGCAAACCCGCCTGACCGGGTAATGGGGGGCAATCCAACCGTAGCAACTGTAGCAACTGTAGCCGTAGCAAATCCCCCGCAAGGGGGTGTTGCCGCCAACGACCCGACCGCAGCGCCAGCAAGTCATTGGCTGATCCATTTTGCCGACCGTGACCCGCTGGAATCGTGGTTCTCGCCAGCCGTCACGCACGGTGAAGTCCTGGCGGCACACCCGGCTGCACTGGCGGCGGAGCCTATCCCCGAGCGCGATATCAGGAAGCCGACGACCAGCACGATGACGACCGCCAGTTGCAAGACCTGCCGACACCGCAAGAGGCCGGGCCTGTCGGCGGGCTACTGCGGCGGTGGGCGTGACGATCTTCCTGGCGCGTATGGGCTGCATCACCCGCTGCGCAAGCTGCCTGCCGACGAGGGCGAGAGCTGCGCCAGCTACCTGCCGCACGAGGGCTGACACGATGCGGGAAAACGTACATCGTGAAAACCGGCTGCATCCCAATACTGGCGCGGGATACGGGCGTTTCTGGGCTGCTTTTATTTGGTCAAGCTGCCTGATGATTTCGGTAAATCTGCGGGGGCACCATGGGCGGAAGTGGTAGCGGGCGGCGCGGTGGACGTGATGTGACTGCGCACTATCGGCGGCTCGACGTGCGCGAGCTGCATCGTGCTGGCGTGCTGGTGCCTGGGTGGCGTGGCGGCTGGAACTGGTATCGCAACGGACAAAAGCGGGCGAACGTAAATATCGAGGTGGGCGACGCATCTATCCAGTTGCGCTACCGTGCGACTGACCGGGGCGAATGGAAGGACTACGACTACACGGTGCGGCTCAGTCGCAGCAGTTGCCACTATGGCGGCGAACGTCCGTGGTTCCTCTGCCCATGCTGTGGGCGGCGCGTGGCGATCCTTTACGGCGGTGCGGTGTTCGCCTGCCGGACGTGCTACGGGCTGGCCTATGAGGTGCAGCGGGAGGATGAGACGGACCGCCTGGCCAGACGGGCGGACGCCATCCGGGATCGGCTAGGCTGGGAGGCCGGCATCCTGAACCCCGATGGATGGAAGCCGAAAGGGATGCACTGGCGCACCTTCTGGCGGCTGAAGGCAGAGCATGACCGGCTGAAGGGCGGCGCGCTGGGCGCGTGGGCGAAGCGGCTGGGCATTCTGGACAGCACCGGGCGCTGATTTGGCGGTGCGGTATCCAAGGCGGTATCCGCGGCAAGAGCCTGGACCTTTGCGCGCACGCGTAGCGATGGGCGCACCCTCTGAACAAGGGGACTCCAGTGGTGCAAGGGGCGCAACCTATTGGGCCTCAAGAGGCTTCATCCAGCGTCCACTGCAACTGGCCTACTGCGTCTTCCACTGCTGGGCGAATATCCTGTTCCAGCACCAACGCTCGGATGTCTTTCTCGAACCGGTCACGCAGCGCTGCCAGCAAAAGGCCATCTTCGTCCTCGTGTAGCAACTCCATGTAGCGCTCCAGCAGCGCATGGCTGATGTTGGCAATGTCGTCGTCACCCCCCGCCAGCAATTCATCCACGTATTCCGACAGGAAGTCACTGGTTTCGCCCGCCTCAGAGAGGGCTTCGCCGATCAGGCCGCCCAGGCTGATTTCCATGGAAACGACATCGCCACGAGCAGGCCCGATGAAGTCGAGATTGCGCCCCGATGCTGCTTGCCCGACGCGCTCCAGCACGGCGGCGGCGATGTCGTCGCGGCTGATGCCTCCGATGTTTTCTGGATCATTGGCGTCGCCTGCGTCGTTTCGGGTGTAGATGCTCAGAAACAGCAGGGTGTGCTTAGGAAGCTCTTCCAATGCGCCCGCAATCACTGTGTCCAGCACTTCGTCAAAGTTTCTGCTGGTAGAGCCAAAGCCAAAGTCATCATCGTCATAGGGGCCTTCCTGCAACTGCCAGCAGTACTCGTCCCATAGATGGCGGGCAGCCACGTCGCCAAACAGACCAACGGCATCCATATCGCTTAGCGATGCGATGGTGGTCTGCACTAGTCTTTCAAGCGCTGGCTTGGCAATGGAACAGGCCGCAGCAACGAGGCGTTCATAGTTGGCAATGTCAATTTCGATCTTGTCTGACATGTCTCTTTCCTTGCGCGCTCCAGCATAGGGTTTTCTGCCCACAATGGCGGCCGCCTTGCCCCCGGTTGGACTGGTTCCGTTAGAGAGCCCGTCCTGATTTTCGTGCAAACGGTGTTTGTTGCGTTCGAGGGATACGCTCCCCGAGCTGGATGGTATCTGCGAGCGCACAGGCAAGACGAAGTGCCAAGTGATTGAGGCGGCGATTCTGCACTTCGAGGGTTACGCTGTAACCGGTGCTGAGTGTCCGCACCATGCACCAGCAACGAGAACCGGGCATGTGCCGGTTTTCTTCGTGGGCGGTGGATTCGAGATTTGGACGCGCGCGCGTGCACATGCGCCTGCTTCAGCAACTTCAGATCAATGGGCACTGGGGCGTGCCTGGGCTGCCGTTGATTGGAAGGCCGTCCTTGCATGACAGATGCAGCACTCGCAAGCCATAATCGACCGCAAACCGCCGCTGGTGGCCTGCGAACAAGAAGATCAGGGAGTGCTTTCCGTGTCCAGCCTGCAAGATCGCGTCACTCGCGCGATGCTTTCCATCGTCCCGTCCGATGGTTCCACGATCGGCAATACCGCCCTTCGCCGCGAGATCGAAAAGAGGTTGCAGTCCGAGGGGCTGGCGATGGGCGACGATGACTACTGGCAGGCGCACAGCGCCCTGGTTGCCGACGGCGCGCTGGTGAAAGGGCAAGGGCGCGGCGGCTCGGTGCGGCGCGCGCAGGCGGGCGGGAATGTCGAATCCAGCGCGTCGGGCGGTCTCGCGGACGATGCCGGCGGCTTTGCCCTGCAGGTGCAGCAGACCCCGGAACTGCGCAGCACACCAACGCCGCCGAAAGCCCCGGCCGCTGCGACGCGCCCGACAGCGCCGGTCACGCGCAATGCAGCCGGCGAGGCGGCGCAGATCATCTCCTACCGCCACGCCGACAAGCGCAAGAACAACCCCGAGGTCGGCATGGTGACGCCGGCCACGGACCCGGAGGCGGGCAAGACGCGCTGGGCTTACGATCCGCACCTCGACCCGGCGCTGCAGTTCGATCCCGCGCGCGCCAACATCGAGAAGCTGATCGACGACGCGCTGGCGTCGGGCGACACCGACCGCATGCGCGAGGCCCTGGAAGAGCTCAAGCGCTTGCAGTCGCCCTACCTGAACTGGGCGGGCAAAGCCGAGCGCACCAGCTTCGAGATCGACACCGTCAGCCTGCACGTCCATGAACGTATCGACCCAGCGAGCATCCTGTCTGCGGTGCGAAAGGCGATGAAGGGCGAGGGCAAGGCCAAGGGCGCAGAGAAGGCCATCCAGCCCGGCCTGTTCGACGCCCCCTTCGAGAACCTGCCGCTGCGCGACGCGATCGACTTCTACCGCCATGAACGCGGCTGGGCGAACCGGCTGGTCGCGGGCGACAGCCTGCTGGTGATGAACAGCCTGCTGCAGAAGGAGAGCATGGCCGGCCGGGTGCAGATGATCTACATCGACCCGCCCTACGGCATCAAGTACGGCAGCAACTTCCAGCCTTTCGTCGGCAAACGCGACGTGAAGGACCGCAACGACTCGGATCTCACGCAGGAACCCGAGATGATCAAGGCGTTTCGGGATACCTGGGAGCTGGGCATCCACTCGTACCTGACCTATCTGCGCGACCGGCTGCTGCTGGCGCGGGAACTGCTGCACGAGTCGGGCAGCGTGTTCGTGCAGATCTCGGATGAGAACCTGCATCACGTGCGTGAGATCATGGATGAGGTGTTTGGAGCCGAGAATGCCGTTGGGTTGATCACTTTTAAGAAAACTACTGGTGCGGGGAGCCCTTCCGGCGGCACGCAGGTGTTGGCCCGAGTTGCTGACTATTTGGTTTGGTATGCGAAGGCCGCAAGTCGGGTTAAGTACCGTCAGATCTATAGGGAAAAGGAAATAGACGGCGCAGGCGGTTCTGGCTATTCGATGGTGCAAGACTTATCCGGTTCGAGGCGTCGGATCCGCACTGACGAGGCCCCATCCACGGGTGTGTTCACTCCGGATAATCTGACCTCCCAGAGCTCTGGAGGTCCTCAAGTATTTGAATGGCATTTCGAAGGTTCGCTTTTCTCTCCTCAGAAGGCTGGATGGAAGACGACTCAAGCGGGAATGAGAAGACTGCACAGAGGTGGACGGTTGTATGCCGCTGGGAACACTCTGCGTTATGTCAGGTTCTTCAATGATTTCGCTGCATTCCCGATCAACGGACTCTGGGATGACACCACGACCGCAGGGTTTGGCGATCCTAAGAGCTATGTTGTTCAAACGAACAGCAAAGTCATTGAGCGCTGTATGCTCATGACAACCGACCCCGGCGACCTAGTTCTCGACCCGACCTGTGGCTCGGGCACCACGGCTTACGTCGCCGAAAAATGGGGCCGCCGCTGGATCACCTGCGACACCTCGCGCGTGGCCGTCACGCTGGCCAAGCAGCGCCTGATGACCGCCAGCTTCGACTACTTCGAGCTGAAGTATCCGCATGAGGGTCTGAAAGGCGGCTTCATCTACAAGACGGTCCCGCACGTCACGCTGAAGTCGATCGCCAACAACCCGGACATCGACAGCATCTACGAGCGCATGCACCCGGCGATCGACACCGCGCTGGCGCGTCTCAACGATGCACTGCATCGCGCGCCGCCGGCGCTGCCCTTCGCGATCACCGAAGGCGGGCGCAAGGGCACGGCCATCGACTTCGCCAAGGGCGTATCCCTGCAGGAATGGGAGGTGCCATTCGACTTCCCGGAGGGCTGGCCCGCCACCGCTCGGGAAGCCTTTGATGCCTTCCACGCCGCCCGTCAGGCCATGCAGCGCCAGATGGACGACTCGATCGCCGCGCACGCCGATCAGGAGGTGCTCTACGACCAGCCCGCGATCGCCAAAAACAAGCTGCGCATCACCGGCCCCTTCACCGTCGAGGCGGTGCCCTTCCCGAGCGTGAAGTCGCTGGACGAGGCGAGCGGCCCGGAAGAGGCGGACGCCAGCATTGCGCGCACCGGCGAATCCGGTCGCCAGCACCAGTGGCGCGACGAGTTGCTGAAGACCGGCATCCGCGGCAAGGGCGGCCAGATGCTGAAGTTCGCCGACCTGGAGGCACTGCCCTTCGACGCCGACATGGCGAACCTGCATGCCGTCGGCCACCTCGACAGCGGCGAGCGCGTGGTGGTGAGCTTCGGCCCGGAGCACGCCGCGCTGGAACAGCGTCAGGTCGCCAATGCGCTCAACGAGGCCGGCAACCTGTTCCCGCTGCCGAAGATGATCGTGTTCTGCGCCTTCACCTTCGACCCGGAGGCCGCCAAGGACATCGACGCGCTCAAGGGCATCACCGCGCTGAAAGCGCAGATGAATACCGATCTGCTGACCGAAGACTTGAAGAAGGCGCGTGCCAGCAACCAGAGCTTCTGGCTGATGGGCCAGCCCGAGGTCGAGGTGCGTACGCTCAAGGACGGTCGGTTCGAGGTCGAGGTCCATGGCTTCGACTATTTCGACACCGTAAAGGGCGAGCTCGTGTCCGGCGGCAAGCGCAACATCGCCATGTGGGCGCTCGACACCGACTACGACGAGCGCAGCCTCTTCCCGCGTCAGGTGTTCTTCCCGATGGCCGGCAAGGGCGAAGGGTGGGAAAAGCTGAAGAAGAACATTCGCGCCGAGCTCGACGAGGCTCGCCTGGGCAAATTTCACGGCACGGTCAGCCTGCCGTTCGAGGCGGGCGACAACCACAAGGTGGCGGTGAAGATCGTCGATGACCGGGGTATCGAGTCGCTGAAAGTGATCGGGCTGCAGTGATGGGCGACACGATGAGCAAACCGCGGTCCCTGATCATCAGCTCGCCTTTCGAGGCACCGACCCACCACTGGCGGCGCAAGAGCGACAGCAGCCTTGAGCTGATGGAAGGCCGGCGACCGGCCGGCTACGAGATCTTCGACACCCGCAACAACACGCTGCGCAGCGTGGAGCTCGAACTCGTCAATCGCATCCGCGAGCGGGTTGATGCTTGGCGCGAGGCCGGCTATCCGGGCGTGACTTCGGTGACGCGGCAGTTGCTTGCGCACTGGCAGGACGAGGAGATCAGCCGGCAGTACGCCTTCTACTTCTGTCAGCTCGAAGCGATCGAGACGCTGATCTGGCACGTCGAGGCACCGGCCGACTACAAGCAGGGCATCGCCATTCCCGGCGACGGCGGCGCGTGGGAGCGCGTCTGCAACAAGATGGCCACCGGCAGCGGCAAGACCACGGTGATGGCCATGCTCATCACGTGGCAGGTGCTCAATGCGCTGACCTATCCGAAACGCACCAAGGACTTTTCGCGGGCGGTCTTCATCGTCGCGCCAGGTCTGACGGTCAAGGAGCGGCTGCAGGTGCTGCTGCCGGGACATCCGGAGAACTACTACGACGCCTTCGCGCTGTGCCCGAATGAAGCCCTGCGGCAGAAACTTAATCAGGTCGAGATCCTGATCGAGAACTGGCATAGCCTGATGCCGCTGAAGGAGCAGGACCGCTCGGTGGTGAAAAAGGGCGCGGAGAGTGACGAAGCCTATGTGCGCCGAGTGCTCGGCAAGCTCGCAGGCTACAAGGACATCATCGTCATCAACGACGAGGCCCACCACGCCTACCGCAAGCCGGCCGAGAGCAAGGTCAGCAAGAAGGAGGCGGAGGCGCTCGGCATCGACCTGGAAGAGGCCACGCGCTGGGTCGAGGGACTGGACCGCATTCACAAGATGTGCCGCATCAGCCGGTGCTTTGATCTGTCGGCGACGCCGTTCGCACCGACCGGCAAGACCAGCACTGAGGCTGCGCTGTTCGAGTGGGTGATCTCGGACTTCGGGCTCTACGATGCGATCGAGGCCGGGCTGGTGAAAACGCCGCGCGTGGTGATCCGCGACAACGCGCTGCCGAATGCGCAGACGTACCGCAGCAAGCTGTATCACCTGTACCGCGAGCCCGAGGTCGCTGAAGACTTGAACCGTCGGGGTGCCGAGCCGCACGAGGCATTGCCGCAGATCGTCCAGGAAGCCTATACGCTGCTGGGGGCCGACTGGCGCGAGACGCTGAAGGCGTGGCAGACGAACAACCACACCTCGCCGCCAGTGATGCTGACGGTGTGCAATCGCACCGAGACCGCGGCGCGGATCGAGCATTACTTCCGCTCGGGCGATGCGTACTGGCCCGAGCTCCATGTGCCGAGTCGAACCCTGCGCGTAGACTCCAAGGTGCTCGACAAGGCGGAGATTGGTGAAACCGCCAGCAGCGACAAGGCTTACGAGGCGGTGCTGCGCGAGATCGTCGAGGCGGCCAACATCCCGGTGACACGCAAGGCGGAGCTCCTGGAGTTGAAGAAGGAAGAGCTGCTGCGCGCGATCATCGACAACGTCGGCAAACGCGGCAGCGCGGGCCAGGATCTGCAGAACGTGATCTCGGTGGCGATGCTCTCAGAGGGCTGGGACGCCAAGAACGTGACCCACATCATGGGCCTGCGGGCCTTCACCAGTCAGCTACTGTGCGAGCAGGTGATCGGCCGCGGCCTGCGTCGGGTGTCCTACGACACCGAGGCGGTGGTCTGCCCGGACGGCAAGGAACGGATGCTGTTCAAGGCCGAGTACGTCAACGTGTTCGGTGTTCCGCTGTCGGTGTTCGAGGATGTGGGTGCGGGAGGCGATGCGCCGCCGCCGCCGCGAAACAGCACCCAAGTCGAGGCTGTCCAGGAGCGCGCCGAACTGGAGATCAGTTGGCCCAATGTGCTGCGGGTCGATGTGGTTGTGCACTCCACGCTGCGTGTCAATTGGTCGAAGATGACGGTGCTCAAGCTCGATCCTGCCAAGATCCACGTCAGCGCGGACATGGCTCCCGCCTTGGGCGGTGCGGCCGACCTCAGCAAGGCGGTGTCCATTGACCTGGAGAAGCTGCCCGAAGAGTTCCGGCTGCAGCGCGTGTTGTTCGTGGCGGCGCGCAAGGCATTTGCCGAAATGCGGCACGGCTTCACCGGCAGCCGCGAATATCTCGTTCAGCAACTGGTGCGACTGGTCGAACAGTTCTTCCAGTCCGACCGGCTCGACATCCCGTCGCTGTTCCATCAGGAGCCGCTGCGCAAGCGCATCCTGTTCGCGCTCTCGATCGACACCATCGTCCAGCATGTGGTCGATCATTTCCGGCAGGAGAACGCCGAGCGGCTGGAACCCGTGTTCGATAGCGAGTTCCCGATCGGCTCGACGCGCAACATGCGCACTTGGTACACGACAAAGCCTTGCGTCGAGACGACCAAGTCGCAGATCAGCCACGCAGTCTCGGACAGCACTTGGGAAGCCTACACGGTCAATGTGCTCGAACAGCGGGCTGACGTGGCGGCCTACGCCAAGAACGACCACTTGGGCTTCCAGATCTACTACCTGTGGCGCGGCAGCCGGCGGCGCTTCGTGCCCGATTTCCTGATCGAGCTCGCCAACGGCAAGCGACTGGTGCTGGAGATCAAGGGCGAGGACTCGGACCAGAACAGGGTCAAGCGCATGGCGCTCGATGCCTGGGTGCGGGCGGTGAATGCCCGCGGTGGCTTCGGGACGTGGTGCTGGGATGTGGTGAAGGCCGAACCGTCGAAGGTCGATGACGTGCTGGCGCATCACGCAGGACATGCGCGCGCGTCGGAACCGATTGGTGAGGGGGTATTGGTCCCTGCGTGATCCGGATTGCGGTTACAGCGTAACCATTCTAGAGTTACGGTTACGCTGTAACCGACGAGGACAACATGGGCATGACCAACGCCGAGAAGCAACGCCGCTACCGCGAGCGCGCGCTGAAAGACCCGGACGGGCTGCTGCTCACGCGGCTGCAAGTGATGCTGTCCCCGACTGCTGACGCAACGCTCAAACGTATCTGCGAGCGCACCGGCCAGACCAAGCGCCAAGTGATCGAGGCCGCGATTCTGCACTTCGATGGTTACGCTGTAACCGATGCGGGGTGATCCTCGATCAGCACCAGTAACCGACCCGGCCGTGTGCCGGTTTTTTTGTTCGGCAGTGCCTGACTATCACCCGCATCTGATGTGTGGCACCTGGGCCGATCTGGTGGGCCTGGGCGATGGAATCGAGAGATGTACGCGCGCGGGGCTGGCGTCAAGGTACTTCCTGGCGATCTTCCGGCGCGGGTAATTCGAACCGCGAACGTCGGCAGGTTTCGGCGGGCCTGGGGCTGTTTCTTCGACTGGGTTCTGCGCCAGCAAGAGGCGGGTTCTTTACTTGGGCGCCGCTGCGTACAATTCAGCCTCAAGGCACAAGAGGCCGGAAAATGTGCACCCAAGAGTGCACCCAAAAATACAGCCGAACGCAGACCATCAGTAACGGCAAGGTTTCTAGGCTGTATTCAACATATAGGTGCAGAACCTGGAATAACGGCTCCACGCCAAGGCACCCACAGGAACGCAGGCCATGCCCGGAACACTTTTCATCGTCACCGCGCCCTCGGGCGCCGGCAAGACCACCCTGGTGCGCGGCCTGCTGCAGCGCGATGCGCGGGTGCAGCTGTCGATCTCCTACACCACGCGCGCGCCGCGCCCCGGCGAGCAGGACGGGCGCGAATACCACTTCGTCGACGTGCCGACCTTCCGCGCGCTGCGCGACCGCGGCGAGTTCCTCGAATGGGCGGAAGTGCACGGCAACTACTACGCCACCTCGAAGGTCTGGCTCAAGGCGCAGATCGATGCAGGGCGCGACACCCTGCTCGAAATCGACTGGCAGGGCGCGCAGCAGGTGAGGAAGCACTTCCCCGGCGCGGTCGGCGTCTTCATCCTGCCGCCGTCGATGGAGGAACTCGAAGCCCGTCTGCGTGGCCGAAACACCGACAGCGACGACGTGATCAGCCGCCGCCTGCTCGGTGCCCGCGGGGAAATGCGCCATGTCGCCGAATTCGACTACGTTATAATCAACGACGAAATCGATGCCGCGCTCGACGACCTCGTTGCCGTCGTGCGCGCTGCGCGTTTGCGCTACGCCAACCAGCATCAGCGGCATCCCGAATATTTCGCCTTTCTCGAACAGGATTGAACATGGCCCGCATCACCGTCGAAGACTGCCTGAAAAGGATTCCGAACCGCTTCCAGCTCACCCTGGCGGCAACCTATCGTGCCCGCCAGCTCACTGCCGGCGGCACGCCGCAGATCGAACTCGAGCCCGGCGACAACGACAAGCCCACCGTGATCGCGCTGCGTGAAGTGGCGGCGGGCAAGGTCGGTCTCGAGATGCTCAATCGCGGCCAGGCCTGACCACGCCGGGGGGTCGCATGAAGACCGCAGAAGCGGGCCCAGCCCCCCAGCCTTACCGGCCGCCCCCCTCGAGCGTGCTCTCGCTCGATTTCCAGCAGCTCAAGACCAAGCTCGAGACCTACCTCAAGGCCGAGGACGTGGGTCGCGTCGAGGCGGCCTACCATTTCTCGGCCGACGCCCACGCCGGGCAGTTCCGCGTCAGCGGCGAACCCTACGTCAGCCACCCGGTTGCGGTGTGTTCCCTGGTCGCCGACTGGCATCTCGACCCCCAGGCGCTGATCGCTGCGCTCCTCCACGACGTGATGGAGGACACCCACATCACCAAGGCGGAGATCGCCGAGCGCTTCGGCAAGGTCTCCGCCGAACTCGTCGACGGCCTCTCCAAGCTCGACAAGATCGAGTTCCGCTCGCAGGAAGAGGCGCAGGCGGAGAACTTCCGCAAGATGCTGCTGGCGATGGCGAGCGACCTGCGCGTCATCCTCATCAAGCTCGCCGACCGCCTGCACAACATGCGCACGCTGGACCACATGCGTCCGGCCAAGCGCCGCCGCATCGCCAACGAGACGCTCGAGATCTACGCGCCGATCGCCAACCGGCTCGGCCTCAACGATCTGTTCCGTGAGCTGCAGGAACTCTCCTTCCGCAACAAGTACCCGCTGCGCTTCGAGGTGCTGTCCAAGGCCATCCGCTCGGCGCGCGGCAATCGCCGCGAGGTGGTCGGCAAGATCCTCGCCAGCATCGAGGAGCGTCTGCCGCAGTGGGGCATCGTCGCGGAGGTGCAGGGCCGCGAGAAGCACCTCTACGGCATCTACCGCAAGATGGTCGAGAAGCACCTGTCGTTCTCGCAGGTGCTCGACATCTACGGCTTCCGCGTCATCGTCAAGGACGTGCCGAGCTGCTACCTCGCGCTCGGTGCCCTGCACTCGATGTACAAGCCGGTGCCGGGCAAGTTCAAGGACTACCTGGCGATCCCCAAGGCCAACGGCTACCAGAGTCTGCACACCACCCTGATCGGCCCCTTCGGCATGCCGGTCGAGGTCCAGATCCGTACCCGCGAGATGCACCACATCGCCGAGACCGGCGTGGCCTCGCACTGGCTGTACAAGGAAGACGAGCGCACGCTCACCGAGCTGCAGCAAAAGACGCACTCCTGGCTGCAGTCGCTGCTCGAGCTGCAATCCACCTCGGGCGAGGCCACCGAGTTCCTCGAGCACGTCAAGATCGATCTCTTCCCCGGCGAGGTCTATGTGTTCTCGCCGATGGGCAAGATCTTCTCGATGCCCAAGGGCTCGACGCCGGTGGACTTCGCCTATGCGGTGCACACCGACGTCGGCAACCGCTGCGTGGCCTGCCGCATCAACGGCGACCTGATGCCGCTGCGCAGCGAGCTGCGCAATGGCGACCAGGTCGAGATCATCACCGCCGCCCACGCCAACCCCAACCCGGCGTGGCTGTCCTACGCCCGCACCGGCAAGGCGCGCTCGCAGATCCGCCACTTCCTCAAGAACGCGCAGCAGGACGAATCCGTCGCGCTCGGCGAGCGCCTGCTCAACCAGGCCCTGCGTCCGCACGGACTCACCCTGGGGCAGATCTCGTCCTTCGCCTGGGACCGCTTCCTGCGCGACCGTGGGGTGCGCAACAAGAAGGACGTGTTCTCCGACCTCGGCCTCGGCAAGCGCCTGCCGGTGATCGTCGCCCGCCGCCTGGCCGAGGCGCAGGACCTCGAATCCGGCCGCCCCGACGTGGTCAAGCCCAAGCCTGCGGGCGCGATCACCATCCGCGGCTCCGAGGGCGTGGCGGTGCAGCTCGCGCGCTGCTGCCACCCGATTCCGGGCGACCCGATCATCGGCACCCTGCGCAAGGGCCAGGGGCTGGAGGTGCACACCCACGACTGCCCCAACGTCGCCAAGCTGCGCAGTGACCGTGGGCGCTGGGTGGACGTGGAATGGGAGCACGTGGTCGACGATCGCCTGTTCGACGTCGGCATCCGCGTCCTCAGCCGCAATGCGCGTGGCGTCCTCGCACGCGTGGCGAGCGCGATCGCCGAGGAGGACTGCAACATCCAGAGCGTATCGATGGAGAGCGAGCAGGGCGACTACACCGCCCTCAGCTTCACCGTGCAGGTGCATGACCGCATGCATCTGGCGCGCGTCATGCGTGCGGTGCGCCGGGTGCAGGAGGTCGTGCGCATCGGCCGCGTCAAGGGTGACGGCCGCGTAGGGTGAACGCCGCCGGCGCTGATAGAATGCCGGCCGAACGCGGCACCTGGGCCGCCGTACCACCTCACGAGGGCTCCGACATGGCGATGTACGAATCCGATCACACCAAGTTCATGCGCGAATGGATGGAAAGGCATCCCGAACAGCGCGACGAGCAGAAGAAGGGCCGCAGCCTGTGGTGGGACAAGCCGCAGAACGTCGACGAGCAGCAGCGCCTCGCTGCCGTGCAGGTTCCGGTCAAGCCCTACTACTACGACGCCAACCACTGAATCCCGGCACGTAGCGCACACTTGTTGCGATTGATCACCGCCCGCGGCAGGCCCGGATGAGCCTGCCGCACCGTCTTGCGATCATCGATGTCGAGAGCACCGGAGCTCATCCGGTGCGCGACCGCATCACCGAGATCGCCATCCTGCGCGTCGAGGCGGGCGAGGTGGTGGCGCGCTGGGAGAGCCTGGTCGCGCCGGGCCAGTCGATTCCGCCGCTGATCGAGCAGGTCACCGGCATCACCGACGCGATGGTGGCCGACGCGCCACCCTTCGAGGCGGTCGCCGACACCGTCGCCGCGCTGCTCGAGGGCTGTGTCTTCGTCGCCCACAGCGCGCGCTTCGACTATGCGTTCATCAAGAACGCCTTCACCCGCATCGGGCGCACCTTCGAGGCGCCGGTGCTGTGCACCGTCAAGCTGTCGCGCGCGCTGTTCCCCGAGCATCATCGTCACGGCCTGGACGCGCTCATCGAGCGTCACCAGCTCGTGTGCGAGGCGCGCCACCGGGCGATGGGCGACGTCGAGGTGCTGTGGCAGTTCGTGCGCCAGGTGGAGGCGGGCTTCCCGCCCGAGGCGCTGGCGCGCGCCGCCGAGCGCGCGATGAAGGCGCCGGTGCTGCCGCCGGGGCTGCCCGAGGGTGTGCTCGAAGCGGTGCCCGACGTGCCCGGGTTGTATCTGTTCCATGCGACCGAGGCGCCACCCGCCAACGGGCGGCGCGATCAGCCATTGTTCGTCGGGCGGGCGCAGAGCCTGCGCGCACGCGTGCGGGAGCACTTTGCACCCAACGTGCGCAAGGGGCGTGACGCCGAGCTGGTGGCCCGGGTGAAGCGCGTCGAGTGGATCGAGACCGCCGGCGAGCTCGATACCTCGCTGCAGGAGCTCGAACTGCTGCGCGCGTTCCGGCCGCCCTACAACCGCGCGCAGGAGCCGGCGGAGGAGGCGTTCGCGCTGCGCCTGCTCGCCAACCGGCGGCGGCCGCCGATCTACGACAAGGTGCCGATTGCCGGTACCGATCCCGCTGACTGGGCGGGCCTGTATGGGGTGTTCCGAAACCGCCGCGAGGCGGACAACCTGCTGCGCGAGCTGGCCATGCTGTACCGGCTGTGTCCGCGCCGCCTCGGCCTGGAGGGCGGCAGCGGGCCGTGTACGGCACATGCGACGCGGCGCTGTGCCGGGGTGTGCGCCGGCAGGGAGTCGATCGCCGAGCACGATGCACGCCTGGCGGGTGGGCTGGCCGGCGTCGGCACCAGACCCTGGCCGTGGGCGGGCGCGGTGCATGTCGTCGAGCATCAGCCGGCGAGCGGTCGCCGCCGGCATCATGTCTTCGACCGTTGGTGCTTCCTGGGGAGCGCAGCCGACGAGGCCTCGGCTGCGACGCTCGCCGCCACTGCCCCGCGTGCCTTCGACGTCGATATCTGGAGGCTGTTCTGCCGCTGGCTCGCCGTACCCGCTCACCTCGAGCAGCTGGCGGCCTTGTCCGCACGCGAGATCTGAAGCGCGCGCGTCGCGGCGATCCGCGGCGACCTGCAGCTGCGCGTCAGTGCGCCGCGCAGCTGCGCAGTTCGGAGAGCTTGCTGAGCACCATGCCGCGCCGGCCGCGCGGCTGGATCATGCCTTCACGGGTGAGCTGGGAAAGGATGCGCGACAGGGTCTCGGGGGTGAGGTTGAGCTGGGCGGCGATGGTCTGCTTGTCGATGTCGAGACGGATCTCGCAGCGCTCGGCATCGTCGGGCGCCAGTCGGGTCAGGTAGTGCGCCACGCGCTGCGTGCCGCTGAGCTGGAATTGCACCTGCATCGTCGACATCAGGTCGTAGCTGGCGGTGGCGAGGCGCATCGACATCGACACCGAGAATGGCGTCGAGCTCACCATCGCCTCGCGCAGCAGGGCGATCGGCACGAAGAGCAGCTCGCTCGGGCCCATCGCCTGGGCGTTGAAGAGGTGTGGCCGGTTGAGCAGCGCCGCCTCCTCGCCGAAGAAGGTGCCGGGCTCGGCCAGGCGTACGATCTTCTCGCCGCCGGACGGGGACAGCACGAAGCACTTGATGCGCCCGCCGAGCACGAGGTGGATGCCGCGCGGACAGCCTTCCTGCTGCACGAGAAGCTCCCCGCGAGCGGCATGGATCGGCCGGGCACCCGCCTGGATGCGCACACGCTCGGCGGCCTCGAGCATGTTGAAGGGCGCGAAACGGGCCAGAAGATCCGATGTGTCGATCACTGGGGTGCCTGGGCTGCTCATGCGACTCTCCTGCTGACGCCATGTGCGGCGAACGGACTGTAGACTAGTCGCTCGTTTGATTCGCGCACGCTGCGGCGCACCGTGCGCGGAGACCGGGGAGGCGCATGAATACCTCCAAAGAGGTATCTGGGAACTTTCCCAACTAATTGATTTTGAAAATCAAATGAATAATGCCACCCTATTTCGGGGTGAAACGGGCGTGGAAGGGGTATGTCCACGTCGTCGGTCCGGCAAGCGGCCGACAGGAGGCTGACGATGCAAATCGCGATTCCCAGGCCGGTCGTCCGGCGCTCGATCATGCTGCTGGTTGCAGTCGCCATGCTGGCGCTCACCCTGATCAGCCTCGCGGGCATGAGCGCCTCGATGCTGGTGGTCGAGAGCACCCGCGGCAGCGCCAGCGTGATCAACATCGCCGGCAGCCTGCGCCGCTACACCCAGCGGGTGGCCAACCTGATCGCGGTCGATGCGCTCAGCGGCAGCTTCGAGACCGCGCGCGTGGCGGCAGCGGTCGAGGATTTCGAGACCCAGCTCGAGCACCCTGCGCTGCTGCGATTCGTCGAGCGCGCACCGGGTGAATTGTTCGCCGCCACCTACCGCGGTGTGAGCGCATCGTGGTACCAGAGCCTGAAACCGCGCATCGAGGCGCTCGACAGGCCGTCGGCACCGGCGGCGGAGGTCGAACTGCTGCTGAGCGAGGTCGATGCCTTCGTCGAGCAGCTGAACTCCCTGGTGGCCGTGCTCGAGCACGACACCGAGGCGCGCATCCATGACCTGCGCTTCATTCTCGGGGTCGCAATCGCCGTCACCGTGCTGGTCGTGAGCATCGCGCTCTTCATGCTCTATCGCGCCGTGTTGCGGCCGTTGCGGGGCCTGCTCGAAGCGGCCCGGCGGATCGCCGGCGGCGATTTCGGCGTGCGCGTCGACTACACCGGCGACGACGAGTTCGGCCGCGTCGGGCGCGCCTTCAATCTGATGGCGGACGAACTCGCCAAGTACTATCACTCGCTCGAGCAGCGCGTCGCCGACAAGACCGCCGAGCTGCAGCGCAGCAATCGTTCGCTCGAGCTGCTCTACCATGCCATCGCCCGCCTGTACCAGTCGCCGACGGCGGTCGACGCCTACGAGGCGACGCTGCGCGACATCGATCGCGTGGCCGGCCTGGAGGGTAGCTTCGTCTGCCTCGAGCCGCGCCACGGCGGCGCGGCAACGGTGATCGCCTCCTCGGTCGGCCCCTGTCCCGACCGCAGCGCGCGCGGCGAGGAGGCCTGCCAGGCCTGTCGCGAGGCCTCGCACGGCCATGGCGTGGCGCTGCACAACCCGGCGCTGCTGCGCTTTCCCCTGCGCGACCGCGAGCACCACTACGGCATGCTGCGCCTCGCGCTGCCCGACGGCGTGCGTCTGGAGGACTGGCAGCGCCAGCTCGTCGAGGCGCTCTCGCGCCACATGGGCATGGCGCTCGGCGCGGCGCGGCGCAGCGAGCAGGAGCGCCTGCTGGCGCTTCAGGAAGAGCGTTCGGTGATCGCCCGCGAGCTGCACGATTCGCTGGCGCAGGCGCTGTCCTACATGAAGATCCAGGTCAGCCTGTTGCAGCCGGTGCTCGCCGACCCGGCGCGCAGCGCCCAGGCCGCACCCATCCTCGCCGACCTGCGCGAGGGCATCAACGCCGCCTACCGCCAGTTGCGCGAGCTGCTCGTGTCCTTCCGCCTCGGCCTGTCGGCCGACCTTCCCACCCTCATCCAGGATGCAGTGCGCGAGTACGGTACGCGCGGCGGCGTCGACATCGCGCTCGAGGTCGAGCTCGGTCACTGCCTGCTCAGTCCCAATCAGGAGGTGCATGTGCTGCAGATCGTGCGCGAGGCGCTGTCGAACATGGTCCGCCATTCGGGCGCACGCCATGCGCGCGTCGCCCTGTGCGGTACGGAGGATGGCCAGGTGCGGCTGACCGTCGAGGATGACGGCGCCGGGATCGGCGAGCCGCCGGTCGACGAGCGCAACCACCATGGGCTCGCGATCATGCGCGAGCGCGCGCGCAGCATCGGCGGCGAGCTCGACATCGTCGCCATGGCGCACGGTGGCACCCGCGTCTGCCTGCGCTTCGCGGCGGCCCCGGGCATCGCCGTCGCAGTCACGGATGGCGCGGCGCAGGCCGGCGGGGGGCAGGCATGATGGAAACGCAACGTGTCCTCATCGTCGACGACCATCCGCTGTTTCGCCGCGGCCTGGTGCAGTTGCTGCAGATGATTCCCGGCTTCCTGCTGGTGGGCGAGGCCACCGGCGGCGTGGAGGGGCTGGCGATGGCGCGCGAGCTGCGGCCGGACCTCATCCTGCTCGACCTCAACATGCGCGACCTGAGCGGCCTTGAGGTGCTGCGCGGACTGCGCGCGGCGCGGCTCGACACGCGGGTGGTGATGGTCACGGTTTCGGATTCGGGCGAGGACGTGGTGGCCGCCCTGCGTGGTGGCGTCGATGGCTACCTGCTCAAGGACATGGAGCCGGAGGCGATGCTGGAGGCGCTGCAGGCGGTTGCCGCCGGGCGAGTGGTCATTCCGCAGCAGCTCAACCACCTGCTCGCCGCCGCCCTGCGCAGCGAGTCGCGGCCGCAGTCGACCGGGGCGGCCGGGCTCACCGAGCAGGAGACGCGCATCCTCGAGAAGATTGCCGAAGGCCTGTCCAACAAGCAGATCGGGCGCGAGCTCGACATCGCCGAGGGCACGGTCAAGGTCCACGTCAAGCACATCCTGCGCAAGCTCGACCTGCGCTCGCGCGTCGAGGCGGCGGTGTGGGCGGTGGAGCGCATGCGCACCTGACCGGTCCCGCTGCGCGGCGCCGGGGTGCTCGCCCATGACGCCTGATTTTTCGGGGAAATTGCGATCAGTTCGCAGGTTGACGCGAGTCAATAACTCGCCGTTTCAACTGGATTTAAATCCGGGTTGCGAACAACCCGGACAAGAAGTTGGCCTCCTCGAGCACCTCTCCAGTCGTTCCCTCGCGCAGAGGTTTCCTGCGCGGCAGGGTACGCGACGTGAAGCCCGCGCGGCGCCCGCCGTGGGCGGTGAATGAGCTTGCCTTCCTCGACCGCTGCACGCGTTGCGACCGCTGCATCGACGCCTGCCCGACCGGGATCCTGGTGCGCATGGACGGGGGCTTTCCTGGGGTCGATTTCACCCGCGGCGAGTGCACCTTCTGCGCCGACTGCGTGACGCACTGCGAGCCGCGCGCGCTCGTGCGTGCCGATGCGCAGGCGCTGCCGTGGGCGATCGTCGCGGAGATCGGCGCCAGCTGCCTCGCCACCACCGGCGTGGAATGCCGCGTCTGCGGCGAAACCTGTCCGGCGAGCGCGATCCGCTTCCGGCCCCAGCTCGGCGGCGTGGCGCGGCCGCAACTCGACGCCACGCAATGCACCGGCTGTGGCGCCTGCATCGCCCCCTGCCCGGCCCGGGCGATCGCGATGCAGTCGACGGACAACCTGCCCACGGAGAGGGAAACATGAACATTGCAAGTCTGGTCGTGCGGGCGTTTCCCGCGGACTTTCCCGAGGTGATCGATGCCTTGTCGCGCATTCCCGGCGTGGAGCTGCATGGCTCCTCGGCCGAGCAGGGCAACATCGTCATCACCATCGAGGACGGCGAGGGCTGGTCGGTCACCGACTCGATCCTGGCCGTCAATCTGGTGCCCAGGGTGCAGGGCCTGACGATCGCTTACGAATACACCGACGACGGTCTCGAATTACAGGAGGCATGAAATGAGCATGAATCGACGCGAATTCATCAAGAACAACGCGATTGCCGCCGCCGCTGCCACGGCGGGCATCAGCATTCCCGTTGTGACGCAGGCGCAGGGCGCTGCTTCTGCGGGTACCACCGTGCGCTGGGACAAGGCCGCCTGTCGCTTCTGCGGCACCGGCTGCTCGGTCCTTGTGGGGGTGCAGAACGGGCGCGTGGTGGCCTCGCAGGGCGACCCGGACTCGCCGGTCAACCGCGGCCTGAACTGCATCAAGGGCTACTTCCTGTCCAAGATCATGTACGGCGAGGACCGCCTGACCAAGCCGCTGCTGCGCATGCGCGGCGGCCAGTACGACAAGAACGGCGAGTTCACCCCGATCACCTGGGACCAGGCCTTCGACATCATGGCCGAGAAGTGGAAGGCCGCGCTCAAGGCGCACGGCCCGCGCTCGATCGGCATGTTCGGCTCCGGCCAGTGGACGATCTGGGAAGGCTATGCCGCCGCCAAGCTGCACAAGGCCGGCTTCCGCACCAACAACATCGACCCCAACGCCCGCCACTGCATGGCTTCGGCGGTGGCCGGCTTCATGCGCACCTTCGGCATGGACGAGCCGATGGGGTGCTATGACGACATCGAGAACGCCGACGCCTTCGTGCTGTGGGGCTCGAACATGGCCGAGATGCACCCCATCCTGTGGAGCCGCATCACCGACCGCCGCCTGACCCATTCGGGCTGTGAAGTGCACGTGCTGTCGACCTTCGAGCATCGCTCGTACGAGCTCGCCGACAACCCGATGATCTTCAAGCCGCAGACCGACCTGGCGATCCTCAACTACATCTGCCACCACATCATCTCGACCGGCGCGGTGAACAAGGACTTCGTCGCCAAGCACGTCAAGTTCAAGCGTGGCGAGACCGACATCGGCTACGGTCTGCGCGGCAATCATCCGCTCGAGGCCAAGGCCACCAACAACGGCTATCCCGGCGCCGACGGCAAGCCCAAGGGCAACCCGGGCAAGTCCGAGGACATGACGTTCGAGGAGTTCGCCGCCTACGTGTCCGAATACACGCTCGAGAAGACGTCGCAGCTTTCGGGCGTGCCCGAGACCCACCTCAAGCGCATGGCCGAGGTCTATGCCGACCCGAAGCGCAAGGTCACGTCGTTCTGGACCATGGGCTTCAACCAGCACACCCGCGGCACCTGGGTGAACAACATGATCTACAACGTCCACCTGCTGGTGGGCAAGATCGCCGAGCCGGGCAACAGCCCGTTCTCGCTCACCGGCCAGCCCTCGGCCTGCGGTACCGCGCGCGAGGTCGGCACCTTCGCCCACCGCCTGCCCGCGGACATGGTGGTGAACAATCCCAAGCACCGCGCGTTCGCCGAAAAGGTCTGGAAGCTGCCCGAAGGCACCATTCCCGACTGGATCGGGTTGCACGCCGTGGCCCAGAGCCGCGCGCTCAAGGACGGCACGCTCAAGTGCTACTGGACCACGACCACCAACAACATGCAGGCGGGTCCGAACGTCAATGACGAGATCTACCCGGGCTGGCGCAATCCCGAAGCCTTCGTCGTCGTCTCCGACGTCTATCCGACCGTGTCCGCGCTGTCGGCCGACCTCATCCTGCCGTGCGCGATGTGGGCCGAGAAGGAAGGCGCCTTCGGCAATGCCGAGCGCCGCAGCCAGTTCTGGCGTCAGCAGGTGAAGGCGCCGGGCGAGGCCAAGTCCGACCTGTGGCAGTACATCGAGTTCTCCAAGCGCTTCAAGGTCGAGGAGGTGTGGCCGGCCGAGCTGCTCGACAAGATGCCGGAGTACAAGGGCAAGACCCTCTACGACGTGCTCTATGCCAACGGCCAGGTCAACAAGTTTCCGCTCGAGGAGGTGGCCAAGGTCAACGAGCACGCGATTCCGGGCTACATGAACGACGAGTCGCAGGCGCTCGGCTACTACCTTCAGAAAGGCCTGTTCGAGGAGTACGCGACCTTCGGGCGTGGCAAGGCGCACGACCTCGCCGACTTCGATGCCTACCATCGTGCGCGCGGTTTCCGCTGGCCGGTGGTCGAGGGCAAGGAAACCCTGTGGCGCTACCGCGAAGGCTACGACCCCTACGTCCAGGCCGGGGAAGGCTGGAGCTTCTACGGACATCCCGACAAGAAGGCGATCGTCTTCGCGCTGCCCTATCAGGATCCGCCCGAGATGCCGGACGCCGAGTACGACATGTGGATGTGTACCGGGCGTGTCCTGGAGCACTGGCACACCGGCTCGATGACCCGTCGCGTGCCCGAGCTGCACCGTTCGGTTCCGGATGCGCAGGTCTTCATGCACCCGGAGGACGCGCAGAAGCGCGGCCTGCAGCGCGGCATGGCAGTCAAGGTGATCTCCAAGCGTGGCGAGGTGGTGGCGCGCCTCGAGACGCGTGGGCGCAACAAGCCGCCGGTCGGCCTGATCTTCATCCCCTTCTTCGACGAAGGGCGCCTGGTGAACAAGCTGATCCTGGACGCGACCTGCCCGATCTCCAAGGAAACCGACTTCAAGAAGTGCCCGGTGAAGGTGGTCAAGGCCTGATGATGGAGGCGTGAAACTGGGTTCCGCACGATCGACCGGGGGGCGGCGTGCGGAGCCGGTGATCCACGACACACATGAGCAAGCAAGTGGACAAGACTGAGCGCAGCGGGACGAAGGTTCCGACCTCGCGCCGCCGTTTCCTGAAGGAATCGGCCGGCGTGGCGGGCGGAGCCGGTCTGCTCGCGCTCGGCGTCGGGATGTACGCGGAGCAGGCGTCGGCGTTGCCGGCCACTGCCATCCGTCCTCCCGGCGCCCTCCCCGAAGCGGCGTTCCTGGCAGCCTGCGTGCGCTGCGGCCTGTGCGTGCGCGACTGTCCCTACAACACCCTGAAGCTGGCCGAGCTCGGCGACAGCGTGGCTACCGGCACGCCGTACTTCGAGGCGCGCAGGATCCCGTGCGAGATGTGCGAGGACATTCCCTGCGTGGTGGCCTGTCCGACCGGTGCGCTCGACCGTGCGCTCACCGACATCGAGCAGTCGCGCATGGGGCTGGCCGTGCTCATCGACCAGGAGAACTGCCTCAACTTCCTCGGCCTGCGCTGCGATGTCTGTTACCGCGTGTGCCCGGTCATCGACAAGGCGATCACGCTCGAGCGCATGCACAACCCGCGCTCGGACCGCCACGCCATGTTGCTGCCCACGGTGCATTCGGAGCACTGCACCGGCTGCGGCAAGTGCGAGCAGGCCTGCGTGCTTCCGGGCGAGTCGGCGATCAAGGTGCTGCCGATCAAGCTCGCTCAGGGCTCGAAGGCCGAGCACTACCTGCGCGGCTGGGAAGAGAAGGAAGCCGCGGGCCAGTCCCTCATCGGCGACCAGATCGAACTGCCCGTGCGTGGCCTGGAAGACAAGGCCTATGGTGACACCCGCGTGCGTCCCGGTGAGGAACCGCCGCGTGTGCCGGACTACGCCCCGGCGGCGCCGGGCGGGCTTGATTCGGGGTGGAAGCCATGAGCGCCCCGACGACCTCCGCAATCAACGGCGGCAAGCCAGAGCGCAAGGTGCCGCCCACCAGCGTACGTGGCGCCGCGATGCGTGGCGTGGTCGCGCGTCCCGGACAGGAAGCGATCGAGGCCAAGGGCTGGCTGCGTGCCCACAAGTGGCTGTTGCTGCGGCGTGCCTCGCAGCTCGGCATCCTGGCGCTCTTCCTCGTCGGGCCCGCGCTCGGCTGGTGGATCGTCAAGGGCAACCTGTCGTCCAGCCTCACCCTGGGCGTGCTGCCGCTCACCGACCCCTTCCTGATCGCGCAGCAGTTCGCGGCCGGGCAGTGGCCTTACCAGGAGGCCTTGCTGGGGGGGGGCATCGTGCTCGCCTTCTACGTGCTGTTCGGTGGTCGGCTGTTCTGCTCCTGGGTCTGTCCGGTGAACCTCGTGACCGATGCGGCTGCCTGGCTGCGGCGGCGTCTGGGGCTCAAGGGCGGCAAGGCGCCGGCAGCCAACACGCGTTACTGGCTCCTCGGTTTCGTGCTGGTGACTGCTGCGGCGACCGGTTCGCTGGCGTGGGAGTGGGTGAACCCGGTGTCGATGTTCCATCGCGGGCTGATCTTCGGCTTCGGCCTGGCCTGGGGCATCGTCGGCGGCGTCTTCTTCTACGACCTGCTGATCGCGCCGCGCGGCTGGTGTGGCCACCTGTGCCCGCAGGGCGCCTTCTATGCCCTGCTCGGACGCGCCTCCGTGCTCAAGGTGTCTGCAGCCAAGCGCAGCGCCTGCAACGACTGCATGGACTGCTTCGCCGTCTGTCCCGAGCCGCAGGTGATCCGACCTGCACTCAAGGCGGTGGGCCAGGACCATCCACTCATTCTCGATGCTGATTGCACCACCTGCGGACGCTGTGTGGATGTATGCGGCAAGGACGTTTTCCGTATTACGACCCGATTCAACAGGAGCGAGTCATGAAAAAACAAACCCGCAATCTCGTGATCGCGCTCGTCGCCGCACTCGGCATCGGCGCCGCACTGCCCGATGTCGCGGAGGCCCAGAGCGTCCGCAGTATCCGTGGCGCCGACGTCGCCGACCCGGAACTGGCGGTCGGCAACTTCAAGCCCATCCCGGACCAGGCGCCCCTGCCGCGCGACTACGTGCAGCAACCGCCACTGGTGCCGCACAAGGTCGATGGTTACGAGGTCTCGATCAACTTCAACAAGTGCATGGACTGCCACTCCTGGACGCGCTACCGCGAGACCGGTGCAACCAAGGTCAGCGTCACCCACTTCAAGGATCGCGAGGGGAGCGAGCTTTCCAACATCTCGCCGCGGCGCTACTTCTGCCTGCAGTGCCATGTGCCGCAGACCGATGCCCGCCCGCTGGTCGAAAACCAGTTCCAGCGCGCCCAGGGCCTGCGCTGAGGACGTCTGAACGGGGTATGAAATGACCGACAACAAAAAGAGTCTGATGCAGCGCATCCGTGGCGCCGGTTGGGGCGCGGTGGTGCTGCTGTTCGCGGCCGGTGTGGTGTTCTGGGGTGGCTTCAACTGGGCCCTGGAGATGACCAACACGGAGAAGTTCTGCATCTCCTGCCACGAGATGCAGGAGAACGTCTTCAAGGAGTACCGCAACACCATCCACTACCAGAACCGCACCGGCGTGCGCGCGACCTGCCCGGATTGCCACGTGCCCAAGGAGTGGGGCCCCAAGATGATCCGCAAGGTCAAGGCCTCGCGCGAGCTCTACGGCAAGGTCATGGGCACGATCGACACACCGGAGAAGTTCAACCAGGAGCGCCTGCGCCTGGCCGAGAACGAGTGGCGCCGGATGAAGGCGAACAACTCTCAGGAGTGCCGCAACTGCCACAACTACGAGTACTTCGACTACTCGGTGCAGGGCCGTCGCTCCAACCAGATGCACCAGGCCGGCTTCGCCGAGGGCAAGACCTGCATCGACTGCCACAAGGGCATCGCCCACTCGCTGCCGCCCGTGGTCCAGAACATCGGTGCCGAGCGCAGCGGCGTGGCGCCGGAGATGCTGCATCCGCGGCCGCCTGCCGCCCAGCAGTAATCCGCGCGCTCCTCAGGGCCGCACCGGGTGCGCATGCGCACGGTGCGGCCCGGTTCGCCCTGCGCCCCGGGCGATGGGGCGCCTCACTCGGCCAGCCCTTTCGCGCCGTGCCGGGATGGCGCTCACTGCCGTGGCTGTGGTTCAATCCGTCCCCATGCTCGAAGTCCGACAACTCGCCTGCCTGAAGGGCGATCGCCTGCTTTTCCGCGACCTCGCCTTCCGCCTGCCGGCAGGTGAGCTGTTGCGCGTGGCCGGTCCCAACGGCGTTGGCAAGACCAGCCTGTTGCGGCTGGTCACCGGCCTGGCCATGCCCGAGGCGGGCGAGGTGCAGTGGCGCGGGCACTCCATCCGCCGCGAGCGCGAGGCCTTCCATGGCGAGTTGCTATATCTCGGCCACGCTGCCGCGCTCAATGACCTTCTCACGCCGCTCGAGAACCTGCGCTTCGCGTGTTCGGCTGCGGGCGATGAGGTCGATGCGCAGCGCTGCGTCGATGCGCTCGTGCGCATCGGTCTCGCCAACCAGCTCGACCTGCCTGCGCGCGTGCTGTCGCAGGGACAACGCCGCCGCGTCGGTCTGGCGCGCCTGTTCCTGTCCGCCAACCGGCCGCTGTGGGTGCTCGACGAGCCCTTCACCGCGCTCGATGTGCATGCGGTCGCCGACCTTGCCGCGACCCTCTCCGATCACTGCGATGCAGGCGGAATGGTCATGCTGACCACGCACCAGGACGCACCCTTCCGGCGTCCGCCCGCGGTGCTCGACGTCGGGGCCTTCGCATGCTGAGCACCTTCTTCGCGGTGCTGCGGCGCGACCTGTTGCTCGCCTGGCGTGGCCGAGCCGACGTGCTGGTGACGCTGGCCTTCTTCATCATCGTCGTGTGCCTGTTCCCGTTCGGGGTCGGCGCCGAGCCCAACCAGTTGCGTGCGATCGCGCCCGGCGTGCTGTGGGTCGCCGCCTTGCTGGCCTGCCTGCTGTCGCTGCACCGCCTGTTTGCCCAGGACTACGCGGACGGAACTCTCGAGCAACTCCTGCTGTCCAGGGAGCCGGCAGCACTGTGGGTGATGGCCAAGGTGCTCGCGTTCTGGATCAGCACCGGATTGCCGGTGGTGGCGGTGGCGCCGGCCATGGCGCTGCTGCTTGACCTGGAGCAAGGCGGTCTGCCGGTGCTGATACTAAGTTTGGCGCTCGGGACGCCGATCCTGGCATTGCTGGGCGCGGTGGGCGCAGCGCTCACGCTGGGTTTGCGTGGCGGCGGGATGTTGCTGGCGCTGCTCGTCCTGCCGCTGTTCGTTCCGGTGCTGATCTTCGGCGCAGGGGCGGTGGAGGCGGAGCTGTCCGGCTCCGGGGCGGTTGCGCACCTGCTGCTGCTGGGTGGTGGCCTGGCAGGGGCGATCGCGCTGGCGCCGGTGGCCTGTGCGGCGGCACTGAGAATTTCGACCGACTGAGTTTCGACCGATTGACAATGGTTTCGCGCCCGCGGCCCGGGTGCGGCGCAACGTAGATACGAACCTTCAAAGCATGACGAATCCCGAACGCGGTCGCAGCCTGTTGAGGTTTGCCTCGCCGCAGCATTTCTACCCCCTAGCAGGCCGTCTTGCTCCCTGGTTCGCCGCCATCGCCATCGTCCTCACCGTCATCGGCCTGTGGCTCGGATTCTTCGTTGCGCCCACCGACGCGACGCAGGGCCAGGTGTATCGGGTGATCTTCATCCACGTGCCGGCGGCATGGATGTCGATGTTCATCTACCTGGTGATGGCGTTCTGGTCGGCTGTCGGCCTGGTCATGAACACCCGGCTGTCCTTCGTGATGAGTCAGGCGCTCGCGCCCACCGGGGCGATGTTCTGCTTCGTCGCGCTGTGGACCGGCGCGCTGTGGGGCAAACCCACCTGGGGCGCCTACTGGGTGTGGGATGCGCGCCTCACCTCGCAGCTTCTGCTGCTCTTCCTCTACTTCGGTTTCATCGCGCTCACCCGGGCGATCGAGGACCCGCGCCGCGCCGATCGCGCGGGGGCGATCATCGCGCTGGTCGGCGCGGTCAATGTGCCGATCATCTATTTCTCGGTGCAGTGGTGGAACACCCTGCACCAGGGCGCCTCGGTGAGCCTCACCAAGGCGCCGTCGATGGCCGCGACCATGCTCGCCGGCATGCTGGTGATGGCCTTCGCGTCCTGGGCCTACACGCTGGCGGTGGTGTTCTGGCGGGTGCGGCCGATGATCCTCGAGCGCGAGCGCCACACCGAGTGGGTCGCCGCCGAGCTCGAGCGCAGCGCGCCGGCTGCGATGAGCAATCTCGGAGGTCGTGCCTGATGTCGCAATGGGAGAGCTGGTCCGCGTTCTGGGACATGGGAGGCGCAGCCTTCTTCGTCTGGGGCAGCTACGGCGTCACGTTCGCCCTGATCGCGCTGGAACTCGCGCTCGTGTTCCAGCGTCGGAAGGACACCGTTCGCCGTCTGCTGCGCTGGCGGCGAGCGGTCGGCAAGGATTCGAGCAAGCGTACAGGCGATGGCTTCGCGCCCGCCATGGAGTCGGAACAATGAAAGCCCGTAGCAAGCGTCTGATGCTGGTCGGCGGCGGGGTGGCCCTGCTGTTCGCCGCGGTGGCACTGGTGTTGAGCGCCTTCCAGCAGAACCTGGTGTTCTTCCACACGCCGACCGAGGTCTCGGAGGGCAAGGCGCCCACCGGCAAGACCTTCCGCATCGGCGGCATGGTCGAGGATGGCTCGATCCAGCGTGAGGCGGACGGGATCACCGTGCGTTTCGCGATCACCGACACCGCCAAGGTGATCCCGGTCACCTACAGCGGCACGCTGCCCGACCTCTTCAAGGAGGGCAAGGGCGCCGTGGTGCAGGGCAAGCTCGAGGGCGGCGTGTTCCGCGCCACCGAGGTGCTCGCCAAGCACGACGAGAACTACATGCCGCCGGAAGCCGCCCACGCCGTGGAGCAGGCGCAGAAGGCCGCACAGACGGTGAGCCAGTGACATGATCCCCGAACTCGGACACTTCGCCCTCATCCTCGCCCTCGTGCTGTCGCTGGTGCAGGCGGTGGTACCGCTCATCGGCGCCCAGCGCAACAGCATGGCGCTGATGGCGGTCGGCCGGCCCGCGGCGCAGGGGCAGTTCTTCTTCATCCTCTTCAGCTACGTGTGCCTGACCTGGGCCTTCGTCACCAGCGACTTCTCGGTGCAGCTCGCGGCCTCGAACTCGCACAGCGCGACGCCGCTGATGTACAAGATCACCGGCGTCTGGGGCAACCACGAAGGCTCGCTGCTGCTGTGGGCGATGTCGCTGTCGCTGTGGACGGTCGCGGTGACGGTGTTCTCGCGCCATCTGCCCGACGCCTTCCTCGCCCGCGTGCTCGGCGTCCTGGGTCTCGTCAGTGCCGGATTCATCTCCTTCACGCTGGTCACCTCGAACCCCTTCGAGCGCCTGCTGCCGGGCGTGGGCGAAGGCCGCGACCTCAATCCGCTGCTGCAGGACCCGGGGATGATCATCCACCCGCCGCTGCTCTACATGGGCTACGTCGGGTTCTCGGTCGCCTTCGCATTCGCGATCGCTGCGCTGCTCTCCGGGCGCCTCGACGCCGCCTGGGCGCGCTGGTCGCGGCCGTGGACCACGATCGCCTGGGTGTTCCTCACCGCGGGCATCGCGGTCGGCTCGGGCTGGGCCTACTACGAACTCGGCTGGGGCGGCTGGTGGTTCTGGGACCCGGTCGAGAACGCCTCCTTCATGCCGTGGCTGCTCGGCACCGCGCTGATCCATTCGCTCGCCGTCACCGAGAAGCGCGGCGCCTTCCGCAGCTGGACGGTGCTGCTGGCGATCGGCGCCTTCTCGCTGTCGCTGCTCGGCACCTTCCTCGTGCGCTCGGGCGTGATCACCAGTGTGCACGCCTTCGCCACCGACCCCAAGCGTGGCCTCTACATCCTCGCCCTGCTGGTGATCGTGATCGGCTTCTCGCTGCTGCTGTACGCGATGCGCGCCAACAAGCTGATGGGTGGCGGCAGCTTTGCCTTCGTATCGCGCGAGACCGCGCTGCTCGGCAACAACGTGCTGCTCACCGTGGCCTCGGCCTCGGTGCTGCTCGGCACACTGTATCCGCTGTTCCTCGACGCGCTCAATCTCGGCAAGATCTCGGTCGGCCCGCCGTACTTCGAGGCCGTGTTCGTGCCGCTGATGACGCCGGTGGTGGTGCTGATGATGTTCGGCCCCTTCCTGCGCTGGAAGGACGATGATCTCGCCGCGGCTGCACGCAAGGTGGCGCCGGCCTTCATCGCCAGCATCCTGATCGGCGTCGGTACCGCGATGGCGGTCGATCACCTGACCTGGCGCACCGCGCTCGGACTGTCGCTCGCGGCCTGGGTGGTGCTGGCGAGCGTCCAGCTGCTCTACGGTCGCCTCAAGGAGCGTGCGGGGGCTGCCGCCGGCGCGCGCCTGCGCTCGATCACCGCCGCCTGGTGGGGCATGTGGCTCGCCCACCTCGGCGTCGGCGTGTTCATCATCGGGGTGACCCTGGTCGGCAGCCTGGACCGCAGCCTGGACGTCAAGATGAAGGAGGGCCAGCGCGCCGAGCTGGCGGGCTACAGCTTCCTGTTCCGCGGCGCGGTCGATGCCGACGGACCCAACTACGACGCCGCGCGCGGCATCATCGAACTGAGCCGGGACGGCCGCGTGCTCGACACCCTCACGCCGGAGAAGCGACTCTATCGTGCGCAGGGCATGCCGATGACCGAGGCCTCGCTCGACATTGGCGTGTTCCGCGACGTCTATGTATCGCTCGGCGAGCAATTGCCCGACGGTTCCTGGATCGTCAGCCTCTACTACAAGCCTTTCATCAGCTGGATCTGGATGGGGTGCGTGCTGATGGGCCTGGGCGGCGTGTTTGCGGCCGCAGACCGGCGTTACCGCCGCCTCGCGGCTCGTGAGGCCGCCACCGGCGGCCAGCGCGTGGCGGCTTCGGCCTGAGCACGCGGACAAGGAAATCCATGAAAGCGAAGTTTCTCGTTCCCCTGCTGTTGTTCTTCGGCCTTGCGGGTTTTCTCGCCTTCGGCCTCACGCTCAACCCGCGCGAGGTGCCCTCGCCGCTGATCGACAAGCCCGCTCCCGACTTCAGCCTCGCCCGCCTCGACCAGCCGGAGCAGACCTTCAGCCTCAAGGAGATGCAGGGCCAGGTGTGGATGCTCAACGTGTGGGCGTCCTGGTGCGTCGCCTGCCGCCAGGAGCATCCGCTGCTGGTGCAGATGGCGAAGCAGAAGATCGTTCCGGTGGTCGGCCTCAACTACAAGGAAGTGCGCGGCGATGGCGCCATCAACGCGCGCGGCATGGCGCTCGAGGCCGAGACCGGGATGGCGATCGAGCGCGCGCGCCGCTGGCTCACCGACCATGGCGACCCCTATGTGTTGTCCGTGCTCGACATCGACGGCCGCGTCGGCATCGACTTCGGTGTCTATGGCGTGCCCGAGACCTTCCTGATCGACCGTGACGGGCGCATCCGCTACAAGCACATCGGGCCGATCACGCCGGATGCGCTGCAGAACGTCCTCATCCCGAAGATCGAGGAGTTGCGCCGTGCCGGTTGATGCCGTTTTCGCAAGCCTGCGCCGGCCCGTGCGCAACGCCGCCGTCGCGCTCGCGCTCGCTTGCGCGTTGCCGGCCTGGGCCGAGACGACCACGCCCGCGACCGACCCCGCGCTCGCGCCGGCTCTCGCCGCCGATCCGGCGCTCGAGGCCGACGTCATGGAGCTCTCGCACAAGCTGCGCTGCCTGGTTTGCCAGAACCAGTCGATTGCCGAATCGAACGCCCCGCTCGCGCTCGACCTGCGCAACCAGGTGCGCGAGCAGCTGGCTGCCGGCAAGGACAAGGACGATGTGGTGGATTACCTGGTGGAGCGCTACGGCGACTTCGTGCTCTATGAGCCGCCCTTCAAGGCGGTGACGGTGCTCCTCTGGCTGGGCCCGATGGCGCTGCTGTTCGGCGGCGCGGGCTGGCTCGCCTTCCGCCTGCGCCGGCGTCGCGACGAGGTCGCCGCAGAGGGCGCACTTTCGGCGGCCGAGCGCGCGCGCGCGCGCGAGCTGCTCGCCGGTGGCGGGACCGGCACCTCTCATCCCGAATCTCCGGAGTCCCGCTCGTGACCGCGTTCATCGTCTTTGCCGGCCTGCTCCTGGCCGGCGCCCTGCTATTGATCCTTCCGCCCCTGCTGGGGGTGGGTGCTCGCCGTCGGCGCGAGCAGGCGCGCCAGAGCACGATGGCGCTGACCGTGCTGCGCGAGCAGCTCGCCGAGCTCGATGCCGAGCTTGCCAGCGGCCAGATCGACGCCGCCAGCCACGCCAAGAGCCGTGAGGAACTCGAGCGCCGCGCGCTCGAAGAGGGCGAGGCTGCCGCGGAGGTGGCGGAGAGCGCGGATGTAAAGCCGAGCAAGGCGTGGGCACTCGGCATGGCGCTCACGATCCCCGCGCTGGCCATTGCCGGCTACCTGATGATCGGCGAACCGGACGCGCTCGACCCCAGGAATCACCAGACTCAGCAGGGCTTTACGCAGGCGCAGGTCGAGGAGATGGTCAGCGCCCTCGAGACGCGCCTCCAGCAGGAGCCCGACAACGCCGAGGGCTGGGCGATGCTGGCGCGAACCTACATGGTGCTGCAGGACTTTCCCAAGGCTGCGGGTGCCTACGAGCGCCTCGACAAGCTGAACCCCAACAACCCCGACGTGCTCGCCGACTGGGCCGACGTCACGGCGGCGATCCGTGGCAGCGTGGTGGGCGATGCCGAAGCGCTCGCCAAGCGCGCCCTCGAGGTGGCGCCTTCGCACCCCAAGGCGCTCGCGCTCGCCGGTACGGCGGCCTACCAGCGAGACGACTTCGCCACGGCGGCGGCGCTATGGGAACGCATCCTCGCCCAGATCCCCGCGGGCGACGACGTCGCCAAGGGCGTGCGGGCGAGCATCAACGAGGCCCGTGGCAAGGCAGGCATGCCGCCGCTGGCGGCGGACGAGGGCGCGGCGCCGGCCGCGGCGGCTGGTCCGCTCACGGTCGCGGGGCGCCTGGAAGTGGATGCGGCGCTCGGCAGCCAGGTCGCCGCCGAGGACGTCGTGTTCGTGTTCGTGCGTGGTGAAGCTGGCGGGCCGCCGCTTGCAGCGCTGCGCTTCAAGGGCAGCGAGTTGCCGCTCGATTTCAGCTTCGATGGCGCGACCATGATGATGGGCGCAGCGGCGCTGCCCGAGCGCGTGGTGGTGGCGGCCCGCGTCGCCAAGGGGGGTGATGCCACCGCGCGTCCGGGTGACCTCGAGGGCGCCAGCGAGCCGGTCGCGGTCGATGCAACCGGTGTCCGTCTGCTCATCGACCGCGTCCGCGACTGATCTCGTGCCACTGGCCGGCCCGGCCTTTGGGGTGCTCAGTCGGTGTAGCTGAAGCGCACGCGCTTGACGTTGCACAGGAGCTCGTAGGCGATCGTGCCGGCCGCCGCGGCGACGCGATTGACCGCCACCTGGCGTCCCCAGAGTTCGACCCGGCTGCCGATGCCGCTGTCCGGCAGCTCGGTGAGATCGACGGTGAGCATGTCCATGGACACCCGTCCGATCAGTCGGCCCGGCTGGCCGTCTATCGTGACCGGCGTCCCGTCCGGAACCGTGCGCGGATAGCCGTCCGCGTAGCCCATCGCAACCAGGCCCACCCGCGTCCGGCGCTCGGCGACGAAACGCCCGCCATAGCCGAGCGCCTCGCCGGGGCCGATCTCGCGCACCGCCATCACCGCACTCTCGAGCGTCATCACCGGCTGCAGGCCGTTGTCGGCGGCGGGCATCGGGTCGGCGCCATAGAGCAGGATGCCGGGCCGCGCCCAGTCGCGGCGCGCCTGCGGCCAGCCCAGGATCGCGGCGGAGTTGGCCAGGCTGCGTGCCCCTGGAAGGTGCGCGGTGGCGGCATCGAAGTGCGCCGCCTGCTCGAGCGTGGTCAGGACATGCGGCTCGTCGGCGCGGGCGAAGTGGGTCATCAGCGTGATTTCGCGCACTTTGCCGCTGGCCTGCAGCCGGCGCCAGGCCGCGTCTGCGTCGGCGGGCAGAAAGCCGGCGCGGTTCATCCCGCTGTTGACCTTGAGCCACACGTTCAGCGCAGCGCCCGCCGGGAGCGCCTCGATCATGTCGATCTGCGCCGCATGGTGTACGACGGTCCACAGCCCGAGGCGCACCACCTCGGCGAGCTCCCGGCCGTCGAACACGCCCTCGAGCAGCAGGATCGGCCGGGTGATGCCGGCCTCGCGCAGCGCCTGGGCCTCGTCGAGGAAAGCGACGGCGAAGCCGTCGGCCTCGGGCGCGAGCGCGCGCGCGCAGGCGACGGCGCCGTGTCCGTAGGCGTTGGCCTTGATGACGGCGAGTGCGCGCCCGGCATGCATGGCACGAGCGAGGCGGTAGTTGTGCCGCAGGGCGGCGAGATCGATGATGGCGCGGGCGGGACGCATGGCGACGGGGCGGGGCGGAGAGGCGTGATGGTGCGGCCAAAGGCGGGCGACTGCAATGCCGGCGCTGCACGCGCGCCGATCAACACCGCGCACGACGGCGCTGCCGGCGCCTTGCGATCAGGGGCGGCGCCGGCTGCGGAGGACCGAGTGTGCGCTCAGGCAGTATGCACCGGGCGCTGCAGACCGGCTTGCGCGCCCGCATGGGCGCGTTGGGGCGCATAGCGTTGAAGTCCGAGGTCGTCGTGGCGGATCGCCGGCTGGCGTCCGCTCACCAGGTCCGCCACCAGCCGACCGGCGCCGCAGGCCATGGTCCAGCCCAGGGTGCCATGGCCGGTGTTGAGGAAGAGCTCGGGGAAGGGCGTGGCGCCGATGATCGGCGTGGAGTCGGGGGTCATCGGGCGCAGGCCGGTCCAGAACTCGGCGCGCGCCACGTCGCCGCCGCCGTGGAAGAGGTCATTGACCACCATCTCCAGGGTAGCCCGCCGGCGCGGATCGAGGCGAAGGTCGAAGCCGCCGAGCTCGGCCATGCCGCCGACGCGGATACGGCTGTCGAAGCGGGTGACCGCGACCTTGTACGTCTCGTCGAGCGCGGTCGATACCGGTGCGCGCGCCGCATCGGTGAGCGGAACGGTCAGCGAGTAGCCCTTGACCGGATACACCGGCAGATCGAGGCCGAGGCTGGCCGCGAGCGGGCGTGAGTAGCTGCCGAACGCGAGCACGTAACGATCGGCACGCAACAGCTCGTCGCAACCATCTTGGCCGGCGATGCGCACGCCCTCGATGTGGCCGCCGCGATGCACCAGCTCGCGCACCTCGGTGCCGAAGCGGAACTGCACGCCAGCGGCCTGCGCGCGCTCGGCGAGCTGCGCGGTGAAGCGCTGACAGTCGCCGGTCTCGTCATTGGGCAGGCGCAGCCCGCCGGCGAGCAGCCCCGGACGGTGCGCGAGCGCCGGCTCGGCGCAGGCGACCTCCTTGCCGGTCAGCAGCTCGTAGGGCACGCCGCACTCCTCGAGCACGGCGATGTCGCGCGCGGCGGCATCGAGCTGGGCCTGGGTGCGGAAGAGTTGCAGCGTACCGCGGCTGCGTTCGTCGTAGCGGATTGCGGTGTCGTCGCGCAGGGCGCGCAGGCAGTCGCGGCTGTACTCGGACACGCGCATCATGCGCTCCTTGTTCACCGCATAGCGTGCGCTCGAGCAGTTGGCGAGCATCTGCGCCATCCAGCGCAACTGGAACAGGCTGCCGTCGGCCCGAATCGCCAGCGGCGCATGGCGCTGGAACAGCCACTTGATGGCCTTGAGCGGAATGCCGGGCGCGGCCCAGGGCGTGGAGTAGCCCGGCGATACCTGGCCGGCGTTGGCGAAGCTGGTCTCCAGCGCCGCACCCGGCTGGCGATCGATCACCGTCACCTGAACGCCGTTCTGTGCCAGATACCATGCCGTGGTGGTGCCGATGACGCCACTGCCGAGTACGATTACGTGCATTTCGAGCCTCCTGCCCAATATTGCGTAGAGTTAATAAAGTTTATGGGCAGTTAAGTGGTGATTTACGCTAAAATGCGAGTCGAAAGCAGTGAAAAGCAATACAAGAAGCCGCGTTTTCCTTGGAGGGCAGTGACTTGCGCGAACTCGACCGCACCGACCTGAAGATCCTCGATCTTCTGCAGAAGGAAGGCCGTCTGTCGATGACCGAGCTGGCCCAGCGCGTGGGCCTGTCGGCGACGCCGTGCACCGAGCGTGTGCGACGCCTCGAGCGCGATGGCGTCATCACCGGCTATCACGCGCGCGTCGATCCGCGCGCGCTCGGCAGGCCGTTGCTGGTGTTCGTGGAGCTGAAGCTGGCCGCGAAGTCGAACGATGCCTTCGAGCGCGTCAAGAAGGAGCTCGCCTTCGTGCCCGAGGTCATGGAATGCCACCTCGTGTCGGGCGACTTCGATTACCTGATCAAGGCCCGCATCGCCGAGATGAGCGACTACCGCCGGCTGCTGGGCAATATCCTGCTCAAGCTGCCTTCGGCGACCGAGTCGCGCAGCTACGTGGTGATGGAGGAGGTGAAGGAGAGCCTGTACCTGCCGCCCCAGGCCTGAGCCAGCGGGCGTGAGCCGGATGCACGCCTCGTGCGCTGCGGGTCAGGTCCCGGGAGGCTCTTCATGACCGGCGGGCTGGCGCGCGGATGCCGCGCCGAGCCAGCGCAGCGCACCCCGCGCGGCGGCGACGCCGCTCGCGAAGCAGGCGGTGAGCAGGTAGCCGCCGGTCGGTGCCTCCCAGTCGAGCATCTCGCCAGCGACGAACACGCCCGGACGGGCGCGCAGCATCAGGCCGCCATCGAGCGCCTCGAAGCGCACGCCGCCGGCGCTGCTGATCGCCTCGTCGAGCGGCCGAGGTGCGACGAGCGTCAGCGGCAGGGCCTTGATCCCGGCGGCGAGGCGGGCGGGGTCTTCGAACTCCGCGCGGGCGAGGCATTCGCGCAGCAAGCCCGCCTTCACGCCCTTGATGCCGGCCTGGCTTTGGAGATGACTCGCCAGCGAGCGGCTGCCGCGTGGGCGGGCTAGATCGGCGGCAAGACGCGCGAGGCTGCGGCCAGGGGCGAGATCCAGATGCAGAGTGGCGCTGCCGTGGGCGAACACGCTGTCCCGCAGCGCCGCCGACAGCGCGTAGATCAGTCCACCCTCGATGCCGGTTGCGGAGATCAGGCACTCGCCGGCGCGCTCGAACCGTCGACCGTCGGCAGCGGTGAAGTGTGCCACCACCGACTTCAGCGGCTGGCCGCGAAAGCGCTCGCCGAAGTGCTTGCTCCAGCCCGGGGCGCGCGCCGCCTGGGCGTCGGGGGGCGGCGGAGCTGCGACGTCGAAGCCGCAGTTGGCGGGGACCAGATCCGACACCTCGGCGCCCGCCGCGCGCAACAGGGGCACCCAGGCGCCGTCCGAGCCGAGCTTCGCCCAGCTGCCGCCGCCGAGCGCGAGCACCACGGCGTCGGCAAGCACCTCGTGCGCGCCGTCCGGGGTGGCGAACAGGAGGCGCTGCGCTCCGTGGCCATGCAAGGGGGCGGTGGCTGCTGCTGCGGCGGTCATGGTCGCGGCAGGGGCAGTGGCAGGGGACGGCACCCAGCCCTGCCAGCGATGGCGGACGGCGAAGTGCACGCCCGCCGCGCGCAGGCGCACGAGCCAGGCGCGCAGCAAGGGCGCTGCCTTCATCGCGGTCGGAAAGACGCGCCCCGAGGTGCCGACGAAGGTCTCGATGCCCAGGTCGTGTGCCCAGGCGCGCAGTGCGCCGGGGCCGAAGGCGGCGATCATCGGCGCGAGCTCGTCGCGGCGCGCGCCGTAGCGCTCGATGAACGCCTCGAGAGGCTCGCCGTGGGTGAGGTTGAGTCCGCCGCGCCCGGCGAGCAGGAACTTGCGCCCGACCGAGGGCATCGCGTCGAAAACGGTGACCTGGGCGCCTCCCGCGGCAAGTACCTCGGCCGCCATCAAGCCGGCTGGGCCGCCGCCGATGACGCATACACGGGCACGGCGGGACCGGTCCGCGTCGGGGAGGTGGGCGTCGGTCATGGGCAGGCGCGGGGCAGGGCGGTCACGGGATGCGGGGGCGATGGCGCCGGCGTACCGGCGTCGATGCGCCCGTTCAGGCGAATCGAGCGCGAAAACCCGGGGGAACCGCGACCTTGCTGCGGCTGCGGTAGTCGAAGAAGACGATGCCGGTCTTGCCGCGCGCCACCTCGCGCCCGCTCTCCGCCTCCGACATCCGCCAGACCAGGTCGCAGCCGAAGTCGTGGAAGTCGATCGCAGCCATCTCCACCTTCATGGTTTCGCCGTGAAAGGCCTCGGAGCGGTACTGCAGCGCGGCGTCGGCCACGATGATGCCGGCCCCCTCCACGTCGAGCTCGGAGTAGCCCATGGACTTGAGCAGGCGCAAGCGCGCCTCGGAGACGACCCCGAGGAGTTGTGCATTGTCGAGGTGGTTGCCGTAGTTGATGTGCGACAGCAGCAGGGTGATCGCGGTGCTGAAGCCGAAGTGGTCGGGCAGGTCGATCCTGATGCGGGCCATGGCTGCGGTCCGGTGAGGACGTGATGAAGGAGGGGCCCGAGCGTAATCGCCCGAGCCCCTGTGCGGCAAGCGCCGCCGTGCCGGGTCAGCGGAGGGCCGGGATGCGCAGGACCTGGCCGGGGTAGATCTTGTCCGGATGGCTGAGCATGGGTTTGTTGGCCTCGAAGATCGCCGGATACTTGTTGGCGTCGCCGTAGAACTTCCTGGCGATCGCCGACAGCGTGTCGCCGCGTGCCACGGTATGGAATTGAGCCTCCGGCTCGGCGCGGGCCACCGACATCCGGTTCTCCACCTCGGCCACGCCGGCGACGTTGCCGGCTGCGAGCAGGATCTTCTCGCGCGTCGCCTGATCGGGAGCCGTGCCGGTCACGGTGACCAGCGAACGGACACCGTCGAAGCTCACGCCGAGATCGGCGGGCGCGAGCTTGAGGGCGACGATGTAGTTGTGAATGGCCTCGGCTGCCTTGGCGTTGGCGGCTGCCGGATCGGCGACGGACTCGCCGGCCTTCGCCTCGCCGGTCCCGAAGAGCTTCTCGCCCGCCTCCTTGATGAACGCGAACAGACCCATGTGAACCTCCTGTCGGTTGGGAATTGTTGCCGCAAGCATAAACGCTTGGGGGGCAGGGGGTCCATGCGCGCGTCCGGCAGGGACGAAGCTGCGGCAGGCTGCGTCTGGGAATGCACCGTCACGGTGCATAGCTCATGCATTTGTCGTGATCTGCGTGCTTTTGAGGTGGATCATGCACCGAAAGCGTGAATCTGATGCACAATATTGGGAAATCGCGATGGCCTCGGTTCAACCGAGGCCATCGCGTGTGCGTGTCCGCTCGCTTTTCTTGTTCTCACTCAAACCACGGGTCCAACATCATGAAATATCAGTCCCTCGAGGAGTTCCTGGCCTACGTCGAACAGCGCAATCCAGGCCAGCCCGAGTTTCTGCAGGCGGTCAGCGAGGTCATGGAGAGCCTGTGGCCCTTCATCTCCGCGAACAAGCGCTACGCCGAGCATTCGCTCCTCGACCGGCTGATCGAACCCGAGCGCGTGATCATGTTCCGCGTGTCGTGGGTGGACGACAGGGGCGAGGTGCAGGTCAACCGCGGCTACCGCATCCAGCACAACTCGGCGATCGGCCCCTACAAGGGCGGCCTGCGCTTCCACCCCTCGGTGAACCTGTCGATCCTGAAGTTCCTCGCCTTCGAGCAGACCTTCAAGAACGCACTTACCACGCTGCCGATGGGCGGCGGCAAGGGCGGCTCCGACTTCGACCCCAAGGGTCGCAGCCCGGGCGAGGTGATGCGTTTCTGCCAGGCCTTCATGAGCGAGCTCTATCGCCACGTCGGCCCCGACACCGACGTGCCCGCCGGTGACATCGGCGTCGGTGGGCGCGAGGTCGGCTTCATGGCCGGCATGATGAAGAAGCTGTCGAACAACGCTGCCTGCGTCTTTACCGGCAAGGGCCTGCCGTTCGGCGGCTCGCTGATTCGTCCCGAGTCGACCGGCTACGGCACCGTGTACTTCGCCAACGCCATGCTCGAGCATGCCGGGCGCGACTTCAAGGGCCTGCGCGTCGCCGTGTCCGGCTCGGGCAACGTCGCCCAGTACGCGATCGAGAAGCTGATGCAACTCGGCGCCAAGCCGATCACCTGCTCCGACTCCAGTGGGACGGTGATCGACGAGGCCGGCTTCACCCCCGAGAAGCTCGCGATCCTCATGGAGATCAAGAACCACTACTACGGCCGCGTCTCCGAATACGCCGAGCGCGTCGGCGCCCGCTTCGAGCCGGGCGTGCGCCCGTGGCACGTGCCGGTCGACGTCGCGCTGCCGTGCGCGACCCAGAACGAACTCGACGCCAACGACGCCGCTACCCTGGTCAAGAACGGCGTGGTCGCCGTGGCCGAGGGTGCCAACATGCCGAGCACCATCGAAGCGGTGAAGATCTTCGAGCACAACGGCGTGCTGTACGCGCCGGGCAAGGCCTCCAACGCCGGCGGCGTGGCCACCTCGGGTCTGGAGATGAGCCAGAACGCGATGCGCATGTCGTGGACGCGCGACGAGGTCGACGCCCGCCTCAAGGAGATCATGCTCGGCATCCACGCCGCCTGCCTGAAGTACGGCAAGCGCGAGGACGGCACCGTGAGCTATGCCGACGGCGCCAACGTCGCCGGCTTCGTCAAGGTGGCCGAGGCGATGCTGGCCCAGGGCGTGATCTGATCGCTTGCCCGCAGTAGTTCGGTAGCAGTGGGAGCGGGCTTGCCCGCGAATCGGCGCTCGTGCGCAGGCTGATTCGCGAGCAAGCACGCTCCCGCGTTCACGCTCCGGGCCTTCGTGCCTCGGGCCCATTGCGCTCATCGGCTAAACTCCGGGCCGAATCCACATCCTCAGGAGCTTTTCCCGTGATCCAGGCCACCATCGTCCCCGTCACCCCCTTCCAGCAGAACTGCAGCATCCTGTGGTGCGAGCGCACGCGCAAAGCGGCAGTGGTGGATCCCGGTGGCGACATCGACCGCATCCTCTCCGCGGTCGCGAAGCTGGGCGTGACGGTGGAGAAGATCCTGATCACCCACGGGCATATCGACCACGCCGGCGGCACGGCGAAGCTGGCGCGCGAACTCGGCGTGCCGGTCGAAGGGCCGCAGGAGGAAGACCGCTTCTGGATCGAGGGCATGCCGCAGCAGAGCAAGATGTTCGGCTTCCCCGACGTCGAATCCTTCGAGCCGGACCGCTGGTTGCACGACGGCGACGCGGTCACCGTCGGCGAGGAGACCCTGCGGGTCATCCACGCGCCGGGCCACACCCCTGGCCATGTCGTCTTCGTCCATGAGGGCGCGCGTCTCGCCGTCGTGGGCGACGTGCTGTTCGCCGGTTCGATCGGGCGCACCGACTTCCCGCGTGGCGACCACCAGACGCTGATCCGCTCGATCCGCGAGAAACTCTTCCCGCTCGGCGACGACATCACCTTCATTCCCGGCCACGGCCCGACCTCGACCTTCGGCGAGGAGCGCGACAGCAACCCCTTCGTCGGCGCCTACGGCTGACGCGCTGCCCAGCCTTGGCAAGTGCCGTGCCCGGCAGATTGTTCGCGGCCCGATTCCGGCGCAATATTCCGCCCGTCAAGCATCCCCGGGGCATCTCCGGAACCGTTCGATCAGGGAGCATTAAATGGGCAGCGACAACAACAAGGTTTATCAGTGGCGGTTCTTCCGCTCGGGCGGCTTCGATCAGGTTCGCATCGAGACGGCGGACGACCTGCGCCACCTCGGCGAACTCGACCAGAAGCTGTGGTCCGTGCTTGCCTGCCCCACCTCGGGGCTCGAGTTCGACACCCGCACGCTGCAGCTGCTGGATGGCGACGGCGACGGACGCATCCGCGCGCCAGAGATCGTCGCTGCGGCGAAATGGGTGTGCGCCGTACTGAAGGATCCGGGTGTGCTGTTCAGCGCTGCCGACGCGCTGCCGCTGGCGGCGATCGACGCCGACCATCCGGAAGGTGCGAAGCTGCTCGCCACCGCGAAGAAGGTGCTCGACTACATCGGCAAGGCGGATGCGCAGGAGATCGCCGTCGCCGACCTCGCCGACACCACCTTGCTGTTCGCGCCCGAGCACTTCAACGGCGACGGCATCGTACCTGCCGAACTGGCCGGCAATGCCGAGCTCGCGAAGACGATCGGCCTCGTCATCGACGGTTTCGGCGCCGCCGAGGATCGCAGCGGCAAGCCGGGCGTGGATCAGGACCGCGTGGTGGCCTTCTTCGCGGCCGCCCAGGCCGTCGTCGACTGGCATGCGCAGGCCGAGGCCGACGCCGCCAACGTGCTGCCGCTGGGCGAGGGCACGGGTGCGGCCGCAGCGGTGTTCGACGCCGTGCGCGACAAGGTCGAAGACTACTTCACCCGCTGTCGGCTGGCCGCCTTCGACGAGCGCGCCGCCACTGCGCTCAACCCGGCCGACACCACCTATGCCGGCCTCGCCGTGCAGGCCCTGGGTGGCGACGTGGAGGGCGTGGCCGCGCTCCCGCTCGCGCTCGTCGGTCCGGGCCGCGGCCTGCCGCTCGACGCCGGCCTCAATCCGGCATGGGAGGCGCGCATCGTCGCCCTGCGCGACGAGGTGATCGCGCCGATCCTCGGTGCGCGCAGCGAATTGTCGTGGGCGGAGTGGCAGGATCTTGCCGGCCGTTTCGCCGCCTACCGCGCCTGGATCCTTGCGCGGCCCGCCAATCCGCTGGTGGCGATGGACGTCTCGGCCTTGCGTGCGCTGCTCGCAGGGTCCGCCCGCGCCGAACTCGACGCGCTCATCGCGCAGGATCTCGCCGCGGAGACCGCCGCCGCGCAGGTCGATGCGCTCGAGCGCCTGGTGCGCTACAAGCGCGACCTCGTGCAGCTGCTGCGCAATTTCGTCACGCTCAGCGACTTCTACGGCCGTCACGACAAGGCCATCTTCCAGGCCGGCACGCTGTACCTCGACCAGCGCAGCTGCGAGCTCTGCCTGCGCGTGGCCGACATGGGCCGCCACGCCGCGCTCGCGCCGCTGTCGGGCACCTACCTCGTCTATTGCGAGTGCGCGCGCCAGGGCGAGGCGCCGATGACGATCGTGGCCGCGATGACCGGCGGCGACGCCGACGAGATGATGGTGCCGGGCCGCAACGGCGTGTTCTACGATCGCCAGGGCCGCGACTGGAACGCGAGCGTGGTCAAGGTGGTGGAAGCGCCGATCAGCGTGCGCCAGGCCTTCTGGTCGCCCTACAAGCGCATCGGGCGCATGATCGGCGACCAGATCCAGAAGTTCGCCGCGGCGCGCGACAAGGCGGTCGACGCCAAGGCCGCCGCCGGCGTGGCCGAGGCGGGCGCCAAGGTCGAGGCGCCTGCCGCGGCGCCCGCGGCACCGCCGGCGCCCTTCGACATCGCCAAGTTCGCCGGTATCTTCGCCGCCATCGGCCTCGCCCTCGGCGCCCTCGGCACCGCGCTGGCCGCGGTGGTGTCGGGCCTGCTGTCGCTGCCGGCCTGGCAGATGCCGCTCGTGATCGTCGGCATCGTGCTGCTGATCTCCGGGCCGTCGATGCTGCTCGCCTGGCTCAAGCTGCGCCAGCGCAACCTCGGTCCGCTGCTCGACGCCAACGGCTGGGCGGTCAACACTCGCGCGCGGATCAACATCCCGTTCGGCGGAGCGCTGACCGGCGTTGCCGCCTTGCCGCCGGGGGCCGCGCGCTCGATGGCCGACCCTTACGCCGAGAAGGAGACGCCCTGGGGAACCTGGCTGTTCCTGCTCATCGTGGTGGTGGCCGTGGTCGTGGTCTGGCAGCAGGGCTACCTCGACCGCTTCCTGGGTTGAGAGAACGCTTGCCGCCGCGTGGCGGCATCATCGGGCCGGCCGGTCGCGAGGGGTGAGTCCCCCGCGGCCCGCCGGCCCGATCCGTTCGTGGCGCGCAAGCGTGGCGTCCGCTCCCCGCCGGCGCGCTCGTCGTCGCTGCCCGATCGGCTATCCTTGCGCCCCATGCTCGCTCTCCTTCAGGTTCTCGCCAGCGGTGTCGCGATCGGCTGCGTCTATGGGCTGGTCGCGTTGTCCTTCGTGCTCATCTACAAGGCCACCGAGACCTTCAGCTTCATGCAGGGCGACCTGCTCATGCTCGGCGCCTTCGCCGCGCTCGGCCTCCACCTCTACGCCGGCTGGCCGCTGCTGGTCGCTGCGCTGGGCGCGCTGCTCGCGGTGGGCCTGCTGGGCGCCCTGCTCGAGCGCCTCGTGCTGCGGCGCGCACTCGGTCGCCCGCATCTGGTCGCGGTGCTGCTGACCTTCGGCCTGGGGATGATGATGCGCGGCGGCGTGGCCTCGGTGCCGGCCGCGGCGCAGGAGGTTCACCGGCTGCCCTTCGCCGCGGACACCGTGGCCATCGGGCCGCTGGTGCTGGCGGCGAGCCACATCTGGGTGGTGGTGGCGACGGTGGTGCTGTCGGCGCTGCTCGCCGCCTTCTTCCGCTATACCCGCACCGGGCTGGCGCTGCGCGCCTGCTCGGAGGATGCCCGCGTTGCCGCGCTGATGGGCGTCCCGGTCGCGCGCATGCACACCCTGGCGTGGGCGCTCGGCGCGGCGCTGGCGGCCTGCGCCGGCCTGCTGCTGGCGCCGGTGACCTTCGTGCATCTGAACATGGGCTTCATCGCCCTCAAGGCGTTTCCCGCCGCGGTGCTAGGCGGGCTGACGAGCCTGCCCGGCGCGCTCGTCGCCGGCGTGTTGCTGGGCGTGGCCGAGGCGCTTGCCGGGCTTGCGCTGCCGGAAGGGTTCAAGGATGTCGTCCCCTACGCCTTGCTCATGGCGGCACTGCTGCTTTTCCCGCAGGGCCTGGGTGGCGGGCGTGCAGGGCGCGGCGGGGCATGAGCGGGCAGGCGGCGAGCGGTGGGCCGCAGCGGTCCCGTGCTGCAACGCTGTCGCGCAGGCTGGGGCCGTGGCTGCTGGTGCTCGGCCTTGCCGTCCTCGCGCTCGGACCCGACTACGCGCTCGGCAAGGCGAGCCTGGTGGCGACCTATGCGATCGCCGGCCTCGGCGTGGTGATCATCGTCGGCCAGGCCGGGCAGATCGCCCTCGGTCAGGGCGCGCTGCTCGCCCTCGGGGCCTACGCCCAGGCGCTGTGCGTCGCTCACGGGCTGCCCGCCCCGCTCGCGCTGCCGCTTGCGGCTGCGGCAGGGGCGCTCGGCGGCGCGCTGGCGAGCCTGCCCGCGCGCCGGCTCGGCGGGCTCTATTTCGGCATGAGCACGCTCGCCTTCGCGCTCATCGTCGAGGAGGCCCTCGTGCGCTGGGAGTCGGTGACCCATGGCGCGGCTGGCATGGCGGTCGGCGGCTTCGCCGCCTTCGGCTGGCGTGCGGAGTCGACCTTTGCGCAGGCGGCGATCAGCCTGCTCGCGCTCGCGCTCGCGCTGCTCGCCTGCGCGCGCCTGCTCGACTCGCGCCATGGGCGGGCCTGGCGCGCGGTGCGCGACGACGAGATTGCCGCGGCCGCCTGCGGCATCGCGCCGGCGATGGTGAAGACGCAGGCCTTCGTCGTCGGTGGTGCGCTGTCCGGGCTGGCCGGCGGCCTCTATGCGCACTGGATCGGTTTCATCAGCCCCGAGCAGTTCGGCCTGGTGCTTTCCTTCGAGCTGCTGATGCTCGCCTTCATCGGCGGCGCGCGGCGGCCCGCAGGGGCGGTCTGGGGGGCATTGGTGATCGTCGTCATCCCGCAACTGATCGCGCTTCTGCGCGACCTCCTGCCGGGCGACTGGGCGCGCGCCGCCGGGCTCGAGCTGCTGCTCTTCGGCGCGGTCATCGTGGCCGTGGTGCTGCTGCGCCCGGCGGGGCTGGCGGATCGGCGCTGAATCTTGATTCTTGCGCGGCAGCAGTCGATAGTAGCGGCCTCGTCGCCGCCCCCTTTCCGTGGAGCTCGCCCGCCACGGTGATGCCTGCGCGTGGGCGGCGACCGTTCTGATCGGGAGAGTCCCTCATGTTCGTTCTTCGTATCCTGCGCAGCCTCGTGCTCGCCGCCAGCGCTGCTGCCCTGCCGGCCACCGCTGCCGAGGTGGTCGGCAAGGAGATCGTCGTCGGCACGGTGTCCGACCTCTCGGGGCCGATCGCAATGCTCGGCGTGCCGGTGCGCGATGGCATGCTGATGCGCTTCGACGAGGCCAACGCCGCCGGCGGCGTGCATGGTCGCACGATCCGTCTCGCGGTCGAGGACGCGGGCTACGATCCCAAGCGCGCCGTGCTTGCCGCGCGCAAGCTGGTGCAGCGCGACCGGGCCTTCGCCTTCCTCGCCAACATGGGCACGCCGGTGGTGATGGCGACCATGCCGATCATCGTCGACGCCGGGCGGCTGCACCTTTTCCCGTTCTCGCCGCACCGCGCGACCTACGAACCCCTGCATCCGCTCAAGTTCCAGAACTTCGCGCCCTACCAGGACTACATGGAAGCGGCCACCCGCCACATGGTGCAGCAGCGCGGCCATGAGCGCAGTTGCCTGCTCTACCAGGACGACGACTACGGCCTGGAGGTCATGAAGGGGGTGGAGAAGGCGCTCGCCGGCCTCGGCCAGGAACTCGTGGAGCGCACCAGCTACAAGCGCGGCGCGACCGACCTCTCCAGCCAGATCGCCCGCCTGCGCGCTGCGCGCTGCGACTTCGTGGTCCTCGCCACCGTGGTGCGCGAGACCGTGGCGGCGATGGCCGAGGCGCGCAAGATTGGCTGGGACGTGGACATGCTCGTCACCGCCTCCGGCTACTCGGCGCAGACCCACGAGCTCGGTGGCGCCGCGGTGGAGGGCCTGTACGGCGTGTCGGTGCTGCCGCACCCGTATGCCGAGGGGGCCAACAGCCAGCTCGCGGCGTGGATCGAGCGCTATCGCGCGCGCTTCAATGCCGAGCCCAACGTATGGAGCGTGATGGGTTACACCCTCGCCGACATGTTCGTGCGCACCGTCGAAGCCGTCGGCCCGGAACTGACGACGGAGGCCTTCGTCCGCACGCTCGAGCAGACGACCTTTCCGCGCGACTACTTCGGTAGCCCGAACTACCGCTTCACGCCCGAGGACCACCTCGGCAACCGTCATGGCCGCCTCGCGCAGATCCGCAACGGGCGCTGGGAGCTGATCACCGACTACCTGCAGTGAGTGCTCGACCGGCCGCCCCCGTGCGCATGCACGCCTGGCGACCGATGGGGTACGCTTGCGGCTCTCCCCAAGTCCGACGTCCATCATGAGTTCCCCGCGCACGATCACCGTTGCCTTCACCGGCGCTTCCGGCCTGCCTTACGGCGTGCGCCTGGTCGAATGTCTGCTGCGGGCGGGCTGCCGGGTGTGGCTACTGTATTCGCAGGTGGCGCAGATCGTCGCCCGCCAGGAGATGGACTGGAACCTGCCGGCGCGTCCGGCCGAGGTCGAAGCCGAGCTGTCGGCGCGCTTCGCCGCGGCGCCGGGGCAGCTGCGCGTGTTCGGCCGCGAGGAGTGGTTCGCGCCGCCGGCCTCAGGCTCCAATCCGCCCGACGCCATGGTCGTGTGCCCATGTACCATGGCCACGCTGGCTGCGATCGCCGGCGGACTGAGCCAGAACCTTATCGAACGTGCCGCCGACGTCGTCATCAAGGAAGGCCGCAAGCTGGTGCTGGTGCCGCGCGAGACGCCGTACTCGGCGATCCACCTCGAGAACATGCTCAGGCTCGCCCGCCTGGGGGTCTGCATCCTGCCGCCCAACCCCGGCTTCTACCATCACCCGCAGAGCGTGCAGGACCTGGTCGACTTCGTCGTCGCCCGCATCCTCGACCAGCTCGGCGTGCCACATGCGCTGATGGCGCGCTGGGGCGAGGATCGCGCCGGCGAGGCCGGGCCGGTCGCAGGCGCGCCCTGATCCCGTCCGCCGCGCAACCGCCCGAGACCAGGAGCACCCGATGAGCACGCCACCGCCCGACCGCCTGCCCCTCTTTCCGCTCAAGACCGTGCTCTTTCCCGGCGGCGTGCTGCCGCTGCGCGTGTTCGAGGCGCGCTACATGGACATGGTGACGCGCTGCATGCGCGAGGACGCCGGATTCGGCGTGTGCCTGATCGCCGCGGGCGAGGAGGTGGGCGAGACGGCGGTGCCGCATCCGGTGGGCACCGAGGCCCGCATCGAGCAGTGGGACATGGCGCAGGCCGGCGTGCTGAACCTGCTCACCCGGGGTGCGAGGCGCTTCCGGATCGAGGACCATGAGGTGGAGCGCGATGGGCTGCTCGTCGCCCGCGTGCGCTGGCTGGAGGAGCTGCCCGCGGAGGCGGTGCCCGAGGCGCAGGCCGATCTGTTGCCGCTGCTGAAGACGATCGTCGCCGAGCTCGGCGAGCGCCTGCCACCGCCGCACCTCTTCGACGACGCCGCCTGGGTCGGCGCGCGCTACACCGAGCTGCTGCCGATCCCGCTGCTGGCCAAGCAGAAGCTGCTCGAGCTCGACGACCCCCTGAGCCGGCTCGAGATCCTGCAGAAGTACCTGCGCGAACACGGGCTGCTGCCCAATCGCGCCTGAGCCGGCGTGCGGGCATCCCGGCGACTCGGCCCGCACATGCGGGCGGCGTTTCAGTCGCCGCCGAACAGGTCCGGTGCCGCGAGCGCATCGAGGATGCGTCGCACCGGCGCCGGCAGCGCGGCGCTGGCGCGCTCGCCGAGCGCCAGCCAGCGCAGATCGCCGTCGTCGGCCGCGCTGGTCGCCGGTGCGAGCCCGTCCACCGGCAGCAGCACCGGCGTGAGTTCGAGCACGAAGTGGGTGAAGGCGTGGCGCAGGGGCGTCAACGGCTCGGGTGCGGCGACGGCGAGGCCGAAGCGCTCGCGCGCCCAGCATGCAGGGTCGCGCGCCGCGGGCGGAATCTCGGGCAGCGCGAGCAGGCCGCCCCAGATTCCGGTGGGGGGCCTGCGCTCGAGCAGCACCGCGCCCGCGTGCAGGATCACCGCATGGCGGGCGCTGCGGTGTGGAACGGCCTTGCGCGGGCGCGGCGTCGGCAGTTCGGCGATGCGCTGGTCGCGGTAGGCGACGCAGTCGTCGGCGAACGGACAGCGGCGGCAGTCAGGGCGGCTGCGGGTGCACAAGGTGGCGCCGAGGTCCATCTGCGCCTGGATGTAGCGGCCCACGTCGGTGGCCGGCAGCAGCGCCTCCGCGCGTTCCCACAATGCCTTCTCGACCGCCTTGTCAGCGGGATAGCCTTCGATGCCGAAGATGCGGCACAGCACGCGCTTGACGTTGCCGTCGAGGATGGCGGCGCGTTCGCCGAAGGCGAAGGCGGCGATCGCGGCTGCGGTCGAGCGCCCGATCCCGGGCAGTTCGGCGATCGCCGCCGCGGTGCGCGGGAAGCGGCCGCCGTGCGTGTCGACGATCATCTGCGCGGCGCGGTGCAGGTTGCGTGCGCGGGCGTAGTAGCCGAGTCCGCTCCACAGCGCCATGACCTCGCCGACCGGGGCGGCGGCGAGGGCGGCGACGTCCGGGAAACGCTCGAGGAATCGGGTGTAGTAGGGGATGACCGTGTCGACCTGGGTCTGCTGCAGCATGATCTCGGACAGCCAGATGCGATACGGGTCGTGTCCGCCCTGCCAGGGCAGGTCGTGACGGCCGTGCTGCCGCTGCCAGGCGACGAGACGCGTTGCGAACTCACTCATGTCGCGGTTTTTCCGATGTTTTTTTGCCTGCATCAAGGCCTTCGCCCTCGACGCTGGAAGCCTGCGCGAGGATAATCCGCGCTTCGATTGCACTGCAACAGAGCGCGGATCCACCGCGACGCCCCATCCCATGACCCAACAGCGCTTCCCGGCCGAGGACTTCTCGCGCCGCTTCCGCAACTCGCTCGGCATGTTTGCCACCGGCATCACCGTGGTCACCACGCGCACGCCTGCGGGTGTGCCCATCGGTCTCACGGTCAATTCCTTCAACTCGGTTTCGCTCGATCCGCCACTGATCGTGTGGAGCCTGTCGAACGACCTGCCCAGCCGGCCCTTGTTCGAAGGCTGCGAATACTACGCGATCAACGTGCTCGCCGAGGACCAGGCCGATCTTTCGCAGCGCTTTGCCAGCCGCGGGGAGGACAAGTTCGTCGGCCTCGAGTTCGACACCGGGGCCGGTGGAGTGCCCCTGCTGCGTGGCTGTTGCGCGCGCTTCCAGTGCCGCAATACGGTGCGTCACGAGGGCGGCGACCACATTGTCTTCATCAGCGAGGTGGTCGACTTCGATCGCGCCGAACGCCCGCCGCTGATCTACTTCGGCGGTGCCTACCGCCAGCTCAAGGCCTGAGCCCAGGGGGGCGTGACCTGGCGCGCTAGTCGCGCTTGCGGGCGGCCGGGCGTTCGGTGATCTCCACCACGTGCTCGATCGAGGGGTCGAGCGCGAGCGCGAGCACGGTGAGCCGCTTGTGCGCGCCGGCGAGGTCCTCGCCCTGCGCGGGCGCGCACACCGCCTCGCGGCAGAACGGCCCTTCCGGATGGAAATTCCACGCGCCGGCCGGAATCATCACGCAATCGGCGATGACGCCGTCGGCCATCCGCACCCAGCACAACAGCGCGCCGCGCGCCGTGGCCACGCGCGCCATGCCGACCCCCGGGCTGGCGAGCACGGCGTCGATCAGCGGCGGCACCTCGTCGGTGTGGGGGTGGCGCATGCGACTGGCGCAGTCGGCGACGTCGATCGCCTTGGCGAACAGGCGGGCGGAAACCCGGTGCCCGCGCTCGAGCAGCAGGCGCACCAGCGGCGATGGCGCATGACGGGCAACGGGCCCGGTCTCGGCGGGAGCGCCACAATAGGTGGGACGGCGCACGAACTCCGCGCTCGGCCAGGTGCCGACGCTGCCCACCCAGGCCGCGGCGCTGAGCGTGCCGAGGAGCTGCGTCGGCTTGCCGGGCAGCGTCGATGCGCCCATCGCGATCAGGCTGCTCATCACCGAACTCAGGCTGCCGCCGGCGTTGAGGCGGTCGATGAACTCGCCGATGCCATGCGGCATGCGGATCTGGTTGAAGAAGCCGGCGAGCATCTCGCGCGCCACCAGGTCGAGCACCTCGCCGCCGAGGGCGAAGGCCGTCTCGGCGTCGGTTTCCGCGTCCAGCCGGCGGTGGAATTCCGCGTAGCGGTTGTAGCGTGGCTCGAAGCCGAACTGCGGTGGCCAGTCGATGAGCAGTCGCCGCAGGTGAGCGTCTGCCATCTCGGCGGCCAGGCGGCGCTCGATGGCGACGCGGGCTTCGTCGTCCGTGTCCGCGCCGGTCTGGCCGAGGGCGAATGCGCACGCCTGCTCGAGCGCACACGCATGCGCGCGCGGGCTGTGGCTGGCATGGGCGAGCAGATGCGCCGTCGCGGCCGCAGGCGTCATCCCGATCACCTGGTCGCCCATCCATGCACGTGCCGGAATGTGCACCTTGACGCGGGAGATTTCGCCGCCCTGGCGGTTCGCCGTGATGCGGATGATGTCGTCGCCGGCGGGGTCTTGTGTGTTCATCGTAGTGTGTTTCGTCGACTTCTGGCTGAGGAGGATAACGCCTGTTGCTGCCGGTGGCGGGATTTCGCCATGGTCATGGCCGGACGAGGGGTACGTGATGCGTGTCATGGCCTACGTCACGCGCCGCCATCACGAAACGCCCCAGAATCCGCGACGGTGCTAGAATCCGCCGCGTAGACCGGACTTTCCAAAATCCCACTCACACCAATCGAGGAAAAGCATGAATAAAGGTGAATTCGTCGAAGCCCTGGCCGACCGTCTTGATGTTTCCCGCGCTCAGGCCGATCGCGCGCTGTCCGCCGTGCTCGACATCATCGCCGAGCAGCTGGGCAAGGGCGAGAAGGTCGCCTTCACCGGTTTTGGTTCCTTCGAGGTTTCCGAGCGCGCTGCCCGCACCGGCCGCAATCCGCAGACCGGCGCCACGATCGAAATCGCCGCCTCGAGCGTGCCCAAGTTCACCGCCGGCGCCACGCTGAAAGCCGCGGTCAACAAGTAATTCCGCCGCTTGCGGCTCCCCGGGGCACGGCCCCGGCAGGAACGGGCCGGTACGGTGCGTACCGGCCCGTTCTTCATTCGGGCGTGGCTGGCCGTTCGAAATAATGGGCGACAGCACGCGCGAAACGGATTATACTACTCGCCGTTGTGCAATGCAGCATCAGGGCCATCAAGGTTTTCGGCGCGGACAAGGACGCCCGCCGACCGGCCCCAGGGACTGTAACCACAGCCCCATCGCCCCCGACCTCCCGCCGAACCCCATTCGTTCTTCCGATCGTCTGGCATCGTGACAACCGGTTGGTGCCGATGCGCGGTCCTTCCACCGCGGTTTCGTGACCGCGTGCCGAAGCGACCGGCCACGCCCATCGCGCGTTCGTCGCCCTTGCGATTCCGTGTGCCTTGCCTGCCCCGCAGGCCCGGCACACCGCGATGCCATGCGGCCCGATTTTCACGGGCCCGAATCCGTCCGCCCCTCATCCACGGGCCGGACAGCAAGACACAGGAAGAACCCCATGACGTTCCAAAGCCTCGGCCTCGCCGCAGAACTCCTCAAGGCCGTCGAGCAGACCGGCTACACCACGCCCACCCCGGTGCAGATGCAGGCCATTCCCGCCGCCATCGCCGGTGAGGACCTGCTGGTGTCCAGCCACACCGGCAGCGGCAAGACCGCCGCCTTCACGCTGCCCGCCCTGCACAAGATCATCGATCGCCGCCCGGCGCCGGGAAGCGGCCCGCGCGTGCTGGTGCTCACCCCCACGCGCGAGCTCGCGCTGCAGGTCGAGAAGGCCGTGCAGACCTACGGCAAGGCGCTGCGCTGGCTCAACACCGCCTGCCTCGTCGGCGGCGCGCCGATGTTCGCCCAGATCAAGCAGCTGCAACGCCAGTGCGACGTCGTCGTCGCCACCCCCGGCCGCCTGCTCGACCACCTCAATCGCCGCAAGGTGAAGCTGTCGGACGTCGAGGTGCTGATCCTCGACGAGGCCGACCGCATGCTCGACATGGGCTTCGCCGAGGACATCGACGCCATCGTCGCCGCCACCCCGGCCAAGCGCCAGACCCTGCTGTTCTCGGCCACCCTCGACGGCGTGGTGGGCAGCATGGCCTCGCGCATGACGCGCAACCCGCAGCGCATCGAGATCGAGGTCGCCAAGGAAGACCGTGGCCAGATCGAGCAGCGCCTCATGTTCGCCGACGACCTCGGCCACAAGAACCGCTTGCTCGAAGCCCTGCTCGGCAGCGACGGCATGAACCAGGCCGTGGTGTTCACCGCCACCAAGAAGAGCGCCGACGAGCTGTCGCTGTCGCTGCAGGAGAAGGGCATCGCCGCCGCCGCGCTGCATGGCGACATGCACCAGACCCAGCGTAACCGCACCCTCGACCGCCTGCGCCAGGGCCGCATCGGCGTGCTGGTGGCGACCGACGTGGCCGCGCGCGGCATCGACGTCGCCGGCATCAGCCACGTCATCAACTTCGACCCGCCGCGCCAGGCCGAAGACTATGTGCACCGCATCGGCCGCACCGGCCGCGCCGGTCGCGACGGCGTGGCGATCACGCTCTCGGGGCCGCGCGAGACCGGGCTGATCCGCGCCATCGAGCGCTTCACCGGCGGCCGCCTGGAAGTGCACACCATTCCGGGCATGGAGCCCTCGCCGCGCAAGCCCTCGGGTCCGCGTCCGGCTGGCAATGGCGGACGTCGCTTCGGCAGTGGCGGTGGCTTCGGTCGCCCTGGCGGTGAGGCCCGTCGCAGCGGTGGCGGCTTCAACCGCGACGGTCACCCGTCGCGCAGCGAACGCAGCCACGGCGACCGCCGTTCGCGCGGCTGATCGCGCGCCCGGCTCGGCCGGCGTTCGCGCCGGCCCGGTAAAGGCCACGGCCCCCGCGCAGCGCTCGCTGCCGGGGGCCGTGCCACGTTCACGGTCGAGCGGCTGCCGTATGCGACGGCGCGACATGCAACGCTCGGACCCGGTGCGCGAAGCTCAGTCTGGAATCGCCTTGCCGTCGGGCACCACCACCGCGAACAGGTCGGCGAGCGCAGCCAGCGCCGCGGACTGCAGGGCGGCGGCTTCGAGCACGCCGCCGTCGGGCGCCGGCAGCGCGCGCGTGGCGGTGGCCGCAGCAGGCACGGTCACCGCGTAGCCCAGATTGAACGCACCGCGCGCGGTGGAGTTGATGCACATGTGGGTCATGAAGCCGACCACGACCAGGTTCTTGACGCCGGCGGCCTTCAGACGGGCGTCGAGTTCGGTGCCGACGAAGGAATTGGGGTAGTGCTTGACCACCACCGCCTCGCCCGCCGCCGGCGCCACCTTGTCGGCGATCGCCCCGCATTCGGCATTGAGGTCATAGGGCGAGCCGGGGCCGGCGTCGTGCTGGATGTGCACCACCGGAATCTTCAGCGCCCGCGCGCGCGCCAGCAGCTGCGCGCATTCGTCGAGCGCCGGTTCCACGCCTTCGAGCTGCATCACGCCGCTGCGGTAGGCGTTCTGGGCGTCGACGATGACCAGCGCCGACTCGGTCAGGCGGGGCGGGGTGGCGGGCAGGCCGGACAACTGGCGCAGGGTGGTCGATGCGGTGCTCATGGGCAGTCTCCTGAGAGTGTGGGAAAGGAAGTCACAAGGTGCTGCGGGAGGCTACACGCCGCCGCCTGCCTGCGTAAATGTGGATTCTTGCCGTACACTGCTGCAGATTTGCAGGGGCGGGCATACATGAACTGGGATGATCTGCGCTTTTGCGTCACCCTCGGCCGCGAGGGCACCCTGGCCGCCGCGGCGCGCCGGCTCGGCGTCGACCAGACCACCGTCGCTCGCCGCCTGCGCGCGCTCGAGGACAGCCTGGGGACGCCGCTGTTCGAGCGCAACGACGGGCTGTGGCAGCCGACCGCGGTCGGTGGCCGGGTGCTGGAGCGGGCTGTACGGATCGAGGAGGACGTGGCCGGGATCGGCCGTCTCGCCGAGGCCGGCGCCGGCACGGTGGGCGGCGTGGTGCGGATCACCGCGGTCAGTGCCCTCATCGGCGACTGGCTGGTGCCGCACCTGCCCGGGCTGTATGCCCGCTACCCCGAACTGTGCGTGGACCTCGTCGCCAGCAACGACAACCTCAACGTCGCCCGCCGCGAAGCCGACATCGCCATTCGCCTTGCGCGCCCAGCGAGCGGCGACTTCCTGATCCGCAAGCTGGCGGACGTGGGGTTTGCGCTCTACGGCGCGGCGCGTGGTGACCTGCCGGTCAGCGCGGGCGACTGGGTGGCCTACAACGAGGACCTCGAGCACACGCCGGAGATGCAGCGCCTGCACGCGATGCGCGGCGGCGGCCGCATCCGCCTGCGCGCCAACAGCCTGCGCGGCCTGATGCAGGCGGTGGCCGACGGCATCGGTCACGGGCTGCTGCCCTGCTTCCTGGCCGAGGCGGACGTCCGTCTGACACGCCTGTCGGGCCCGGCGCCGATCCTGAGCCGCGAGCTGTGGATGCTGATCCATCCCGACGCCCGCCCCGTGGCCCGCGTCTCGGCGACGGCGGACTGGCTGGTGGAGCGTTTCGGCGAAGAAGCCGGACGGCTTGCGGGCACCCCGGCGGCGCGCCCGTAGCGCCGACGGCGCAGCCTGCGTCGGGTCCAGGTTTCAGAGCATGCTGTCGAGGAAGGCGCGCGTGCGCGGATGCTGCGGGCTGGCGAAGAATGCCGCCGCCGGCCGCGACTCGATGAGTTCGCCGCCGTCCATGAACACCACACGGCTCGCCACCTCGCGCGCGAAGCCCATCTCGTGCGTCACCACCAGCATGGTCATGTGCTCGTCGGCGAGCTGGCGCATGGTGCGCAGCACCTCGCCGGTGAGCTCGGGGTCGAGCGCCGAGGTGGGCTCGTCGAACAGCATGATGTCGGGCTCCATCGCCAGCGCGCGCGCGATCGCCACGCGCTGCTTCTGCCCGCCTGAGAGCCTCGAGGGGTAGGCGTCGCGCTTGTCGAAGAGACCGACCTTCCTCAGCAGTTCCTCGGCCTTGGGCAGGATGGCCTCGCGCTTGATGCCCTTCACGGTGATCGGCGCCTCGATCACGTTCTGCAGCACGGTCAGGTGCGGGAACAGGTTGAAGTGCTGGAACACCATGCCCATGCGGCGGCAGATGCGGCGCACCTCGGCGTCGGCGACGTAGCGCGCGTGGCCATGGGCGTCGTTGTCGGCGAGCACGTCGCCCTCGATGACGATGCGCCCGGCATCGATGGTCTCGAGGTGGTTGAGGCAGCGCAGGAGGGTGCTCTTGCCCGAGCCCGAGGGGCCGATTACGGCGACCACCTCGCCCTTGGCCAGCGTCAGCGACACGCCCTTCAACACCTCGTTGGCGCCGAAGCGCTTGCGGATGCCGTCGGCGAGAATCATCGGACTCGTCATCGCAGCGCTCTCAGTCATAGACGGCATGGCGTTTCTCCAGGCGCTGGAACAGCCAGGTCAGCACCAGCGTCATCAGCAGGTAGAAGCCGGCGGCGACGATGAAGGGCGTGATCGTGAAGTCGCGCTGCACGATGCCGCGCGCGGCGCGCAGCAGGTCGTTGAGCGCCAGCACGTAGATCAGCGAGGTGTCCTTGACCAGGGTGATGGTCTCGTTGCTCATCGGCGGCAGGATGCGCTTGACCACCTGCGGCAGCACGATGCGGCGCATGGTCTGGCCGTAGGAGAAGCCGAGCACCTTGGCGCCCTCGTACTGGCCGCGGTCGATCGACTGGATGCCGGCGCGGAAGATCTCGGCGAAGTAGGCCGCGTAGTTGAGCGCGAAGGCAACGATCGCCGCCGGGAAGTCGGGCAGGCGGATGCCCACCACCGGCACGAAGGGCAGCGCGTAGTAGATGAACAGCAACTGCAGCATCAGCGGCGTGCCGCGCATCAGCCAGATGTAGCCATTGACCGCCTGGCTGGCGACGGTGAAGCGCGAGATGCGGATCAGCGCCAGCGCGAGGCCGAGCGGCACCGCGAGCGCGAGCGTGATGACGAAGAGCTGCAGCGTGACCAGCGAGCCCTCGGCGAGCGGGCCGAGGATGCTGAGGATGTAGTCCATGAGGGGTGCCCGGACGCTGGAGGGTTGAGGCCCGGATGGGCTGGAGGCTGAGCCGGCGAGGCCTGCGCCTGTGGGAGGGTGCATGCCCGCGAAAAAGGCCTGCAGCGGCGCCCATTCGCGGGCAAGCCCGCTCCCACAGTGTCTGTGCTTTCGGCGGGGGACTTACTTGATGATGTCCTTGCCGAACCACTCGGTGGAGATGCGCGCCGCGCTGCCGTCGGCCTTCATCTCGTCCATCGCCTTCTGCAGCTTCGCCAGCAGCTCGGTGTCGTCCTTGCGCGTGCCGACGCCGTATTCCTCGGTGCCGAAGTGGTCGTCGAGCACCACATAGTCGTTGGGTTTCTTGGCGGTGTAGTAGCGGCCCACGACCTCGTCGAGCACCACGGCGTCGAGGCGGCCGGTGGTGAGGTCCATCAGCGCGGTGACGTTGTCGCCGAACTTCTTCAGCTCCTTGAACGAGGCGGCGACCGGATCCTTCTGCACCGCGTCGATCGCGCTGCTGCCGTCCTGGATGCCGATGACCTTGCCGGCGAGGTCGGCCTTGGTCTTCACGGTCGAGTTGGCCGGCACCACGATGATCTGGTGGTTCTCCATGTAGGCGCTGGTGAAGCCGATGTTCTTCCGGCGTTCCTCGGTGATGGTGAGGCCGTTCCACAGCGCATCGACACGCTTGCCGTTGAGCTCGGCTTCCTTGGCGCTCCAGTCGATCGGCTTGAACTCGACCTCGATGCCGAGGCGCTTGGCGGCTTCCTTCGCCAGATCGATGTCGAAGCCGACGAGCTCGTTCTTCTCGTTGCGGAAGCCCATCGGCGGGAAGTTGTCGTCGAGGCCGATGACGATCTTCGCCGGAGCGGCCGGGGTAGCCGGGGCTGCGGCGGACTGGACGGCAGGTTCGTTCTTGCCGCAGCCGGCGAGCAGCGCGCCGGCGGTGAGGGAAAGCATCAGCAGCGAGGAGAGTTTCATCATGGTTTTGCCCGGAGGAGTGGTCTTGAACGGACCGGGTGGGTCCGTCGCGGGAGGAGCCGCCGGGGTGCCGGCGGACAAACCGTGATTTTCGCTGCGATGCGGAAAGGGAGCAACCTCGGGCGCTGCGTCGGCAGCAGCTCGCCCCGGCGAGCTGGGGGGCCGCCGGGGGGGGCCGCCGGCGCGGCGAGCGCTTCAGTTCGTGCCGGTCTCGCGCAGGCGGTCGCGCCACGGCGGACGGCCGTCGTCGTGGCGCCGCCGCTCGCCGCGGTCCTCCGTGCCGGGCGCAACGCGCCCGTCCGGACGTCCGTCATCACGGCGGTAGGGTGTGCGCGTCTCGCGATCGCCGCCGCGTGCGCCATCACGCCCGCGTGGACCATCGCGTTCGGCGCTTGCGGTCGGCGGCCGGCGCGCGTCGCCTGCAGGCGCCGCTTGCGGCGCGATCGGCCGCCCCTCGAAGCGGCGTGGTCCTTCGCTGTCGCGCGTGCGCCGGCGCTCTGTCTCCTGGTGCAGGCGTTCGCGCGCGTCGCCGCGTCTCGGCCAGCCGTCGCGGTCGCCTTCGCGCCGTGCGTCATCGCGCCAGCGCTTGCGGTCGGCGTGGTCGTCCCGGCGGTCGGCGTCTCGCGTGTTGCGGTGTTCGCGCCACCATTGCCCGCGGCGATCGTCGTCGCGATCGCGCTCGAAGTGGCGGTGGCGGACGATGGGACGTGCGCCTGGCGGCGACCAGTAGCCCGGCACCCAGTCGTGGCGGTGGCCTATCCAATTCCAGTAGCCATCGATCCAGATGTAGCCGGCGGCGGGTGGCAGGCCGCGGTATTCCACGCGCGGCGGCGGGGTGACGATGACGGTCTCGCGCGCGTAGTAAGGGGCGTCGTCCTCGTAGTAGCCGTAGTCGTCGACCGGCACGACCGCGCAGCCGCCGAGCGCGAGGGCGGCGGCGAGCATCAGGGACCACGTGCGGGATCGGGAAGTCATGGCGGCGTCCTGCAAAAAGGGACACGGAGGCGGGGCGGGCGCAGGCCGCACCGGCCCCTTCCGTGTTTCTGCTGTCTCCGCTGCAACGATAGGTGAAAGCCCCTGGCGCAGGTGTTTCGCGCGGTAATGAGTTGTAAGGGCGCGTTGTTGCGCGCGTCCTGAAGGCCGTGTCGCGGCCGTCGCCCGGGCCTCAGCAGATGCGCGGCAGCTGTTCGCCCGCCAGCCAGTCGACCATGCGCCGGCCGCCGAGCGTGGTGCGCAGCTGTACGAAGCAGCGGCTGTCCGCGCTCACCTCGCCGATGCGCGCAGCCGCCGCGCCGAGCGGGTGGGCGCGCAGGGCGGCGAGCGCGGCCTCGGCGGACTCGGTGGCGCAGATCACCACCAGCTTGCCTTCGTTGGCGACGTTGAGCGGATCGAGACCGAGCAGCTCGCAGGCCGCCTGCACCTGCGGCGCCACCGGGATCGCGCGCTCGTCAAGCATCATGCCGACGCCCGACTGGGTGGCGATTTCGTTGAGCGTGCTGGCCAGCCCGCCGCGGGTGGGGTCGCGCAGCACGTGGATCGCCTCCGCCGGCACCGCGGCGTAGAGCGTCTCGACCAGGCCGTGCAGGGCGGCGCTGTCGGAGACGATCGCCGACTCGAAGCCGAGCGCCTCGCGCTGCGCCATGATCGCCATGCCGTGGTCGCCGAGGGTGCCCGACACCAGCACCGCGTCGCCGGGCCGGGCGCGCGCGCCGCCCGGGTCACGCCCGGCGGGCAGGGCGCCGATGCCGGTGGTGGTGATGAACACGCCGTCGCCCTTGCCCTGCTCGACGACCTTGGTGTCGCCGGTGACGATGCGCACGCCCGCTGCCCGTGCGGCGCCAGCCATCGAGGCGACGATGCGGGCGAGGTCGGCGAGCGGAAAGCCTTCCTCGAGGATGAACCCGGCCGCCAGCCAGAGCGGGCGCGCGCCCATCACCGCGAGGTCGTTCACCGTGCCGTGCACCGACAGGCTGCCGATGTCGCCGCCGGGGAAGAACAGCGGGCTGACGACGTGGCCGTCGGTGGCCATCACCAGGCGCTCGCCGGGTGCCGGTGCGGGCAGCACCGCGCCATCGTCGCCGCGGCCGAGCTCGGAGTTGTCGAAGGCGCGCGCGAAGAGCTGGGCGATGAGCTGCTGCATGGCGCGGCCGCCTGCGCCATGGCCGAGGTCGACGCGGCCATCGCGCAGGTCGAGCGGCCGCGCGTAAGGGGGGCAGGACATGCGGATCAGGCTCCGGCCGGGTCGCGGAAGCGACCGTAGTTGTAGTGCGCCGCGCAGGCGCCCTCGGAGGACACCATGCAGGCGCCGAGCGGCGTCTCCGGTGTGCACGCGGTGCCGAACAGCTTGCAGTCGGTCGGCGCCTTGGCGCCGCACAGGATGGCCGCGCACGCGCAGGACTTGTGATCGGGCACCGGGCGGTCCTCGAGGCCGAACTTCACTTCTGCGTCCCAGGCCGCGAACGCCGGGCGGATGCGCAGCGCCGAGGCGGGCAGACTGCCGAGGCCGCGCCAGTCGAACTGCGGCCGCGGCGCGAGCACCGCGTCGATGAGTGCCTGCGCCTTGCGGTTGCCCTCGGGGGTGACCGCGCGTGTGTATTCGTTCTCGACCTCGGCGCGGCCCTCATTGACCTGGCGCACCAGCATGCGCACCGCCTGCATGACGTCGAGCGGCTCGAAGCCGGTGATGACGACCGGCATGTGGTGGCGGGTCGCGGCGAAGGCGTAGGGCGCGCTGCCGATGATCACCGACACATGGGCGGGGCCGAGGATGCCGGCCAGGCGCGGGCGCCCCGGACTGTCCGCCGCCGGCGCGGCGAGCAGGGCCTCGATCGCCGGCGGCGTGAGCACGTGGTTGCAGATCACGCTGAAATTGGCGAGCCCGCGCTGCGCGGCCAGCTCGATGACGCGCGCGGTGGGCGGCGTGGTGGTCTCGAAGCCGATCGCGAAGAACACGACTTCGCGCTCGGGCATGCGCTCGGCGAGGGCGAGCGCATCGGCGGCGGAATACACCATGCGCACGTCGGCGCCACGGGCGCGTGCCTTGAGCAGCGAGAGGCCGTCCGAGGCCGGGATGCGCAGGCAGTCGGCGTAGGTGCACAGCGTGACCTCCGGCCGTGCCAGCGCGAGGCGGATCGCCATGTCGATGCGGCCGACCGGTAGCACGCATACCGGGCAGCCGGGACCATGGATCAGGCGCACGGTGCGCGGCAGCAGGTCGGCCACGCCGTAGCGCGAGATGGCATGGGTGTGGCCGCCGCAGAACTCCATGAAGGCGTAGTCGCGGCCGGGCTCGACCTCGCGCGCGATCGCCTGCGCCAGTCCGGCGGCGAGTGCGCCGTCGCGGAACGCGTCGACGTATTTCATGGCGCGGCCGAGCCGGCGCCGGTCGCGGCGAACAGCGCGAGGGTCTGCGCGGCTTCCTCGGGGTCGAGCCGACCGAGGGCGAAGCCGACATGGACGATGACGTAGTCGCCCACCGCGACATCGTCCACGAGCGCGAGCGAGATGGTCTTGCGCACGCCGTCGAGCTCGACGACGGCGTCGTCGCCCTCGAGGCGTTCGATCACGCGGGCGGGGATGGCGAGGCACATTTTCAGGTGTCCTTGTGGGTGAGTTGGTGCAGCGCGACCCAGGCCTGGCCGAGGGCGAGCGCGGCGTCGCCGGGCGACAGGCTGCGCGCGCCGAGCACCTTGAATCCGTGCGCGGGCAGGCCGGCGTGCAGGGCGTCGGCGAGCAGCCGATTGTGCAGGCAGCCGCCGCCCAGCACCACGGTGTCGCAGCCGGTGAGCGCGCTGGCCCTGCGCACCCAGTCGATGAGCGCGGCGGCGAGGGTGGCGTGAAAGCGTGCGGCGCCGCGCGCGGCGTCGGGCGCGTCGGCGAGGCGGCGCAGCAGAGGGTGGAGATCGAGCTCGAACGGCACGGCGGCGGTGCCGACGCCGTTCCCGTCGGGGCGCCCGACACCGGTCGCCGACGCGCTGACGGCTTCGATGATGTGCCAGTCCGCCGGATCGACCGCGGGCGCGGATTGCCGCGCAGCCAGCCGCTCGAGCGCGATCGCCGCCTCGGCCTCGAACCGCATCCGCTCGCAGATGCCGAGCAGGGCGGCGGCGGCGTCGAAGTGGCGGCCGAGGCTGGAGGTCGGCGGGCTCAGCGCGGGCCGTGCGAGCACCTGCGCCAGCATCGCCGCGGCGGGATGGTGGGCGAAGCGGTCGGCGATCTCGTCGCCGCGGCCACAGGCGTGCAGCAGCGCCGCCGCCATGCGCCAAGGCTCGCGCGCGGCGCGGTCGCCGCCGGGCAGGCGCAGCGGGCGCAGGCGGCCGAGGCGCTGGAAGCGTGCGCCTTCGACCAGCAGCAGTTCGCCGCCCCAGGCCTCGCCATCGCTGCCGAGCCCGACCCCGTCGAGGGCGAGGCCGAGCACCGGGTGGGCGTCGAAGCGCGCATGCTCGGCCAGCACCGCGCCGATGTGGGCGTGATGGTGCTGCACGCCGATCGCCGGCACGCCGAGCCGGTGCGCGGTGGCGAGCGCGACGCGGGTGGAGTGGAAGTCGGGGTGGAGGTCATGGGCGACTGCGCGCGCCTGGCCGCTTGCGGCCGCGAGCAACGCGTCCACCGCCGGCTCGACGCCGGCGCAGGCCTCGGCGTTGTCGAGGTCGCCCAGATTGGGGCCGAAGGTCAAGCCGTCCGAATCCAGCAGGCAGGCCGCGTGCTTGAACCAGGCGCCGAGCGCGAGGATGGGATGCCCCGTCCGCATACCGGCAGCAACACCGGCACCGGCGCGGTCGGAGCGGCCTTGCCCGCGAAGGATTTCCTCCGGGCGGGCATCGAGCTTGGTGGGCAGGCGTTCGCGGGCAAGCCCGCTCCCACAGGGGACGGTGGCCGCGGGCGCGGTTCCGGATGGGGGGCTCATGCCGGCGGGCTTGAGTGCTGGGAGTCGATCCGGCGCGTATTCGCAAGCCGGGTCTCGAGCCAGGCGAGCCATTCGTCCAGCCCGTCGCCGCCGGTGGCCGAGGTCTGGATCACCTGCAGGCGCGGATTCACCCGCAGCGCGTAGCCGATCGCGCGCGCCAGGTCGAACTGCAGGTAGGGCAGCAGATCGACCTTGTTGAGCAGCATCAGGTCGGCGGCGGCGAACATGTCGGGGTACTTCAGCGGCTTGTCCTCGCCCTCGGTCACCGACAGGATCACCACCTTGTGTGCCTCGCCGAGGTCGAACGCGGCCGGGCAGACGAGGTTGCCGACGTTCTCGATGAAGAGCAGGCCGCCATCGGCGAGCGCGAGCCGGGGCAGGGCGCGGGCGACCATGTCGGCGTCGAGGTGACAGCCCTTGCCGGTGTTGATCTGCAGCGCCTCGACGCCGGTGGCGCGGATGCGCTCGGCGTCGAATTCGGTCTGCTGGTCGCCCTCGATCACTGCGGCCGGAATGCGGCCGGCGATCCGCTGCAGCGTGCTCACCAGCAGCGCGGTCTTGCCCGACCCCGGGCTGGAGACCAGGTTGAGCGCCAGGATGCCGCGCGCGGCGAGGCTGGCGCGGTTGTGCGCGGCGAGGGCGTCGTTCTTGCCGAGGATGTCGCGCTCGATGCGCAGCATCTCGGTCTGGCCGAGGCCGGGGACGTGGGCGCGTGCCGGGCCTGCGCCGAAGTGCAGGTGCTGGTGGCCGGCGGGGCGGGTTGCGGGCGCGGGATTCCCGAGTGCGCGCCATTGGTGCGGCGCGTCCGCGGGCTTCGTCGCGGCGCGCTTCGCACGCACGCCGCGCGCGCCACCATGGGCCAGCCCGACCTGTCCTTCACCCCCGCAGCCGCATACCGTGCACATTTCTTCCGATCCTCCCTCGTGGCACCGTCAATCGACGTCGAGCGCGCTCACCCGCATCTGCGCCCCGGCGCGCACGTCCAGCCCGTAGGCGCCGCAGTGCGGGCAGGGGTCGTAGCGTTCGTGCAGCGCCACCGTCCGCGCGCAGGCCGCGCACCAGCCCGCACCGGGCGTGCGGACGAACTCCAGCGCCGCGCCCTCGGCGACCGAGCCCTCCAGCACGACATCCAGACAGAACCGCAATGCATCGGCTTCGACCGCCGCCAGCTCGCCGATCTCGAGCACGATCCGGCGCACATGGCGGAACCCCTGCGCGCCAGCGGCGTCTTCGACGATCTCGCGCACATTCTCGGCGAGTGACATTTCGTGCATTCGGGTGCTCGGGCGTGCGTGCTAGAGTCGGCGCCGCTGTGGTAGCGCTTGGCGGCGTTGGCTGGGTCACGGCGTGCGCGGGCAGGCGTGCCCGCCGTCAATTCGATATGGAAGGGAGTTTACTCCATGGTGCTTCGTCCGCTTTTTCTCCTTCCGCTCGCGCTGGTGCTGGGTGGTTGCTCGCTGTTCGGCGATCGCGCCGAATCGTCCGCGATCTCGGCCACGAAGTCATCGTCGGCCGCCTCGCCCACGCCATCGGCCGACAGCGGCGAGGCGCCCGGACGCGCGGCCGTGCTGCCACTCGATCCCCAGCCGCCGGTGCAGTTCCGCTGCGGTGAGCAGACCGTCACCCTACGCCATTTCGGCGAGCTCTCGACCCTGCAGGCGGCTGGGCGCACCTACACGCTGCATCCGGTACGTACCGCGTCCGGCGTAAAGCGGGTGTCGGTGGATGACGAGCGCACATCGATCTGGGTCAAGGGCGACGCGGCGAGGCTGGAGCTGGCCGGCGTGGCACAGCCCGAATGCCGCCTGGTCGCGGAGAAGCCCGTGTTCCGCGCCGTGGGCAACGAGCCCGGCTGGCGGCTTGACGTGCGCGCCGATGGGCTGTCGCTGCTGCTCGATCATGGCGACACGCACGTGTTCGCCCCTGGTCCGCTGGTGGTCGACGGCGACGGCATGCGCAGCTACGAGGCCGTGTCCGCCGGCGGGCCGCTGACGGCGGTCGTGTTCGCGCGCCACTGCGTCGACAGCATGAGCGGCATGCCGCACCCGCGGACGGTGGCGGTACGCTGGCAGGGCCGGGTCCTGAAGGGCTGCGGCGGAGACCCGGCCGAGCTGCTGCAGGGTGGAGCGTGGGAGGTGGTGGAGATCGACGGCAGGGCGGTGGCGGACCCAACCCGCGTTACCGTGAACTTTGCGCCTGAAGGTCGGCTCGCCGGTATCGCGGCGTGCAACCGCTACTTCGGCCGCTATGCGCTCTCAGGCGAGGGCTTGCGGCTGTCGCCGCTGGGGGCGACGAAGATGGCGTGCGAGCCGGGCGCGATGGAGGAGGAGCGCCGCTTCATCGAAGCCGCCGGCCGCGTCACCGGTTTTGCGCTCGCGCCCGACGCGAGCCTGCAGCTCCTTGCCGGCGAGCGCGTGTTGCTGCGTGCGCGGCGGCCCTAGGGGCCGAGGCTTTCGCGGAGCGGCTTTCGTGGGAGCGGGCGTGCCCTCGAAAAGGGGGTCGCGTCCGCTCCATTCGCGGGCAAGCCCGCTCCCACGGCAATCTCGCAGGCTGCCGCGCCCGCCTGGCTTGCCGTGATCAGCGCCGCGCCTGGCGCGCGGCTTCGACTTCTTCCGGCCGGATGCGTGCGGCGAGCTTGTCGAGCACGCCATTGACGAACTTGTGGCCATCGGTGCCGCCGTAGCCCTTGGCGAGCTCGATCGCCTCGTTGATCACCACGCGATAGGGCGTCTCGATGTTGTGGCGCAGCTCGTAGCTGCCGAGCAGCAGGATGGCGTGCTCGATCGGCGACAGCTCGGCGAGCGGGCGCGACAGCAGCGGCTCGAAATCGCCGCGCAACTCGTCGGCGCTGCCGGCCGCGCCGCGCAGCAGGGTGACGAACAGCTCGCGGTCGATGCGGTCGAGGTTCTCGGTCTCGGACTCCAGGTGACGCTGCACGGTGGTCGTCGAGTTGCCCGACAGCAGCCACTGATAGACCCCCTGCAGGGCCAGCTCGCGCGCGCGGCGGCGGGCCATCTTGCTGGTCGGGTTGGGGGCGCCGCTACCCTCGGGCGCCGGGCTGGTGTTGTCGACGTCGCTCATCGCACCACCTTCAGCAGGTTCGCCATCTCGACCGCGGCGCGGGCGCAGTCGGCGCCCTTCTCGCGCATGCGCGCGATCGCCTGGTCTTCGTCCTCGGTGGTCAGCACGCCGTTGGCGATCGGCAGGCCGGTGTCGAGGCCGACGCGGGTCACGCCCGCGCCCATCTCGTTGGAGACGAGCTCGAAGTGGTAGGTCTCGCCGCGGATCACCGCACCGAGCGCCACCAGCGCGTCGTACTGGCCGCTCTTCGCCATGGTCTGCAGCACCAGCGGGATCTCGAGCGCGCCGGGCACGGTCACGATGCGGATGTCGCTGCGTGCGACGCCGAGCGTGATCAGCTCGTCGGTGCACGCCGACAGCAGGCCCTCGCAGATGTCGAGGTTGAAGCGCGCCATGACGATGCCGACGCGCACGCCGGCGCCGTCGAAGCTGGGGTCGATCTCGGCGATGCCGTCGTAGCGGGCGCCCTGGCGGGCGTTTTCGGGTTGGTTGCGTTGCATGCGGTTCTCTGTGATTCGGTCAGTTCTTGTCGACGAAGCCGGTGATCTCCAGCCCGAAGCCGGTCATGCTCGGGATCTTGCGCGGGCTGGCGAGCAGGCGCATCTTGCCGACGTTCAGCGCGCGCAGGATCTGCGCGCCGACGCCGAACAGGCGCGCGTCCCATTTCACCGGGCGGTCCTGCGTGCCGTTGAGGCTGGCGAGCAGCTCGCGGCCCGACATCGGGCGGTAGAGCAGCACGATCACGCCGGCCTCGGCTGCGGCGAGGGTCGCGAGCGAGTCATTCACCGGGAAGCTGTGGCGGCCGCTCGCCGGGTCGAGGAAGTCGACCACCGAGATCGGCTCGTGCACCCGCACCAGGGTCTCGCGCTCGGGTGCGATGTCGCCGCGCGACAGCGCGAAATGCACGTCGCCCGAGGTCTTGTCCTCGAAGGCCGACAGCGTGAAGCGGCCGTGGGCGGTGTCGACGTCCTTCTCGCTGACCTTCTCGATCAGGTGCTCGGTGGCGGCGCGGTATTCGATCAGGTCGCGGATGGCGCCGATCTTGAGACCGTGTTCCTTGCCGAACTCGATGAGGTCGGGCAGGCGCGCCATGGTGCCGTCGTCCTTGAGGATCTCGCAGATCACCGACGCAGGCTCCAGCCCGGCGAGCTGGGCGAGGTCGCAGCCGGCCTCGGTGTGGCCGGCGCGGATCAGCACGCCGCCCTTCTGCGCGGTGAGCGGGAAGATGTGGCCCGGGGTGACGATGTCCTCGGGCTTGGCGTGGCGGCCGACCGCGACCTGCACGGTGCGCGCGCGGTCGTGCGCCGAGATGCCGGTGGTGACGCCGGTGGCGGCCTCGATCGACACCGTGAACGCGGTGCCGTGCGGCGTGCGGTTGTCGCGCACCATCTGCTGCAGGCCGAGCTGGCGGCAGCGCTCGTCGGTGAGCGTGAGGCAGATCAGGCCGCGGCCGTGCTTGGCCATGAAGTTGATCGCCTCGGGGGTGACGAATTCGGCCGCCATCACGAGGTCGCCCTCGTTCTCGCGGTCTTCCTCGTCGACCAGGATGACCATGCGGCCGGCCTTGATGTCGTCGATGATCTCGGTAATCGGCGCGAGTGCGCTCATGCTGTGTCCTTTGTGTGCGTTCTTGCGGGCCGTGCGGCGTGGCATGGGGGCCGGGCGGTGGCGATGGTCAGGCCTGCGCCGCCTCGTCCCGTTTCCACTCGAGCATGCGCTCGACGTAGCGGGCGATGAGGTCGATCTCGAGGTTGACCTTGCTGCCGGCGGCCAGATGCTTGAGGTTGGTCATCGCCACGGTGTGCGGGATCAGGTTGATCCAGAAGTCTCGGCCTTCGACGCGATTCACGGTGAGGCTGACGCCATTGACGGTGATCGAGCCCTTCCTGGCGATGTAGCCGGCGATCGCCGCCGGGGCGCGGATCACCAGTTCGTGGCTCTCGCCGATGGGGGCGAACTTCATCACCTCGCCCACGCCGTCCACATGGCCGGTGACCAAGTGGCCGCCCAGGCGGTCGGCCAGGCGCAGCGCCTTCTCCAGGTTCACCTCGTTGCCGACGGCGTCCAGGCCCACGGTGCAGTTCAGCGTCTCGCGCGAGACGTCGTACTTGAGCAGCGCGCCGTTCATCTCGACCACGGTCAGGCACACCCCGCTGTGGGCGATGCTGTCGCCGAGGATGACGTCGGACAGGTCCAGGCCGTTGGTGTCTACGCTGAGGCGGATGCCGTCCGCGAGTGGCTCGATGTGTTCGATGCGGCCGACGGCCGCGACGATGCCGGAGAACATGAAGGGTTTGAACGGTAAGGGGAAAGCCGGGATTGTAGGGGAAAAACCCCGGACTCGCTCAGAGCGCCCGATCCAGCACCGTCGCGAACGGCTCAGCCTTCATGAAGCCCACCACGCGCAGGCCTTCGCGCTCCTTGCCTGCGGCGTCGAAGAAGATGATGCCCGGCGGGCCGAACAGGCCGAAGCGCTTGAGCAGCGCCTTGTGCTCGTCGTTGTTGGCGGTGACGTCGGCCTTGAGCAGCAGCATCTGCCCCATGCGCTCGGCCACGCGCGCGTCGCTGAAGGTGAAGCGCTCCATCTCCTTGCACGACACGCACCAGTCGGCATAGAAGTCGAGCATCACCGGGCGGTCGGTTTGGGCCAGGCGGGCGTCGAGTTCGGCGATGGAATTCACCTTCTCGAACTGCGGCACGTTCACCGTCGCCGCAGCCTGCGCGCGCAGCACCGACAGCGGCTGCAGCGGATCGCGCGAGCCGGCGAGCGCGCCGATCAGGATCGCCGCGCCAGCCAGCAGCAGCACCACGCCCACGCCCTTCCAGAAGCGCTGCCAGCCCTTCGCGTTGTGCGGCAGCGGATCGATGGCGTGCAGGAAGATGGCCGAGAACAGCAGCAGCGCCGCCCAGCCCAGCATCATCGCCAGCGCCGGGATCACCGGGGTGATCATCCACAGCGCCACCGCCAGCAGCATGACGCCGAAGGCCTTCTTGACCCCTTCCATCCACGGCCCGACCTTGGGCAGCAGGCTGCGCGAGGCCACGCCCACCGCCAGCAGCGGCGCGCCCATGCCCAGGCCCATCGCGAACAGCGCCCAGCCGCCGAGCACGGCATCGCCGGTCTGCGCGATGTAGAGCAGGGCGCCGGCCAGCGGCGCCGCCACGCAGGGGCCGACGATCAGCGCCGACAGCACGCCCATCAGGGTCACGCCGCCGAGGTGGCCACCCTTGCCGTGGCTGGCGGTGTCGGCGAGCCTGCTCTGCAGCGCGGTGGGCAGCTGCAGCTCGTAGAAGCCGAACATCGACAGCGACAGCAGCACGAACAGCACGGCGAAGGCCGACAGCACCCACACGTTCTGCAGCGCGGCCGACAGCATGGTGCCGGTCATGCCGGCGGCGACCCCGGCGAGCGCATAGGTCGCCGCCATGCCGAGCACGTAGGCGAGCGACAGCACGAAGGCGCGCAGGTGCGAGACCTTGTTGCCCTGGCCGACGATGATGCCCGACAGGATCGGAATCATCGGGAAGGTGCAGGGCGTGAAGGCGAGCAGCAGGCCGAAGCCGAAGAAGCTCAGCAGGATGATCGGCACGCTGGCGCCCGCGAGCATGCGGGCGATGTCGCCGGTTTCGTCGCTGGAGACGTCGACCCCGGCAGACGCCGAGGTCGCGCTGGAGGCGGGGGTCGCGGAAGCTGCGGTCGGCTCGGCCGTGCCCGAGCCCCCGCCGAGCACGCTGGCGAGGAAGCCGCCGCCGGCCTTCTTCGGTGGCGCGGTGAGGTCGATCGCAGCCTGCTGCGTGGTCGGCGGGTAGCAGATGCCGCCGTCCCAGCAGCCCTGTACGGTGGCGAACAGCTCGAACCGGGTCACACCCGGCGGCGCCTGTACCGGCAGCAGGATGCGCAACTCGTTGCGGTGGGTCTCCACCTCGCCGAAGAAGTCATCCTTGTGCTTCTTGCCGATGGGTTTTTCCGGCGTCCCGAACGTCACGCTGGCGGGTTCGGCCTCGAAGCGGAACTTGTCGCCGTAGAGGTAGTAGTCCTTGGCGACCTCGAACACCACCTCCACCGTCTGCGCATCGAGCGCTTGCGCGCGCATCGCGAAGGCCTTCTCGGGCTCGATCGGGTTGGCGCGGGACAGCGTGGGGGCGAGGAGACTCGCGACCAGCGCGAGCAGGAGCAGCAGACGATGCATCGTGATCTTCATGAAGGTTTGCGCGCGGCGCTCATTCTGCGGCTGCGGTTTCGGCAGCGACCCAGTCGATATACGCGGGCAGGCCCTGCGTCACAGGGACTGAGACGATCTCGGGAAGTTCATAGGGATGATGTGCGCGGATCGCGGCCTCGAGTTCGGCGTAGCGCGCCGGCGTGGTCTTGATCAGCAGCGGCACCTCGGTCGTGGTCTCGACCGCGCCCTGCCAGCGGTACACCGAGGTGCAGGGAGCAAGGATGTTCACGCAGGCCGCCAGACGCGCCTCGACCAGCGCCGCGGCGAGCGTTTGCGCGTGCGCGGCATCGGGCAGGTTGGTGAGGACGAGCAGGGCGCGCGGGGCGTCGGCCGCGGGGCTGGGGGCGGAGGGGGGCTCGGACATGGTCGGGAGATCCATCGTGGCACGACCGCCATTGTCCCAGACCTGGGTCGCCAACGCCCTGTGCCGGATCAAGCCGCGCGCGCGTACGCCGGCCTGGCTGCGAGCGCATGGGCGGGGCGCCCTCGCGCAGCGCCTGCGACCGAGGGCGTGGGCGGTCGCTTCAATCGGTCCGGATGCGGCCTGCGAGGCTCAGCGTGGCGCCGTGGAGCCGCATCACGATGATCTCGCCCGAGGCCGGGAACACCCCCGACAGCGCGGTGATGTTGACCTGGTGCGTCACCAGCACCAGCGGCACGGGGCCGTGCGCGCGTTCCGCGATCAGCGCGCGCGCCGCGGCGGTGTGCCACGCCTCCTCGCCGCGGTCGGCGAAAAAGGAGTTCAGCCCCGGAAAGGCCACCGCTTCGCCCAATCCCATCTCGCGCGCGGTATCCAGGCAGCGGCACCACTGGCTGGAGAAAATCGCCGCGGTGGCGATGCCGTTGGCGCGAAAGCGCTCGCCGATCGCACGCGCCTGCGCCCGCCCTGCCGCCGACAGGTTGCGCTGGGTGGCGCAGTCATCGACCCGGAAGCCGGGCGGGTCGCCGGTGCCGGGGGCGAGCGCGTGGCGGATCAATGCGACGTGGCCGCCATCGCGCAGGGCTGCCCACAAGGCCGCTTCGCCCGTCTCGGCGCGCGCGGCGGCAAAGGGCAGCAACAGGCACAGGCAGGCGAGCAGGGCGCGCATCACCGGCCGGTCACAGCTTGGCGTGGGTGCCGTCGCAATACGGCGCGTTGGCCGTGTGCTTGCAGCCGCACAGATAGACGGTGCCCGATTGCTCGGCGGTAAAGGCGACGGGCGCGAACCCGGTGCCCTTGTGCGAGCCGTCGCAGAAAGGCTGCTTCTTGCTGTGGCCACAGGCGCACCAGAAGTACTTCCCGCCCGCCTCGACCTCGACGGCAAAGGGCGATTTCTGCGCGATGTGGGGTTCGAGCTTCTCGGCCATGTTCCGGTCTCCGTTGTCGTTGTGCGAGGCCGGCGTGGCGCGGCGTGCCGGTGCTTTCACTGTAGACGAGGGCATGTCGTGCGCAAGCGTGGGCCGCTGATCGACGGCGTCCGAGGTTTCCGGATACGAGCGGCAAGCGGGCAGGATGCGCCTTGGCGTGCGATATCCGGCTTCAGGGACATCCTGGTGCAGGACTTTCTGGCGGTCGACGTCGATGTGGTGTGGCTGGTCGTGGATCAGGAACTGTCGCGGCTGCGCGCGGCGCTGCCGTGGATGCAGACGGGCTTGCCGCTGGTATGAAGGACGAGCTGGGCGGCAGTCGGGCCAAGAAAGAGAAAGCCCGCCGGGCGTGAGCGCGGCGGGCTTGAGGGCGAGGTGAGGTGAGGTGAGGTGAGGTGAGGTTAGCAGCGTGATGCAAAAGCCGGCGGTACCGCGCCAGCACTGAGGTTCAGGTCGAGTTTCATCGTGACATCGTTTTCCGGAATCGCCTTCGCTCCGCGTTCGAATTGTCTTCGTGGCCGCAAGGGCGACCACGAAGGCCCGTTTGCGCACCTGCGCTCATGCCTTCACCTCCGAAACGCTCAATTTCGCGATTCGGAGCAGGTTGTATGCAGCACCAGAAATGAAGGCCGCCATCTGGGTCTTCGCCTGGCCGATGAAACGGGTCTTTCGCAATCCGCCGACCGTTTTCAACCAACCGAAGATCTCCTCGACGCGCTTTCGCTTTCGCTGGCTGACCTGGTAACCCTTGGTTCGGGTGGTTCGCCCATCCAGGCCGGGCGTCTTCCGATCCTTGATGCGCGCGATGTGCGGTCGCACCGCGTGCTCGCGCAAGTGCGCGACAAATTCCTTCACGTGGTAGCCCTTGTCGGCGCCGAGCGTCTTGGGGTGAATGTGCCGTCGTCGTGCGCGAGTGAGCAGCTGCCGCGCGGCACGGTGCTCGGCCTGGGTCGATTCGGTGATGAGGATGTCGACGCACAGCCCATTGCGGTTCTCCATGAGCACATGCCCGCCATAGCTGAGCTTGGCCGGCTGGCCGTTGCCCTTGCGCATGAGTCGAGACTCGGGATCGGTCGTGCTTTGATGCGTGGCGTTCGAGCGCTTCTCGCCCTTGAAGTCGACCATCCCGGTGCCGTCATCACCGTCCTTGGGCGGGGTGCCACCCTTGGGCTTGAAGCTCTTGAACGAAGCCCAGGCATCGATCAGCGTGCCGTCGACCGTGAAGTGGTCCGAGGACAGCAGCTTCTGCTTGCGGGCCAGATTGACGACCTCATCGAAGAAGCGTCGGGCCACGTCGGTGGCAACCAGGCGTTCGCGCAGGCGGCTGAAGTTCGACTGGTCCAGCGTCGGGCTCTCGAGATCCATGTCGAGAAACCAGCGGAACAGGATGTTGTGGTCGAGTTGTTCGCAGAACTGCCGGTCCGAGCGAACCGAATACAGCGCAATCAGCAATTGCGCCTTGAGCAGTCGCTCTGGCGGAATCGATGGGCGACCGACCGAGGAGTACAGCGCGTCCAACTCCCCAGAAATTGCGCCCAGGGCACGGTCGGCCAAACGCTTCACCCGTCGCAGCGGATGATCCGCCGGCACACGCGACTCCGGCGAGAAGTAGTGGAACATCGAGGACTGGGGGTCGAGTTGGCCGCGCATCGTTGCAGGACAAGGAGTCTGGAGATAGGTCTATGACATACAGCTTTTCGGATCGTTCACAGCCTTGTGCATCACGCTGTTAGGTGAGCAAATGAAAGACCTGACCCCTGACCCCTGGACCCCTGACCCCTGAGTGAATGAAAGACCTGACCCCCTATTCACTCTCTCCTTTCACCATTCACAAGCCTGCACCAGACTGACACTGCGAGTTCGTCGCTCCCGATCCCGTACTGGCTGCCGCATAGGAAATACCGCCTTGTGGGGTTATCGTCGCCGTAACCGAACAAGTACCCGTATCCCATACCAGCGTAGATGCGACTCCATCCGAAATTGCCGAAGAGCCTGCCAGTTGTGAAACGGTTGCAAGTTCGGCTGAGAGCGAAACACATCCAAGCCCAGTCATAACACATGCTTGCGCTTTAGCAGCCCAACTCAGAACACCTTTCATAGCTGCCGCACCTTGTGCTTGGGCAACGTAATTACGGTAACTCGGTAGAGCTACTGCCGCCAGGATCCCGATAATCGCAACAACAATCATCAGTTCGACAAGCGTGAATCCTTGTTGGACTCTTTTCATCACGACTTCCTCAAGCTGAAGAGAAGCATAAGGCTCAGTTTTACTTGGTGAGTCTTCAGCACGCTGGAACACCAGTTGAGCCATTTTGAGATCAGAGCATTACTTGCGCTGCCAAGTAAAAGAGCCCGCCAAGCTGTTCATGGCGGGCTCCTTTAAGGGGGCTGCTACTGCGCTACTGCTATCCTTTATCAACAGCCTCGGTCATATTTATCGACAGCAATACATCAGAGGCCTGCGCCTGCGGTGCAAAGAGCATTGTTAGCAGCATCCACGCCTACTGCTCCGTAAGTGAGGCCGCCATCGGCACCGAGGGTGGCAGTCACCACGCACTTGTCATTAGTCCAGACGGCGGTGCCACCAACACCATCTGCAATGGCGGCTGCTACGACTAGTTCAGCCGGCTTAGCCTCAGCATGCATCTCTGCACATCCAACTCCAGCTTGAACACAGACCTGCGCCTTCGAAACCCAAGCACTAACTCCCTTCATCGCTGCGCCGCCCGCAGCCTGAACGACATAATCCCGGTACGCCGGCAGCGCCACCGCCGCCAGAATGCCAATAATCGCAACGACGATCATCAGTTCGATCAGGGTGAAGCCTTGCTGCATCTTTTTCATTTCAGTTCTCCTTGATGGGAAACCACGGAAAGATCCGCTTGCGTACCCATCTGCAATCCCCGTGCCAGTCTCAAAACCCCAGTTTTCCGTGAACTAGTTCCGCTGAGTTGACACGATCCGGGGGCGGAATCTGACAAGTGCTCCGGATCGGCTTGTCAACATGTGACAAAGGGGTGTGGTGGTTGGGATCCCGTGCTCAGATCCCGCACGTGCTCAGATCCCGCAGATCCCGGGGTCAGGTCTTTCATCTGCTCACGCGCTCGCGCCACGCCGCGGGTGCGAGCGCGTGAGGGTTGTGCTGAACGTTGTACAAAGTGGAACCTGGAGACCGCGATGGAAGCCCTGACCTACAACTACACCCGCACGCACCTGGCGCAGGTGATGCGCAGCGTCAACGAGGACTGCGCGCCGGTGCTGCTGACGACGCAGCGCGGCAAGCCAATGGTGATCATGTCGCTGGACGATTACAACGCGCTCGAAGAGACGGCGTATCTGCTGCGCTCACCGAAGGGTGCGAAGCGCCTGATGGAGTCGGTGGAGCAGTTGCGCGCAGGCGGTGGCGAGCCGCGCGCGCTGATCGAGACGGACGATGCAGTCTAGGTTCTCGGATCACGCCTGGGAGGACTGCCTCTACTGGCACGAGACCGACCGCAAGCAGCTCAAGCAGATCAATACGCTGATCGAGGACATCCGTCGGCATCCCTTCACGGGCATCGGCAAGCCCGAGCCGTTGAAGCACCAGCTAGCGGAGTTCGGGTCGCGCCGCATCGATGACCGCCACCGGCTGGTGTATGCGGTCGAGGGCGAAGTCTTGCTGATCGCGCAGTGTCGTTACTGACAGCGTGAGCCTGAGGTCAGGTCTTTCATTGGCTCATGCCCTCACCCCGCCGGCGGCTGCGTGCGCTTGAAGCTCTCGCGCCCGAACATCCTTTCCGCAAACGGCACCAGCCCCGGATGCCGCCCGCGCCAGTCCAGAGCGGCGAAGCGCAGGTCGAGGTAGCCGAGGGCGACGGCGGCGGCGATGTCGCCGAGCTGCATGGCGTTGCCGTTGAACCAGTGGCGATCGTCGAGGCGGCGCTCGAGCTCGGCGAGGCCGCGGTCGATCTTGTCCTTCTGGCGGGTGATCTCGCGGTCGCTGCGCTCGCCGTCGGGGCGGCGCGATTCGAGCAGCGCGGCGACGGCGGCGTCGGTGACGCCGTCGGCCAGCGCCTCGGTCTGGCGCACGCGCACGGCGTCGAGGCCGCTGGCGGGCAGCAGCGCGGGTGCGGTGTCGAGGGTTTCGAGGTAGCCGGCGATGACCGGCGAGTCGAAGAAGGTCTCGCCGCTGTCGGCGATCAGCACGGGCACCTTGCCGAGTGGGTTCAACTCGGGGATGCGGGTGTTGGCCTCCCAGGGGGAGTCGACGACGAGCTCGAAGGGCAAGCCCTTCTCGTCGAGGACGATGCGGATCTTGCGTGCGTAGGGGCTGGTGAGCGAGGCGAGCAGTTTCATGGCGGCGTGTCTCCCGTGGCGTGCAGGAGACGATACGCCGCGCGCGCCGCGCCCGAAATTAGGGAAAGCGGTCGGTGCGGCTCAGGCAGGAGCGACGTTGCGCGCGATCAGCTCGCGGATCAGGTGCAGCTTGCCGTGGAAGAAGTGGTCGGCGCCGGGGATGACGATGACCGGCTGCTCCTGCGGGCGCGCCCAGTCGAGCACGTTGGCGAGCGCCACGGTGTCGTCGTTCTCGCCGTGAATGACCAGCGCGGGGATGCCCTTCGGCAGCGCCGGGGTGTCGTAGCGGCGGCCGCTGCCGGTGGTGTCGCCGGCGGCCATGCCCACCAGCACGAGCTGACGCGGCGGCGCGATGCCCTCGGCGAGGCGGTTGGCCACGCGCACCTGCACGTAGCCGCCGAAGGAGAAGCCGCCAAGCGCCAGCGGCAGCGCGCCCCAGCGCGACTCGGCCCAGCTCAGCACCGACAGCATGTCCTCGGTCTCGCCCTCGCCGTGGTCGTGCTCGCCCTCGCTCTTGCCGACGCCGCGGAAGTTGGGCCGGATCACCGCGAAGCCGAGGTCGCGGTAGGCGCGCGCCAGCGTGTGCGCGACCTTGTTGGTGTTGGCGCCGCCGAACAGCGGGTGCGGGTGGCAGACCAGCGCGATGCCCTTCACGGCTTCCGGGGCGTCGATCAGCACCTCGATGGCGCCGGCAGGGCCGCGTAGCAGGGCGGCTTCGGTGGGCAGCGGGCGGCTCATGCGGCGTCCTCCGGCAGGCGCAGGCGCTCGACGACACGGCCATGTACCAGATGGCTGTCGATGATCTCGTCGACGTCTTCCTTGTCGATGTAGGTGTACCAGACGTTGTCGGGATAGACGACGATCACCGGGCCGTCGTCGCAGCGTCCGAGGCAACCCGCCTTGTTCACCCGCACGCTGCCCTTGCCCTTGAGGCCGAGCGCGGCGGTGCGTTCCTTGGCGTAGGTCTGCAGCGCGCTTGCCTGATGGTCGTTGCAGCAGGACTCGCCGGCGGCGCGCTGGTTGCAGCAGAAGAAGACGTGGTGCTTGAAGTAGCTCATGGGGGCTCCCGGGGGTGGGGGCACCGCCCACCGGGGCGGGGGTGCGGGTGGCCGGATTATAGGCGCGGCCCGCGGCGCGAGGGCGGTCCGCCGAGGTGCTCGCCGCGCCACAGGCCGAGCGCCGACAGGTAGGCCAGGGCGACGTAGGGCCACAGGCCATCGACCAGCCCGGTGAGGCCGTGGAAGTTGAGCACGTTGCTGAAGGCCGCCAGCTGGCGGTCGTAGGGCAGGTAGGGGTTCTCGGGGATGAGGTTGGCGAGCGCGGTGGCCAACAGCAGGCTCGTGCCGGCAATCGCGTGCTGGGCCAGCCGCGGCAGCAGCAGGCAGGGCAGCAGCAGCGCAGCGCCGATGGCGAGGCCGCGCTCGGCGCCGGGGGTGAGCCAGGCCAGCGGCGCGGCAGGCGTGAAGAAGGCCCAGGTGGCCAGCGTCTTGGCGCCGATGCCCAGCGCCAGCGTGAGCAGCACCGGCAGCGGGTTGGCGCCGCGCGTCATGCAGCGGGTGAACAGGCCCACTGCGAGCAGGGCGCTCGCGGTCAGCGCGGTGTCGAAGGCGATGAAGCGGTCGGCGCGGAAGGGCAGCGGGGTCGGGACGTCGAGCAGGCTGCGCAGGTCGCCGCTGGAGAACAGCAGGTCGGTGGCGCTGAACTGGCCCAGCAGCCAGAGCGCCAGCAGCACCAGCCCGGCCTCGCCGCTGCCCCCGCCGATCACATAGCGCGCCCGCCAGCGCTGCAGCTGACCCAGCGGACCGAACAGGGCTCCGCTCCAGCGCGCACCCAGCAGCGCGCCGACGAGGGCGCCGGCGGCATTGCCGCCGAGGTCGAGGTTGCTGGCGATGCGTGTGGGCAGGAAGTTCTGCGCGCTCTCGAGCCCCAGGCTCAGCAGCGCACCGATCAGGGTCGCCACGAGCACCCGCCGTCCGAAACCCCAGCTCCCCGGCAGCGCGGCCGCGACGAGGAAGCCGAGCGGCAGGTAGCCGAGGATGTTGAACAGGAAGTCTTCGAGGATGAAGTACTTCGGCCATGGCGCCCACAGCCAGTCGAACGGTGGCAGCCCGCTGTCGCGCCAGCCGGTGAGCGGATGCAGGCAGGCATAGGCCACCAGCAGCGCGTACGCGAGGGCGAGGGCGCGGGGCAGGGTGGCAGCGGGGCTCGGCGGCATCGTGCAGGGCGTCGTTCGAGGGCCGGCGTGCGGGCCGGTCGTGGGCGCGAGGCCTCCGCGGCACCCGCCGGCAGGGCGCGGATGCAGCGGCGAAGGCGGCGAAAGCCCCGAGTTTAACGGCAGGCGGCGATCCGCAGGACGACAGTCGCCGGCGTCCGGTCCGTTCAGCCTGCGTAGCGGTTGCGCTCGATGCCGTATTTCTTGAGCAGCTTGCCGAAGGCGCGGCGTTCCTTGCCCGCGCGTTGGGCGGCGGCCGACACGTTGCCGCCGGTGGCGGCGATCAGCTGCTCGAGGTAGTCGCGCTCGAAGCGGGCGATGACGGTGGCCTTGGCGGTCTTCATGTCCATGTCGGCGAGCCCCTCGGGGGCGGCGACCGTCGTGCCACTGTGCGCGCAGTCCTCGACACCGAGCTCCAGGCGCAGCGCGCCGCCGTCGGCGAGCAGGAACTGGCGGTGCACCACGTTCTCGAGCTCGCGGATGTTGCCGGGCCAGGCGTAGGCCAGCGCCTGGTGTCGCGCCCGATCGTCGAGTACGGGCGCCGGCCGTTCGTACAGGCGCGCGAAGCGCTGCAGGAAGTGCTCGATGAGCTGCAGCACGTCCTCGCCGCGCGTGCGCAGCGGCGGCAGCGTGACCGACATGATCGCGAGGCGATAGAACAGGTCCTGGCGGAAACTGCCCTCCTGCACCATGGCCTCGAAGTCGCGGTTGCTGGCGGCGATCACGCGCACGTCGGCCTGCACCAGGCTGCGCCCGCCGAGCGGGCGGTAGTGCCCGTCCTGCAGGAAGCGCAGCAGGGCCACCTGGCCCTTGTGCGACAGGCATTCGATCTCGTCCAGGAACAGCGTGCCGCCGTCGGCGTCGCCCACAACGCCGGGCTGGCTCTCGCGTGCGTCGGTGAAGGCGCCGCGGGCATGGCCGAACAGCTCGTTCTCGACCAGGTTGTCGGGCAGGGCGCCACAGTTGATCGGCACGAAGGGCTTGTAGCGGCGCGGCCCGAGGTAGTGCATGGCGCGCGCCGCCAGTTCCTTGCCGGTGCCGGTCTCGCCCTGGATCAGCACATGGGCGCTGGTTCCGGCATAGCGCCGCACCAGATCCATCGCGGCGGCAAAGCAGGGCGCGCGGCCGAGCAGGCCGAAGTCGTCCAGTTCGGCCGCGCGCGTCTCCGTTCGTCCCACTGCGGCTGAAGGGGCCGCGGGCTTGCGTGCCGAGCCCAGGATCATCTTCTGCCTCCTCCCTCCGGGCGTTGCGCCGCTTCGCTCGAAGCCAGGCTGCGAGCGGTCTGCGGTCGAGTCGTTATGGATACGCGATGCGGATGCGCTGCATGCACCGCGCGTGCTTCAATCTGGTTGACTCGAGCGGAGGCGTCAAATGACGTTACATGTCGAACGTTTACGTCAAGTGGCGTCGGGCGGCGGATTGCCCTCGAGGTGTGGGGCGGCGAGCTGCAGCAGGTGATCGCGCAGGACGGCGAAGGCGGGCGGGGGCGTTGTCCGCTCCACCACCACCCGGTGCCGGCGAGCCCCGAGCGCGAGCGCGATCTCGTCGCGATAGCCGTCGCGGCCCGGGGCAGAGACCTGCGCCGGCAGCGCGAAGAAGGCGGGACGCTCGAGCAGGCCGAGGAGCGCGCGCAGCTCCGCATCAGACAGCACGCGTGCAGCGCTTGCGGGCCACGGACCGCTCCAGTCCTCGCCGCGCGCGCAGTTGCCGCGCTCGACCTGGGCGTAGAGCGCGCCGTCGGCAAGCACGCGGATCCGCAGGTTGCCGCGGCAGGTGATGGCCTGGATGCGCTGGAAGGTCACCAGCGCGGGCGGCAGCGATGCCGGGGCGGTCAACTCAGGCTCCACTCGGACTGGGTGATGTCGGGGCTGGTCATGCGGCCCAGGGCTTCCCACAGGGTCACGTAATGCCGCGGCAGCACGTCGATGCCATTGGACATCTGACTTGCCGTGTCGGCGCCCCACACGGCCGGGCCGGGCACGCCCGCCGAGGCGACCAGTCCGGAATAGAGCGTCTGTTGTGCGCCCAGGGTGCCCGTGGTGTTGTTCTGGTATTCGTCGGGCAGGCCGAGCATGTGTCCGAACTCGTGCTCACCGACCGAGTAGCGGTTGCTCGCGTAGCTGGTCTCGAAGGCGTGGTCGACGCTGATCACCGCTCGGCGCTGGCTGGCATCGCCGGGCACGCCGACCGGCCCGCCGCCCAGCACGCCGATCGGATGCGTCACGCCGAGCGATGCGAGGAAGGCGCGCACGGCCAGCGCGCGACGTTCGGCCAGGTCCTCGTTGTGGCGCAGGCCGCCTTCGGCGCTGGCGAAACCGTCGACATGCAGCGGAATCATCGGGTCGGACGGATTCCGGCCCTTGAGCGCATCGGCGAAGGCGGTGAGGCTGGGGACGGCGGCCGGCCGGATGCGGTCGGAATCCGGGTCGAACAGCACGGGCGAGGCGCCTGCTGCCGCGAGTGCGCTCTCGAGGCGCTGGCGCTCGGCGGTGGCCACCTGCGTACTGTTGAAGTCGGCTTCCTCGCGCACGTCCGACTGGTAGAGGTCGGCCGTGCCCGGCCGCTCGGGGTGGGCGACGTCGGGGTCGTTCACGGCCGACTTGTAGTCGATCCCGGGCCCGGGGCTCTTGTGTACGGTGGCGACGTAGTGCGCGTCGCTCGCGTCGGCGGTCTCCTGCGCGCTGACCAGCGGCAGGGCCCGGAAGCCCCAGCACGGCTTGGTCGAACGGATCAGATGGCGGCCGCTCCAGCGGCTCGTCACGCGGCCGATGAAGTCGCGTTTGAAATCCGTCTTCTCGGTGTCGTTCCAGAAGAAGCGGCTCAGGTCCTCCCCGGCCAGCAGGCGTTGCAGCAGGTTGAAGCCGCCCGGCGCGTTGTCGGCCGAGACGAACTCGAAGCGGATCTTGACGGTGACCGGCATCAGGCCGATGAGCGGAAAGTAGTCGGCGTCGAACATGCCGAAGGTGGTCGAGGGGATGTTGCGCTCGACGCGCAGGTGGCGCAGCGCGAATGCGTCGCGCCGGCGCCCTTCTTCCTCGCTTGCGCAGTCGCCGAACAGTCCGCCGAAGAGCGGCGGCGCGGGTGCGGCGGGAACGCCCGCCGGCAGCGGAACGCCCGCATCCGCCGGCGTGGGCGCCGCGCCGGCGGCGAGCGGACCGCCATCTGCAACCCCTGCATCGGCATCCGGCGCGCGCGCGATCATGTGTCCCGCGCTGCCATCGACCACATGCGCGAGTTCGTGCGCGAGCAGGCGTCGGCCCGCGTGCGAGCCGGGCTCATACCGTCCGGGCGCGAACACGATGTCGCTGCCCACCGTGAACGCCCGCGCTGCCAGGCCGCGCGCGAGCTGGCCGTCCTCGGCGCTGGTATGGACGCGCACGGCGCCGAGATCGGCCCCGAAGCGCGGCTCGAAGAAGCCCCGCGCCTGCGCATCGAGCGGCGTGCCCGCGCTCAGTGCCGGCAGCGCCGGCTGGCTGTCGGCCGCCGAGGCCGCGGGGGAGGGGGCTCCGGCCTCGGCTGCACGCATGATCCCGTGCGCACAGGCGGTGCAAGGCGCCGCCGGGCTGCACCCCGGGCAGGGCGCAGCCGACATCACTTCGTCTGCAAGCCGCTCGGCGCGCAGCTCGCTTGCATCCTGCGGCTGCGAGACCCTCAGCCCACGCCCCGCCAGAAAGCGCGGCATCCCCGCCGTGGGCACGCGGTCCGCCGCGGGCTGCACGGGCGCGCGCTCGATCCGTCGCCCCCTGGCCAGTGTGGCAAGTTCCATTCGACCTCCTCGCGGTGCCGCCTCGCTGCCGGCGCCGCCCTCGTCTGAAGCATAGTCCGCGCGCGCCCGATCGGCTGTCTCGCGCGCGGCACGCCCGGCGGAGCACGTCCGCCCGCGCTCAGTCCGCAGCCCCCTCGGTGCAGCCCGACTCGCCCATGTGCTCACGCACCGCCTGTTCGATGTCGTCCCCCCAGATCGCGTCGACCAGCAGGTAGCCGCCGAAGCCGACAAGGAAGCCGATCGCCGTTCCGAGCACGGGCGCTCCCGATCCGATCGCAGCGCCTGCCGCGCCGGCTGCCAGCGCGCCGCCGCCGCCCGCGACCGCGGTGCGCGCGCCGGTGGCGTAGTAGTCGATACGGGTGTAGTCGGCATCGAGGAAGGTCTCCTGGAAGGCCATCGAGCCGAGCGAGATGACGGGGGCGGCCACCGCACCGATGCCGGTGGACACGAACAGGCGACCGCCGAGCGCGGTGCCCGTGCTTGCCATGCCGGCGGTCTGGCCGGGGCCGAGCCCGCGCGTGGCCCAGTTCGAAAGGCCGATCCCCGCGCGGGTTTCCAGCCAGGCGCCGCCATAGCCGACAGGCACCGAGGTGGCGACGTTGAAGGCGCCGGTGGCCACCATGCCCGCGTCGAGATCGCCCTCCAGACCGTGATAGATCAGCCGCCCCGACTCGGTCAGCGCACTCAGGGCGCCGCTGATGCGGGCAGCACGCACGGCATTGCCGCGCGCGACGGTGTTGAGTGCCTCGTCGTGGGCGACGCCGTTGGCAACCAAGCGGTGGTACTCGACCACTTCGGGCGGGAACAGGGTGTTGCGCTGCAGGCGCGAGACCGCCTGCATGTTGAGACGCTGCAGTGCGAGCACCGAGGCGAGCGTGGCGCGCGCCGGCAGCACGCGAGCGCTGGCGCGCTGGGCGATCTCGCCGAATGCGACCTGGGCGCGGGCGGCGGCATCGGCGTCGCCCGAAAGCAACAGGGCTTCGAGCTGCTGCCAGTTGCGTATCGCGGCTTCCCCCTCGCCGACCGGTGCGTTGTGCATGAGCGCGTCGAACATCGGCGCGAGCGGCGCAGCAGCGGCGCGCTCGCGCCAGGCGGAGCGCAGCAGGGCGTCGGCGCTGCCCGCTGCGGCGGCGCGCAGGTTGCCGCCGAGCGCGCGTGCGCGCAACCTTGCCGTCAGCTGGGCGCGGATGTCGCGGTACGCCCGGGTCTGGCTCCGCAACGTGCGTACCTGGTCCCAGCTGGTGTAGGTGGTGCCGCCATGGGTGATCGGTTCGGCGGCGAGCGAGGCATCGATGAGCGCGCGCGCGCCCGCATCCATGCGCGAGGGGGCGGCCGATACGCGGCGCTCGATCTCGCTGGCGAATGCGGCGCGGCTCAGGTTGCCGGTCGACACCAGGGTCTCGACCGCAGCGCGCACCACGGCCACATGCTCTTCCGGTACCAGCAAGGCCGCGCCCGCGGAAGCCTCGAGCGGTGTGGCGAACTGCGGGTACTCGGGGCCGAGCAGCGCGGCAGCCTGGTTCAGGGTCGAGCCTTCCGCGCCCGGGCTCATCATGCGCATGAACTTGTCGAGGTAATGCTCGGGGCTCAGGTTGCCCGTCTCCAGGCCCTGCATCGAGTGCGTGATCGACTCGAGCTGGCCGCTGCGCAGATCGAGGACGTCGAAAGTGGGGGCGTTGGCCTGCAGTCGGTTCAGGTCGATGACCGACGGGTCGACGATCGTGCGCAGGTCGCTGCCCAGATGCAGCTGCTCGAGCATCGTACCGCGCCAGTTCACGCCCGCCCCGCGCATCGATGCGGCCGAGGTCGGGTCCGCGCCGGGCGTCATCACCGGTCGGAGGAAGGCGCTGCGCGCGTAGAGGTCGGTCGGGTTCGCATAGAGGTCCGTGGGCACCAGCGACACCACGCCCGCGGCCGCGCGCGTGCCCGGCCGCGGGGCGAACGGATCCTCCGTCATCCAGTCGTAGGGCGCCCCTGGCAGCATCGGCTCATAGCTCAGGGCAGGGGACGGCGGCGGGGGCGGCATGCGCACGGTGAGGGCTTGCTGCAGCGGGTCGTGAGCGGCGTAGAACGCCTGCAGGTCGACCTGCGGGACATTGTTCTGCGCCAGGAAACGCTCGAACTGGGCAGGGGTCAGGACCTGCCCGTCGTGGCGGAAGGGCAGCCCTTCCTCCCGGCTCGTGTCCGCCGGCACCACCGCCAGGGTCAGCCCGCCGACCGGGAGGATCTCGTAGAGCTGTTCCGGGACGGCGGTGATGCCTTCCTCGGCAAGCCAGCAATGCCCCATGTCTCCGCGACGGCGGCGCTCTGCGGCCAGTCGGCGGCGCAGGTTGGCGTGGTCGTAGCCCGCCTGTGAATCGGGTCGCCGGCTGCCGAGGAAGGCGACGACCCGGTGCCAGTGCGCAAGCAACTCGGCATTGGTCAGTGCGCGGGTCGACACCGCGCATGGGTCGTAGGCCGCGCCGGCGGCCGGCGGCATCCTCGACGGACGCGCCACGGGCCGGTTCATGGTGGGCCCCGGTACTGCGACCGTCGCCCCCTCCGCCGCCGTCATGCCGCCGACCTCGTCCGGGAACCGATGCACGACGTCGTTGCCGTCGGTGCCGCCCGAGGCCGCCGGTCGCAGGCCGCCGGCCAGGAAGCGCGGCATGCCGGCCTCGGGTGGCGTGCCTTGTCCCTCGCTTCGGCACGTGGTGGCAGCTGCGGGCGCGGTCTTCGCGGTCTTCGCGGTCCGCGATTCCGCGAGGCACGGGCCGTTCATGGACTGCGCCCCGCCCCCGCCGGCACCGCCTTGCCCAGCTTCCTGTACTCCGCCGCCACCGCCATCGCGATCTCCGCCTCGCCGATCGTTCCGCCACGCAGGCGTGCGCTCGCCGCGGCCGCCAGCACCACGTTGCGGATGTGCCCGCCGGCCAGATCGCAGGCGGCGGCGAGGCGGTTGAGCGCCGCGGCGTCCAGACTGTGGGCGTCGCCGAGGTGGGCGAGCCACAGCGCGCGGCGCTCCTCCGGGCCGGGCGTGGGGAACTCGAGGATGGCGTCGAGGCGGCGGGTGAAGGCGGGGTCGAAGCGCGCGCGGCTGTTGCTTGTGAGCAGCACGATGCCCTCGAAGCTCTCGATGCGCTGCAGCAGGTAGTTGGTCTGCTGGTTGGCGAAGCGGTCGTTGGCGTCCTTGACGTCGGTGCGCTTGCCGAACAGCGAGTCGGCCTCGTCGAACAGCAGCACGACCTCGGCGTGCTCGGCGCGGGCGAACAGCTCGGACAGGTTCTTCTCGGTCTCGCCGATGTACTTGCTGGTGACCGAGGCCAGGTCGACCCGGTACAGCGGCAGGCCCAGGCGGGTGGCGATCCAGCCCGCGGCGAGGGTCTTGCCGGTGCCCGACGGGCCGACGAGCAGGGCGCGCACCCCGGGGCGGTAGCGCGAGCGCGCTGCGGCGCCGAGCCCGCTGACCAGCGTGTCGCGCAGCCGGCAGCGCGCGAGCAGGCCGTCGAGCGCCTGGCGCAGCGCGGGCACGAGGACGAGGGCGTCGTCGTCGATGTCGTCTTCGAGCAGCTCGGCGAGGGCGCCGAGGTCGGCGCCGACACCGCTGCGCGCGGCGGCGGCGACATGGGCGCTGGCCAGCGGCTCGCCCGCGCGCGCGGCGGTGGAGCGGGCCGCCTGCCCGAGCTCGACGATGCGCCCGGCGCTGTGCCGGTGCTGGCTGGCGAGGCTGTCGAGCACCGGGGTGGGAAGGTTGTCGCCGAGCGCCTGTTGCCACAGCGCCCGGCGCTCAGCCGCCGGTGGCACGGCGAGCCGCCATTCGGCGATCGCGCCCTGCGCCTCGAAGCTGCCATCGGCGCCGCTCACCACCAGCACGGGCCCGCGATGGCCAGGGAGGGCGGGCAGGCGCTGGCGGTCGCCGGGCGCCAGGCGCAGGCACAGCACCGGCAGGCGGCCGCGCAGCCACAGCCAGGGACCGAGGCCGGGCGGCACCTCGCCGCTGACGAAGGCAGGTCGCGCGCCGAGCGCGGCGGCGACCTCGGCGGCGGCCGCGCGCGCCTCGCCGTCGAGCGCGGCACGAATCACCAGCACGCGCGCGCCGCCACGGGCGAGGCCGTCGGCGTGGCGGCGGGCCGCCGCGCGCGTCGACGGCGCCAGCGCGGGCAGCGCGCTGCAGTCGTTGTCAACGCCGGCGAAGCGGCCCTCGTGGCCGCCCAGCGCCATCACGATCGGCAGCGGCAGGCGCACGCTGCGCTCGCACAGCGGGCGATCCTCCGGCACGAGCTGGATCAGGCCGTGCGCCTGCGCCGCCCCGTCGGCGAGGCGGGACAGCGCCTCGGCTTCGCCCAGGCGCTCGCACAGCGAGGCGAGCAGGCCGAGGCTGGGGCGGGCCTCGCCCACCGGGTGCTGCAGCCAGATCAGCGCGCGGGCCGCCATCGGCTCGAGCTCGCAGGCGCGCGCCAGGGTGATCGCCATCGTCTCGGCCAGCGACAGGCGCTCGTGGCGGGCCAGGGCGTGCAGGGCGCGGTCGGCCTCGGGCGGAGCGTGCAACCACGCACCGAGCGCTGCGCGGGCGCGGGCCTGCTCATCCTCATCCGCAGTCTCGACTCGTGCGCTCTGCGTCTCGAGGCCGAGCCGGTCGCGGTGCGCGCGCAGCCAGTCGGCCTCGGCACCCTGGCCGGGTAGGCAGGCGGCGGCAAGCATCGCGAAGCCGAGCTCGGCGAGCGGAGGGGCGGGGGCGGTCGGGGCGGCATCCGCGCGCCCCTGTCCCGTGCCGGCGTCAGTCCCTGCGGCGCGGCCGTGTTCGGGGGGGCGTGCGGCTTCCTCCGGGCGTTTCATGACGGCCTTCGCCCGTAATGAAAGCGCACCACCCGCCCGAACCACGGCAGCCAGCCCGGGTCGATGTCCAGCCCGGCGCGGCGGATGCGCAGATCGAGCTGGTCGAAGGCCAGCCAGACGTCGGCATGGGTGGGCGTGATCACCATCTGCGCCCGGCGCAGGCACAGGCTGGCCGGTCCGATGCCGATGGCGATGCGCAGATGGCGGCGGCAGGCGGCGAGCCAGCGTGCGGCCTGGCGCCGCTCGTCAGCATCGACGGTGGAGCGGCCCAGCCACCAGGCGGGGTCGTCGTCGGCCACGCCCAGCCGCTGCATCAGCGCGCCCAGGACCACGGCCGGCAGTGCGCCGCCAGCGTCCGGGTGGGCCTTCAGCCAGGCGGGCAGGCCGACGCGTTCGAGCACCGGCAGCAGGAAGAGCAGGCCGCCGACGCGGGTCGGCGCGTCGATGGCGTGGGGTGCGCTGATCCAGCCGGCCGCGGGGTGAGGCGGATTGGCGCCGCGGACTGGGCTAAAGGCGTGGCTTTGCGCGATACCGTGCGCGGGATGCGCCGTAGGGCCGGCATCGGCGAGGCCCTGGCCGGCTGCCGCACCTTGCGCGCCGTCGCGCAGGGACGGGGTGCCAGGCGCGACGGGCGACCCTGCCGATGCGCGCCCGAGGGCCGCCAGGGCGCGGTAAGGCCTGGCGTCGGCGAGGGGCGGGACGATGCGCCAGGCGCTGGCGCGTGGCGCGACGCCGGCCGCCGGGTCCGCGTTCGGCTGCGGCGATTTCATCGCCGGCAGGCGCGTGCCTGCACGCGCAGGGGCGGCGACCGGGGCGAAGGCGTTTCCTGCGCCCGCTGCGTCCCGGGAGGGTGATGCTGCCGCGGCCCGTGCGCGGGCCGGGCGCAGTGCCGCGGTGGGTGACTGGGCGTCGGCACTCTGCAGCGGAGGCCTTCCCGTCTCCAGTTCCGTTGCCTGAGGGCTGCGGCGGCGCGGCTTCGTGCGCCCCGCCTGCGCCCCGCGCTCGGAGCTGCCACCCGCGTCCTCGATCCCGGCCAGGCCTCGTCCGGCAGCCAGCGCCTCCAGCAGCCGGCGTCGCGGATCGTCGCCCGCGAGGACTTCGCGTGCCCATGCCAGCGCGCGCTGCCAGGCCGGTGTATCGCCCGGCGCGCCCCCCGTGGCCGGGCGGCCGGGCGTGCAGCAGGGTGCGACCACTGCGGTATCGTCGGCATCGAGCGCCTGCAGCAGGCGCTCGGCGCCGCCCCAGGCCACGATGCGGGCGAACCAGTGCGGCAGCGCGGTCGCGGCCGCCTCGCCGCGCGCGAGCGAAAGCGCGATGCTGCGCAGCCCGGCGCCGATCCCCGCGTCGGGGCGGTAGCCGGGCACGGCCAGCGCCCAGCACCAGGCGCGCGCGGGACGGCCCGCGAGCAGCCGGGCGCTGAGGGCGAGGTGGGCTTCGAGCGCATCGGCGAAGTGCACTGCGCGCGCGGCGGCAAGCGCGGCGTCGTCCGCATCGCGCCCGCTGACCGGGGCGAGCGCGCGGCACGCGGACGCCAGCCCGATCGCGATGCCCTGCGCCGACACGCCGGGGGCGAAGGCGGGCAGGTCCAGGCGCCGCACCAGCACCAGCTCGGCGCCGTCGCCCGGCAGGCTGGCGGTGCGCAGGGCGTCCTCCACCAGCAGGCCGGCGCGGCGCGCGAGCGCGGCGCTGGGCGCGGCGATGTCGAGGCGATGCACGCTGCGCGCGAGGCTCATGACGCTACACCGCCTTCGTCCCCGCCAGCCGCGCCGAGCCCATTGCCACCGGGCTCGCGGCATCCACGAAATGCACCCGGGTGTCGGCGGCGAGATTCACCGACAGGCCTTCGACCTGGACCACGGTGGCAGCGGCAGTGGCGCCTGCGAGATCCTCGACGTTGGCGCGCGCCACCACGCGCGCGCCCTGGTAGATCAGCGCCTGCATGCCCACCCGAAGCTGCAGCGCGTCGGTCACGCGGATCGGCAGCCGGATCCCGGGTCGCACCGTCACCGGCTCGGGCAGGCGGCCCGACAGGATGCGGTTGACCGGCGCGTCGCTGGCGAGCAGCAGCGTCATGTGCACGACGTCGTTGATCAGCGCCTCGGCCTCGGCGTCGCCACTGCGGATCTGCGCGAACAGCCAGTCCACATAGGCCTGCAGGCGGCGGCGCTCGGCGTAGTCGATCTCGCCCCAGCGCGCGAGCCCGGCGAGGTTGCGCAGGCGCGGCGTGGCGTCGAACTGCGACAGGCGTTCGGCCCAGTCCAGGCGGATCGAGGGCAGCACCGTGCAGAAGGCCTCGTGCAGGCAGGCCGCGATGCGCGACAGCTCGTCGAACAGGGTGGCGGCCCTGTTCGCCACCGCGCCGCTGCCGTGCTCGCCATCGATCAGGTCGCCCAGCGACACCATCTTCTCGGCCTCGGCGCGCGCGCCCTTCCAGCCCAGGCCTGCGACCGCGGCGAGGTCGATGCGGGTGACTTCGGCGCGCAGCTGCTGCACCGCCCGCAGGCGCTTGCCGTGCAGGCTGACGATCGCGCCGGCCACCCCCTTGCCCGGCGCGGCGGGGGCCGGCTGGGCGGCGAGCTTGAGCTCGAGCAGCTGGCTGCGCAGCTGGGCCGACTGCATCGCCTTCAGCAGCAGATCGCTGCGGTCGAGGCGGTCGAGCAGCCCCGGCAAGGCGGCGAAACTGCGCGCCGGCGCCTCGCGCACCACGGCCAGCAGGTCGCGCAGCGCGTCGGGGGCGTCCTGGTGGGCGGCCAGGCAGGCCGGCACCGCCGGCGCGAGCAGGCCCGGGTCGAGCGTGCGTTGTGGCGCCGCGACGATGAGCTCGGCCTCGCGCGGGCGCTGGTAGGCGATGAAATGCACGTGCTCCTGCAGGATGCGGGCGCGCCGCGCGTTGATCGCCGCCAGCCGCGCCTCTTCCTCGGCGATCAGCGCGCGCGTCACCGCGACGTCGTGACGCGCCTCGGCCAGCTCCTCGCCGATCGCGCGCAGCCGGCCGTCGAGCGCGCGCGCGGTGGCGCGCAGGTCGTCGAGCACGCGCTGGCTCATCGCGATCGCGTCGCGGTAGCGCCGCACCCGGCCCTCGAGCTGGCGCATCAGCACCACCGTGTTGTCGGCGAGGTCGGTGCCGTCGGCGAACTGGGTCGACTCGTCGACCCGAAGGCGCTGCGGTGTCCGCAACAGCAGGGACATGCGCCACGGTTCGCGCAGCATCTGGGCGAAGGGCAGACTGCGCGGGCGGGCGTCGAGCAGCGCCTGGTCCTCGGCGCTGTCGCTGTCGATGGCCGGAATCGCCACGCCCTTCTGCACCTCGTCCGCGTTGGCGTAGAACAGCGCGGGGTCGCCGCGCGTGCCGTGGAGGTCGATGTCGAGGAACAGGCCGGGCGTCTCGCCGCCATCCTCGCGGGTCAGCGCCTCGGCATAGGCGGTGATCGCGCGCACCGCCTCGTAGCGCGTCGCGGTGCTGTAGTCCTTGGCCTCGGTGGCGCGCGGCGCCTGCAGGCGTTCGGCGATGCTCACCGTGCGCACCTCGGCCTTGCCCACCACCGGCGCGGCGTTGGTGATGTCCGAGGGCAGGAAGTCGCGTGCCCCCGAGATGGCGTACTGCGGCGCGGTGGCGCGCTTGATGAAGAGGTTGCCGGTGTCCGTCTTGAGCTCGGTGCCGAGCGTGTCGGCGAGCGTGCGCGTGTCGCCGGTCGCCAGTCGGGCGTCGAGCGTGAGGCGGCCGAGGTCCGTGCCGGCATCGAAGGCGAGCGTGTCGCTCGTGCCGACGCTCGGCGCGCGGGTGTCCGCCGTGCGGAGCTCGGTTGCGCCGGTGGCGATGGACGGCGACCCCTGAGCGTCCGCCCGCGGCGTGGGCGCTTCCTGCTTGAGTTCGTTGAAGAAGCCCGAGATGCGCTCGGTGGTGGCGACCGCGGTCTCGGCCTGGGCGATGCCGGCCAGCGCCGGGGACACCGCCAGCCGGGTGGCGGCCGAACTGCCGAGGATGATCTGGCGCACGCGGTAGATGTCGGTCTGTACCTTGACGAAGTTGAAGTCGACCAGATCGTCCGTGCGGTCGGCGCGCGCCTTGAGGTAGGCGATGAAGCCTTCCAGTCCGCGCTGGAAGAGCTGGTAGCGCTCGTGCGCGGACAGCGCGGTGAGCGCCGGGTCGTCGTACAGCGCCAGTGCGGCGGCGACCGCGCCGTTGCGACCGGCCGCGCCGGGCGCCAGCAGGTCGCGCGGGCTCAGGAAGTGCCAGCTGCCGCTCGGCCGGGCGCCTGCCGGCAGGCTGCCGGCAAACCACGGGCGCTCGTTGCCGGCGGCGTCGATCACGCCGCTGGCGCCGAAGCTGACGCTGCCATCGCCGACCAGGAAGCGCACGCCGCGAATCTCCAGGTCGGTGGCGCCGACGCCGGTCGCCTCGTCGGCGCCGACCTCGAGCCGCACCCAGCGCCCGGGTCGGGGCAGCGGGCCGGCGCGGCGCCGGACCAGGCCGGGCTGCGGCACGGCGGGGATGCGGTCCAGCCCCCACCTGGCCTGATGCAGGCGCTGGCTGCTGCGCCACTCGACCAGCACCTGCGCCGGCGGGGCGTTCGGGTCGAGCCAGACCCACACGAAGAAGCGCTCGCCGGCGCCGGCCCGCATCGTCGCGGTGGCGCCGTCGAAGCCGTGTTCGCTCACGGTCAGCCCGGCCGCGCCGGTATGGCCGCCGCCGGGCGGTGCGCCCGCAGCCTCGACCGGCAGCACGCCGTCGATGCGCTCGAAGGGCGCCCACAGGTCGTTGTGGGTGAGCATCGTCCACGGCTCGTCGCCACCGCCACGCGCATTGGCCGGCAGCACGCCGCAGAACCACTTTTGCCGCGCGCCGCCGGCACTGACGCTGCCGGTCATGCCATACGCGGCCTGGCCGTCGTACAGCGTGAAGGCCATGCCGTCGACCACCCGGCCGCCGAGGCCGACGCGCGCGGCCGGGATGCGCAGCTCGACCCAGCGCCCGGTGGGCGGCAAGTCGTCGATGCGGGTGCGTTCGCCGCCATCGGCTGCGCCCCAGGGGATGAGGTCCTCGCCCCAGTAGGCGCGGTGCTGCCAGCCGTCGGCATGCCACTGCAGCATCAGCGTGCGCGGCGGGTGGTCGGCGTCGAGATGGACCCAGGCATAGAGCTCGCTGCCGTTGGCGACCGCGAGCGTGTCGCTGGCGGCCTCGAAGAAATGCTGGTGGATGCCCGCGACCAGGCGCGAGCGGTGGCCGCCGCCGGCCGGGGGCGGTCCCCAGGGCGCGAGCGACTCCGGCTCCAGCGCCTCGGGGTCGGCGTCGATGGCGGGGACGTCCACGCTGCGGCCGCCGATCGCGCGCGCCAGCAGCGCGGCGCGGGTGCGCAGGCCCTGGCGGGCGCCCAGCCAGCGCGCGCGCACGAGCAGGAACTCGGCGAGCGTGGCGGCGAACTCGGGGTCGATGCGCTCGCGGATCAGCAGGCGCGGGTCGAACACCGCCTGCGGCACCGGCACCAGCAGGCGCACGCGCCCGCCGAGGGCGAGATCGATCGGGGCGAGCGCGGCCGATTCGCCGATCGCGGCGTCCAGCTGCTCGACCGGTACCGGCGCCGCGTCGAGCTCGAAGCTGGCGGGAAAGAAATCGCTGCGCAGGCCTTCGAGGTCGAGGGCATGGGCGGGCAGCAGTCCGAACGCGGGCAGGCGTGAGAAGCCTGCCGCCAGGGTGGCGGCGTCGGGCGCCGGCTCGCCGGCGGCGGCGATCTGTTCGGCGAGCTGTTCGAGCTGCGCCTGCCACAGCGCAGGCAGGCGCCAGCGCGTGTCCAGACCGTCGGCGCCGCCGCCCATGCGCGCCCAGCGGCCGCGCCCGCCAGCGCGCACCACGCTGGCACGATCGAGGAACAGCGGCGTCCAGTCCGCCGCGCAGGCCACCACGCCGAGGGCGACGCCGAAGGCCTCCCAGGGCAGGCGCTCGTCGGCGGCGAGCGCGCGCTCGGCGTCGAAGATGCGCCACGCCAGCAGGTTGCGCCAGCGCTGCGGGCCCGAGGGCGGCAGCGGCGGCAGGCTGCGCCATTCCTGCGGCCAGGCGTACCACAGCAGGCGCGCGCCATCGCCGATCCGCCAGTCCTCGAAGGCGATCGTGCCTTCGCCGCAGCCATGCAGCGGGCAGGGGTCGGTGGGGTCGAATTCGCCGATGCGGTCGGCGCACACCGGCTGCAGCACCAGAATGCCGACGCGCGGCAGGGCGTCGGGGTCGGCCGCGACCACCGCGCCCAGGGCGGGGCCGACGAGCTTGCCGGCGAGGGTGTCGCCCGCGCCGCCGGCTGCTCCCATGGCCGCGAATGCAGCCGGATCGGCGACCACCGGCAGCCGGGCAAGCGCGAGTTCGCGGGCGTGGGGTAGGTGGACGTCCTCGCCGTCGGCGCTCAGTGCGATGCCCTGCATCAGCGCCAGGCGCGCGTCGGCGAGACCGCTACCGGCGCCGTCGATCAGCGCCGCCTCCAGCCCCTGCACCACGCCGGGGGTGAAGGCCTGCCCGCGCAGCGCGACATGGGCTGCGGCCCAGGCCTGGCGGCCCGCGAGCGTGGGTGCGGTCAGCGCGCGACCGGGGAACAGGTTGGGCCGGCGCAGCCACCAGCTGGCGGCCTGCGTGACGTCTTCCGGGGCCAGCGCGAGCACGCGTTCGCCCGGCAGCGGGGCTTTGATCGGGGTGATGCTCACGATTCACCTCCTTGCATCAGGTCCCGCCGCTGGCGGGCTTGCGCCGGCGCGCGCGGGTGGCCGCGCCGGCGGGTGCAGCGGGCTGTGCGTCGGGCGCCGGGGCGGACTCGGGCGTCCCGCTCACGCTCGCCTTGCGGCGCCGGCCCGAGGGCGAGGTGGCCGCGGACGAGCCTGTCGCCTGTGCCGCAGGTCGGGGCGCGGCGCGGCTTCGCGGTCTGACGGTGGCGTCCACCACGGGGGTGGCCGGCGCGGGGGCGTCTGGCGCGGACACCGTGCTGCGGACGGGTTGCGGGCGCAGCACGCTCTGCGCCAGGGGCCGGATCTCGGTGCGGGTGGCGAGCGTGGCCTGCGCATCCGCCGTGCGCCAGTCGGCTTCGCCGCTGGCGATCTCGCGCAGCGCGGTCTTGCTCGGCACGGTGTCGGCGCGCGTGGTCTCCAGCCGCACCAGGCCATCGCCGACGCCGGGCGCCGACAGTTCGGCAGCCACCTTCAGCACCGCGGCCTGGTCGAGGGTCTCGGCCCGCGACAGCTCGCCGATCGCCGCCGCGGTCAGGGTGGGCGAGTCGGCAAAGCGCGGGCTGGCGAGCAGGCTGCTCACCTCGAGCGCGGCGCGTGGCGTCGCGGTGGCGAGCACGCGGTTGAGCGGGGTGTCGAGGCCGAAGGCGTTGAGCCGCGGGGCGAGTTCGCCGACCCGGTCCTGGCCGGCGACGCGGATCGCCTCACCGGCGAGCTCGTCGCGGTAGGCGAGGTTGCGCCGCCGCACGAACCACAGCTCGGGCAGGGCCGCCAGCCGCGCCCACTCGGCATCGGCCGGGTCGGTGGGGGTGAGCGGCGGCAGCGGGCGCGGAACGCGCAGCTGCTGCAGGATCTCGAGCGGCTTGCGGGTGGCGACGAGATTGATCGCCGCCGGGCGCAAACTGCGCAGGCGGGTGCCCGGCTGGCTGCCGAGGCGGGCGTTGACCGCGCGCCACTCGTTGCGCGGCACCGGGGCGAGGATCAGCACCGAGCTCGACTCCAGCGTTTCGGCCGCCGCGGCGAGGTCGATCGGCGGCAGCGCAAGCGCCTCCTCGACCAGGGCGGGGAGCTCGTCCTCGGGGACGATGGAGAAGTCGACCGCCATCTCGGCGGGGAAGTAGCGCTGGGTGAAGTCGCGCGGCGCGATCATGCCCGGCGGCAGGGGCCCGGCCGGCGGCAGCAGCGTGAAGCGCTCGCGCGCGGCGAAGCCGCGGCCGCCATTGGCCGCCACCGCGTCGGCGAGGTGGAGCTGGTGCTGCAGCAGGTGAGCGAGTCGCAGCGCGCGCGGCGAGTGTCCCAGCCCGGGCAGATCGGCACGGTCGGCACCGAGTTCGCGCCGTACCAGCGGGGCGTCGATCCACACCGGCAGGTTGTTCTGCAGCGCGATCATGGCCAGCGGCAGCACGTTGGAGGACAGCAGCGGGCCGGCGTCGCCGGTGAAGATGGTGGCGGCCGCGCGGGCGCGACGGGCCTCGAGCGCGTCGGCGGCGCCGTCGTCGTTCCACGGCACCAGCACCACCGCGGTGGCCTCGATGATGTCGGCGTCCTCGACGGTGCGCGGGCCGGTGATCGTGGTCGGGTAGGCGCCGACCGCGTTGTCGGTGAACTCCACCGGACGCAGCGCGAGCACGAACAGCCCGGTGCGGCTGCGCAGCGGTGGCTGCGGGATGCGGCCGAGCCCGAAGCGCGCCGACAGCTGCTCGGCCTGCGGCACGTCGGCCAGGCGCAGACCAAGCGCGCGCGGCAGCACGACGAGCTCGCCCGCCGGGGTCACGCCATGGCCGGCCGAGACCTCGATGCGGTCACTGCCGCCGCCGCTCACCACCAGGCCGGTCGCGACGCCGCTGCCGGCGGCGCGGCCGAGGTCGGCCTCGCGGGTGAGGATGTACTGCTGGTCGCGGATGAGGTCGCGCGCGGCCAGGAAGCGGCCGTCGAAATAGCGCGGGCGCTCGCGGCGCGGATCCTCGATGAGCACGCCGGCGGTGCGCAGCGCACCGACCTCGCTCGCGCTCAGGGTCACGCGGCTCTTGCCAGTCGTCAGGTCCATGGCATGTCCTCCAGCGCGTCCGCTGACGCGCGCAAATGCATTCGGGTGGCCGACGCGGGGTGCATGTCGCCCTCAGCGCCCCAGGCCGAGCGCACCGGCCATCAGGCCGAGATGGGGCAGGAAGCGCCGCCCCCAGTTGTCCACGATCACCTCGCCGCTGCGCGCGGGCGGGTTGCCCGCAGCGACGCCGACGAAGACGCGGGCGAGGAACACCGCGGTCGGGTCCAGCGCCGGCGGGTGGCCGGGCGGACGCGGCAGGTTGCCATCGGCGTCGGTGTGGCCGGCCAGGCTGGGCCAGGCGTCCAGCACCGCGTCCTGCAGCGCATCACGGCGCGCCTCGGGGGCGAGGGTGGAGAGGTCGCGGTCGGTCAGCGGCAGGCCGCTGAAGTCGTCGTCGAGCCCATCGCCGCGCAGCACCAGATGCACTTCCCAGCCATCGCGCAGGCGCGCGGTCTCGACCGCGTCGAGGGCATCGAAGGGGCCGCTGGCGAAGGCGGGCGCGAGCGCCTGGCGGCAGGTCACGAAGCGGATGAAGACGTCGGCGATCACCGCGCGCGCCGGCAGCACGCTGCCCTCGCCGAGCAGGCGGGGGCTGGCGAAGCGCGCCGGGTCGTCGAGCGCGGCGCGGCGCAGCGCGTCGCCGTCTTCGCGCGCGAGCTCGCCGGTGAACCAGCGCTCGACGCGCAGGCAGACCGGGACGCTGAGCTCGATCAGGCGTCCGAGGCGGTCGACCGCGAGCCCGGGCGCGATACGCAGCTCTTCCTCCGCGGCCTGTGGCGGCGGGCGGTGGGACACGCGCAGCCCCGCCAGCGTGCCGCCACCGTGCAGGCCGACCACCCCGCCCTCGTCGCTGGCGGGCGTCGCCAGGCGCCGGCCGCCGGCGCCGCTGGCGAAAGCGAGCGCGCGCGCGAGGCGGTTGCGGTGATAGGTCTGCTCGTCGGCGAAGTCGCGGGCGCCGAGCAGCATGCCGGTGGCGTAGTGGGGGCGCGCGGCCTGCGGCAGGGCGTACAGGGGGTCGTCAGCGGGCGGGCGCAGTGGGCTGTTCATGATTCGCTCCTCGGCTTGCGCGGCTTGCGGGCAGGCGCGGACCTGGGGGTGACGAGCGTGGTGTCGAGGCGGGTGGTCGGGGTCGTCAGCGTCGGCGACACCGGCACGGGGCTCACCAGCACCGGCTCGAGCACGGGACGGACCGGGTCGATCAGGCTGCGGATGACGTCGACCGTGACCACCGCGGGTGCACTGGTCTGGCCGGTGTCGGTCAGCACCACGAGCTGGAAGCGATGGCTGCCGAGCGCGAGCCCGGCATCCACGGTGATCGTCGGTGCGGTGGTCTTGATCGGCTGGCCGCGAACGAAGGTGGCCATGATGTCTCCCCGAGGGCGTCTGCGTGACGGGTTGGGCCGACCCTCAGGGCTGGCCGAGGTAGGTCCACAGGTAGGTGGTGACGCGACCGCCGCCGGCATCGAAGGAGCGGCTGCCATCGAGCTCGAAGCTGCGGCCGAAGCTGACCGAGCGTGGCGCGTTGAGCACCGCGGTCGGGGCGTCGGTGTCGGCGACGATGACCACCACGTCGTCCGGGATCGAGGTGTTGCCCGAGTCATCCACCACCACCAGGCGGAACACATGGCGGCCGAGCGGCAGCGGCCGGTTGGCGGACACGGTCACCTCGACGGCGGGGGTCTCGGTCTTGACTTCGGTGTTGATGATGAACTCGGCCATGATGGGCTCCTTGGTGGTGGCGAAAAGGCGCGGGGGCTAGTCGAGCAGGCGCCAGCGGTACTCGGTGAGGCGGCGGCCGGGGGCGGCGCGCGAGCGGCTGCCGTCGAGCATGAAGCTGCGGCCGTGGGGCACGCGGGTGTCGGCGCCGGCATCGGCGATCGGCGCGGGCGAGGCGGCGAGGGCGGCCGGCGCGCCCGACAGGCGCGGGTCGAGGCTGCCGACGCCGAGCACGCGGTCGCCGTTGCCGAGCGTGCTGCGGTTGGCGCGCGCGGGCTGCACGGGGCGGGGTGGCCCGAGCCAGGTGTCGACCCCGACCAGGCTGGCGATGCCGGTCAGCAGCGGCCAGGTCGCGTGGGCGATCTGCACCTCGACGTGGGCGGGCGCCTCGAGCTCGACGATGCGACGCAGCAGGCCGTGTGCCCCCTCGTGCTCCTGGTCGCCGTGCACCAGCACCAGCGTGCGGTAGGCCAGGCGCTCGTAGAAGGCGAGCACGGCCTCGCGCTCGCTGGCGCTGGCGACTTCGTCGCGGAACAGCGCGAGCAGCTCGACGCGCTCGGCCTCGGCCAGGATCAGCGTGTCGCCGACCACCGAGTTGCCGCTGATCACCAGCCCGGGCAGCAGCGGGTCGTCCTCGACGCTCAGGTCGACGCCGAGCAGCGTCGCCAGCAGGCGGCGGATGCGAAAGCCCTCGACGACGACGATGCGGCCGGCGCGCACACCGCCGTCGGTGGCGATGTCGAGCGCCAGCAGCAGGCCGCGGCGGGTGCCGTGGAAGCGCGCGAGCTCGGCGGCGTGGCGCAGCCAGTCGCGACGCCGCGCGGCGGGCAGCGCCGGGTCGAAGGCGACGCCGATCCAGCTGCCCAGCCAGTCCAGCCCGGGCTCGGCGACGGTGTCGGGGTCGGTGACCAGGTGTGCGGCGGCGACGCGGTCCTCGAGCGCGGTGAGCCAGCCCTCGACGTTGCCGAGGAAGCGCTCGAGGAAGTCCGCCGGGGTGCTCTGCGGCTCGCCGGGGGCGACGCGAGCATCGGCGGCGGCGCCGAACTCGGTCTCGTGATAGAGCCGTGGCAGGTACTGGTCGCGAACCGGGAAGCGCGGACCGTAGGCGCGCAGCGCGGCGATCTCGGGCGAGTCGCGGCCGTTGCCGTGCAGCGTGATGCGCACCCACAGGTAGCGTCCGCGCAGCGCGCGCACGCGCCGCCCGTGGCGCTGCACCAGCACCGTCCACAGGCCGGCACGGCCGGGCTGGGGCGCGCCCCAGGCGCCCAGGCCGGAATGGCCGGGCAGCTCGGAGGGCAGGCGCTCCCAGGCGGCGCGCGGCAGCGGCCCCGCGGGCAGCTCCTCGGCGGGTACCGCGCCGAACACATGGGGTTCCCAGTCGACGACGCCGTCAGGCGAGGGCTCGGCGGTGGCGGCGAGCCACACCACGAAGCCGCAGTCGGCCGGGATGCGGGCCTCGGCGTACAGCCGGTGCCACACCGTGGCGGGATCGCCGCTGTCGATCAGATGGTGGCGCTCGGCACCGAAGTTGGCGGCTTCGCCGCGGCGGGCGAGCCGGGACACCGACAGCCGGTGCAAGGGTTCCAGCCCCGGACCGGTGACCGGATAGCGTGGCGGCTGGTCGAGGCGATGGGCGAAGGGGGCCTCTTCGGCCTCGGCCTGCAGCGGGTAGATGTCGCCGCCGGGCTGCAGCGTGAGCGCCTCGCTGGTGGCGCGCGGGCGGAACACCGGCGCGTCGCGCCGACCCGGCACCCGCAGCGCGATCGCGCCATCGGCGAGCCAGTCGAGCGCATAGGCGAAGCGCACCTGCGCCAGCTGCTGCGGCGCGCCCAGCACGGCGCCGTCGGCCTCGACCAGGCGCAGCCGGCACGCGCCGTCGCCCGACCAGGACAGCAGCGCGAGGCGGCCGTCCGCGGCGGCCGCCAGTGCCTGCGGACGCTCGCCCGCCGGCCAGTCCAGCGCGGGTGCCAGTTGCAGGCGCGGGGCGTCGGCGTTCTCGGGCTCGGGGCGGAAGGTGGTGCTGGCGTAGTCGGCCGCCGGGCGCGCAGCGTGCATGCAGCCGCGCAGGCGTGCCAGACGGCCGCTGCCGCGCTCGAGCAGCCAGGCGCCCCCGTCGGCCGCCGCGGCGATGCGCCAGGCCTGGAAACCGGGGGTCGGCAACATGAAGTCGGGCCAGCGCGCGCGCAGGTCGTGCAGCAGCACGCGTCCGGCGAGCGCAACGTAGAGCACGTCGTCGTGACCGGCGGCGAAATCCTGCGGGCGCTCGGGCAGCTCGAGCAGGGTGGCCGGCGCCGGCAGATGGCTGCGTACCTGCAGCGCGCCGGCGGCTTCGTCCCACCAGGCGATGGCGCCTTCGCGGTCGATCGCGTGCGGCAGGCGCTCGAGCGCAGAAGCTGCGATCGCAGCGGCATCCGCGGCCATCGCGCCGAGGCTGCGCTCGCTCGCCAGGTGCAGCGCGCGGCAGCCCTCGCGATAGTCGGCGTGGCTGCGCCCCGGCCAGTGACGGTCGTCGGCGAGCAACCAGAAGCGCTGGCGGTTGGCGTCCATCAGCACACCTCGGGCACGACCGGCACCGCGACCGCCGTCTCGTCGGCGAAGGGGTTGGGCAGCGCGGCGAGCGACTCCGGCGCGGCGTTCGCGCCGCCCGCGCTGCCGGCCGCGACCTCGATCACCTGCACGCTCAGCAGCTCGGGGAGCTGCCAGGGCGCGAGCTCGAGCTGCTGCGAGCCGTCGGTGGTGTTGCGCGTCAGCAGGCGCCAGGTGCTCTCGCCGTCGATCTGCGCGCGCTCGAACAGGTTGAGGCCGGCGACCTCGGCCACGCCGGCGACGCGCGACACCTCGACCTCGAGCTCGCGCTCGCGCACCGGGCGGCGCAGCGGCCAGCCGCTGCCGGTGGGGCCAAGGGGTGGCAGCGGCCACAGCAGCCGGCGCAGGGCCTCGCGGACCTCGAACAGCACCGCGTCGCGGGCGAAGCCGTCGCGGATGACCACCGCCACCGACAGACCCAGCGCGAGGTATTCGCAGCCGATCACGTAGCACTCGGTGGCGAGCGGCGTGCGCGCGGCGAGGTGGGCGTGCACCCGCTCGATGAAGGGGCGGTCGGGGCGCGGATTGGGCGCCGGGCCGAGCGCGCGCGCCGGCAGCACCATCACGCTGACCACGCCGGGCACGTCGAAGCGGCGCTCGCGCGGCTTGAAGCGCGGCAGCACGTCCACCCGGCCGACCTCGGTGCCGGGCACCTCCTGCGCCAGGCGGCGATAATCCTCGGCGGTCACTGCGCGCTCGCGATGGCGCAGCAGGGCGGGGATGCGGCGCTCGGCTACGGCCAGGGTCTCGGCGTCCTCGCCGCCGGCGCTGGCCAGCGGCTGATGCACCTTGATCGCCGGCAGCGCGCGCGGGCTGCCGACCACGCGGGCGGTGGCGAGCTCGGTGAGACTGCCCGCCGGCAGGTTGCCCGCCCGTCCGCCGCCGAAGCGGCCATGGGCGAGACGGACGCGCATCTGGCGTTCCGGCACGCGGCCGCGCACACCGTCGCCGAAGCGCAGCGTGCCGGCCTCGGCGTCGAGCTCGAAGGCGCCGGTCTCGCGGGTGACGACGGGGTCGGCGGAGATCGCCGCGAGCTCGTCGACCCGCGTCCATTGCTGGTAGCCGCGGCCAGGTTCCTCGACCTCGATGCGCAGGCTCGCTGCATCGACCGAGCCGGCCGGTAACTGGAAGACCTGGTCGGCGGCGCCGGTGGACACGCCGAGCACGCGGCCGGCGATGGTGCTGCGCTGGTCGGCCTCGACCGCGTTGACACCGATCCACGACAGCCTGAGCTGCTCGACGCCGCTGCCGGGCCGCGGCCGCAGGCGCAGCCAGCCGATCAGGCGCGCGGCGCGCTCGGGGTCATCGAGCCGCGGCGGGTTGTCGCCGACGCCGGCGCGCGGGTTGTCGCCGACGTCGTTGGACGGCGCCCAGATCAGCGCCTCGTCGGGCATCGGCAGGCGCAGCACGCCGGGGCGGGTGAGGCCGGCGGTCGTGTCGTTGAGCGCGCCGGGCAAGGGTTCGATCGTGAGGTAGTCGGCATCGACGCCGTTGGCGCCCTGGGTGACGATCTCCCACATCACCGGGATGCGGGCGCGCGGCCCGATCTCCTCGAACAGCGCGGGCGCGGCGATCTCCGGCACCACGCCGACCGACAGCAGCGCGGCGGCGCCGCTGTCGCCGCCGCCGAGAGCGCTGCGCGCGGCGGCGTTCACCGCAGCCTGCTGTTCGGGGCGCGCGGCCGGGGCGAGCAGGGCCAGCCACAGCGCGCGGTCGATGCTGTCGGCGAACACGTCCACGCCCTCGCCCACCGCCTGGCCGTCCTCGAACAGCGGCGTCACCTGATAGCCGCGCGCTGCGCCGTCGATGCGGTGCACCCGCTGCAGGCCGTCGATCAGTTCGGCCATGCGGGCGCTGTCGGCCTCGTCGAGCGGGCGCTTGTAGCAGGCTTCGGCGCTGATCGGCAGCACGGTGGTCTCGGCCAGGGTCTCGAAGGGCAGCGCCCCCTTGATCGTCGCGCCCGCGGCCAGCGTGAGCCCGGCGAGTTCGGTGGGCTGGGCGAAGCTCAGGCTGAGGAGGGCCGAGGCTGGCTGGGCCGGGCGCAGGCCCTGGCCGAGCAGCTTCAGGAACACCAGGCGCTGGCGCTCGGGGATCAGGTTGGCGCGATACAGCAGCGCATCGCCCAGCCAGGCGAAGAGCTCGAGCAGGGTGCGCCCCGGGTCGCCCAGGCGCGGGTGGGTCCACTCGGGCGTGTGCGCAGGGATGCGGGCGAGCAGATCCTCGAGCAGGTCGTCGAAGCTGCGGTCGTCGAGGCGGGGTGGCAGGATGGGCATGTCAGCCTTCCTCCAGTCGGACGGTCACCGCCACTGCGCCGGGGCTGCCGGTGCGGGCGAGCCGGTAGGCGATTTCCACGCGCAGTTCGGTCGGTCGGTCGGGGACTTCGAGCACGTCGACGCGGTCGAGCAGGATGCGCCGCTCCCAGCGCTCGAGTGCCGCGCTGACCCAGTCGCGCAGCTGGCGGCGGGTGGCGAGGTTGTTGGGCTGGTGCAGCAGGCGGTCGACGCCGGCGCCGAACTCGGGCCGCATCAGCTGCTCGCCTGGCCGCGTGCTGAGGATGACGCGGATGGACTGGCGCACGCTGGCTTCGGCCGAGGGCCAGTCGAGCCGGCCGTCGGCGTCGGGCACGGCGAACAGCGGCCAGCCGACGAGCGGGCGCGGGAGCGGGCCGGTGCTCATCCGCCACCTCCACCGCCATCGCCGCCGCTCTTCTTCGGGAAGGGGATGCAGATCTTGAAGAACATCATCCAGCGCAGGAAGAGGTCGAACAGCGACAGGAAGATGTTGAGCACGATGAAGGCGCAGATCGTGATGATCGGGATGTTGAATCCGCAGATCCAGCCGATGTCCAGGCCCTGGCCGGCGGGCTTCTTGCCCTCGAGCATGTCGAGCGGGTCGCCCGAGAGCAGGTGCTGCATCGCGGCCGGCACGGTGAAGGCGACGTTGGGCTTGAGCTTCTTGAGCGTGGCCTTGTCGGTGGGGTCGGGCATCGCCACCTGGGTGGGCGGGGCGCCGCTGCCCTCGTACCAGGGCGCGATCACGAAGCGCGGGCTGTAGGCGCTCCACACCGTGCGTGCCGGGCAGGGGCCCTCGGGCTTCAGGCGCACGAAGGCGCGCAGCACGTACTGCGCGTCCTGCTCGTCGTAGCGTCCGGCCTGGCCGGCGAGCGCCTCGAAGCGGCGCAGCAGGCAGGCGTGCAGGGCCTGGGCGAGGCGCTGGGCGGTGTCCGCGTCGAGCGCCGGCCAGCCCAGCGGCATGGTCGGCGGATGCGCCGGGGTGTCGCCGTCGAGCAGGATGGCGGTGGCCTCGCGCAGGAAATCTCCGGCGGGCGTGGTGCCCTCGATCGGCTTGCCGGCGGCGTCGGCCAGCGGCAGGCCGATGCCGTCGAGCACCTGCAGCAGGGCCTCGGCCTCGGGCGCGTCCTCGAAGGCACCGAACTCGACCGCGAGCTGGCGCAGCAGCAGCAGCAGGCGCTGCATTGCGGCCTGGTCGGTGCCCGGGGTGCGCGCGAGGGTGGCGAGGCTTTCGGTGACGACCTGGCCCGGGCGCGGGAAGCTGTCGGGCAGGCCGCGCAGCGGGCCGACCAGGTGCGTGGTGAAGGCGCTCGAGCTGGCGCCGAAGCCTTCGTCGTCGAAGGCGGGGGCACCGCCCTCCGCGCGATCGCTGCTGGTGGTGGGCACCAGGCCGTAGAGCAGGGTGGCGCCGGCGGCGGCGCACACCTCGGGCGGGGCGATGAACATCGGCACCACCTCCTCGCTCAGCACGGCCTCCTCGCGGGCGCTGATCAGGGCCAGAACCTCGCGGTCGAGCGCGGGCTGGCGCGTGCCCGGGCGGCTCAGGCGGCGGCGGGCGTCGGGGTCGTGGCGCGGCGGCAGCGGCTCATCGCTGCTGTCGACTTGCACCCAGCCGCGCACGCCGTCGGCGGCGCGCATCCAGCCCTGGCGGATCTCGCGGCCCTTGTCGTTGCGCAGGCGGCGGATCACCAGCCCGGCCGACTCCACCTTCGCCGGGTCGATGCGCGGCAGCCCGGGCGTGTCGCAGCGCGCTTCCATGACGGCGAGGTGGAACTGGCGCTGGATGGGCTGGAACAGCTTGAGCACGGTCTGGCCCCGCGCCGCGCGGTGGAGGCCGTCGAGCGCGGCGGCGCGGTCCTCGCCGGCGGCGGCCTTCTCCCGTCCGCTGTCGGCCGCGGGGGCCTCGCGGCGCCCGCCGGGCAGCCCCATGCGGCCGCGGGCCGCGCGCAGCGAGTCGAGCAGGCCGCGACCCGCAGCACGCTTGCCGGGCGGGCGCGTGTCGGCGCCGGCGGCGAGCGTGGTGCTGCGCACCAGGTGGTCGCGCAGCGCGCTGCGGCTCGCCGGCTCGCGCAGCGCGGCCAGCACCGCTGGGATGAAGTCGTCGTCGCTGCGTTGCAGGATGGCAGGCGCGCCGCAGCCCTGGTCGGGCCAGGCGGCGACGTCGCGCGGCGGTCCGAGCAGGACCTCGTGGGGGTGCGTCACCATATGTTCCCCGCTCCCGGCGTGTAGCTGGTCGACACCACCGCCGTGGTCTGCAGCACCTCGCACTTGACGATGCCGGAAAACTTGGCCATCGCGGTGTTGACGTTGACCATGCCGGCGGTGATGTCCACCTGCGGTGCGTCGATCTTGAGCTTGGCCGCGGCGGTGAAGGCGATGCTGCTGGAATCCATCACCACGCGGTTGCCGTTGCTGTCTTCGACCGTGATCGTGCCGGGGCCGTCGCCGAGCGTGACCTTCTGCCCGGCGGGGGTCTCGAGCACGAGCTTTTCCTGGCCCTGCTGGTCGTCCAGGGTCACGACCACGCCGTTCTTCGAGCGGATGCGCTTGAAGCGGTTGCCCTCGCTGCCCAGGTCGGCGGGCGCCGCGGCGCTGCCGTTCCACAGCCCGCCCAGCACCAGCGGGTAGCGGGTGTCGCCCTGCACGAACACCACCAGCACTTCGTCGTCGACGTCGGGCATGAAGAAGGCGCCGCGCTGGTCGCCGGCGAAGGGGCAGACCACGCGCGCCCACAGCGGCGCGTCCTGCTGGTCGGCACCGTCGAGCGCGAACAGGCGCACCTGCACGCGGTTGAGCGACTCGGGGTCGTCGAGGCTGACCACGCGCGCCAGCGTGGCGGACTGCATCCACCCGGTTGCGGCGAGGAAGTGCGGGGCGCGGTCCATCAGCGGCCTCCCAGCCAGGCGCACTCACCGACGAACTCGGTGCGGTAGCCGGCCTGCATGTCGTAGCGGTGGCGGGCCTCGACGACGTAATAGGTGTTGTCGAAGCGCGGCGACAGGCCGCTGACGGCGACGTGGGTGCCGACGCGCAGCTGGGCGTTGCCCTCGGCGATGCCGTCCAGGCGCACGAAGCGGCGCGCGCGCTGGTCGAAGGCGGCGGCGGCGACCGCGCTCGCCTCTTCGTCGGTGGCGAGCGCGAGGTGGCCGAGGTGTTCGCTGCGTGCTTCGAGCGCGCGCGTCAGCCAGTCCGCGCCGCTGGTGCCGCTGCCCGGGCCGGCGTGGGCACAGCGCGTGGCCTCGCCGCTGACGGTGCTGCCGCTGACCGGGTTCCAGCCGCCGGCGGTGACGCGGCTGACCTGGTGGGCGAGGTCGGCGGTGACGCGGGCGCGGGCAAGCTGGCCGTGCAGTTCGAGCGTGAGTTCGCCACGGCGCACCTCGCCGCGCGGCGCGACCTGCAACTCCTCGCCGACGATCTGCAGGTCGGCGTCGAAGCGACCGAGCAGGCGGCGCAGGAAGGCGAGGTCGCTCTCGTTGAGCTGGGCCCAGGTCGCCACCGGCGCGTCGAGGCCCTGCACCGTCGGGCGCAGGCCGAGTTCGCCCGCCACCGCGCGCACCACGTCGGCCGGGCTCTGGTCGGTGAACACCTTGCTGCGCCGCGCCATACGCGCACGCCCGAGCGGGTCCTCGGCGAGCACGACGAGCTCGGGCGGCGAGCCCTGCACGAACTCGGCCTCGAGCGCGCTGACCACGCCGCGGAACAGCTCGCGCGCCTGGGCCTCGTCGCCTGCATAGACCTCGATCGCGGTGCCGAGCGCGAGCCGGCTGCCGTCCTCGAAGGCGGGCTCGGCGTTGCCGTCGCGGGTGCTCGCCCAGTTCGAGAAGCGCAGTTCGGCGGTGCTCATGCCGCCCTCGGTCTCCTCGATGCACATGCCGATCAGCAGCTCGGAGGCGCGTTCGTCGGCCTGGCCCGCCAGGCGCAGCGTGGGGCGCGCGCGATAGACGGCGGTCTGGCTGACGGAGGTCTCGGTGCTCATGGTGCCGCTCCTAGTCCGCCTGCCAGCGCAGGCGGCGTTCCTCGCGCAGGCGCAGTTCGCGGCGGATCTGCTCGGCGAGCGCGGTGCCCAGCGCCGGGCCGAGTCCGTCCCCGGCAGCACCGGAGCCGCGGCCCGTGTCACGCTCAGCCGGCTCGGGCTCGGGGCGGATCTGGGTGTGCATCTCTTCGATCATGATCGGCATGGTGGTGTCCTCCTCGCGTCAGCGGCCGCCGATGACGAAGTCGGCCTCGGCGCCGACCTCGGCCTTCAGCCCGCCGCTGCCCGCCGTGAGCCGGCCGCCGGCGGCGACGCTGGCACCGCCGGCGGCGCCGAAGTCCGCGCCGGCCGCGGTGGGCAGCAGCGCCGCGGTGTTCAGGCTGCGTGTGCTCTGGTTCGTCTCCATGCGCAGCCCGGAGAAGCCGGCGCTCGCACCGGCGCCGGCGCTGAGGCCCGCCCCCGCGCTCGCGCCCACGCTCAGGCCCGCGCCGAAGCCGGCGCTCGCGCCTGCGCCCACGGACAATCCCCCTCCGGCGGACAGGCCCAGGCCTGCACCCGCGCCCGCGCCCAGGCTCAAGCCGCCCCCGCCGCTGGCGAAGGCAGCGGGGGGCAACAGGTTCGCGCCTGCGCCCGCAGACAGGCCGGCCGAAGCGGACAAGCCTGCCCCCGCCGAGGCCGAGAAACCCGCGCCCGCCGAGGCCCCGATCCCCGCCGAGAAGCCGACGCTCGCAGACGCGCCCGCCGCAAAACCGACGCCGACCGAGGCGCCCACCGCCAGGTTCGCGCCGGCACCGAAGCGCAGGCTGTCCGCGCCGTTCGCGGCGGCGATGGCGCGCGCGGCACGTGGATCGCCGGCGGCATTGGCCACGCCCTGCGCCCCGCCCGGACCGGCGGCATCGTCCGATCCCGGCGCCACCACCGGCTCGGCCGGCAGATCGGTGTCGACCGAGGCCGGGTTGGCGGTGCCGCTGTCGAACACCACGTCCTGGCTCGACAGCGTGAGGTTGATCGAGGCGCGCAGCGGGATGCCGCCGGCGGCGAAGAAATCGATCGTCTCCTTGTACTGCTCGACCATGCCGGTGAAGGCATAGGCGCCCCAGCTGAAGCGCACCGTGGGCGGCACGTTCTTGTCGCCGCCGGCCGCGACCGGCTGCAGCAGCTTGGCCATCTTGTTGGTGGTGACGCGCACGTCCTCGCCGCTGTCGGTGGTGTCGAACACCAGGTCCATCGTCAGCTTGGCCGTGGTCTGGCTGACGTACTGCTTCTTCTTGGCGCCCTTGCCTTCTTCCTTGAGGGTGTTGGCGACGGTGTACTGCAGGCTGGCCGGGTTGAAATGCACCGGAACGGTGAGCTTCTCCCCGGTCAGCGTCTCGAAGCTGGCGGGTTCGTCGATGAGTTCGGCGGGCAGCTGCGGCATGGCCGGGTCCTCAGCTCACCAGCACCAGGCCCTCGTGGGCCAGGTGCAGTTCCTCGATGCCGACCTCGGTGCCCTTGGCGTTGAGGTCGGCGGCCTTGAACTTGACCGGCAGCGCACGGCGCAGCGCCCAGCGCAGCACCGGCTCGTCGCGGCCGTTGCGCATCTCGATCTCCACCTCCATGCGGTAGGCATAGGCGCCGCCGGCGACCTTGGCGAACCAGTCCCACAGCGCCTGGTGGCCGTTGCGGCCGCGCGTCATGCCGCGCTTGAGCACGACGGTGGCGAAGCTGACCGGGCCGGCGCGCTGCACCGCGCCGTAGTTGGCGCCGCCCACCTTGATCACCTTGGGCTCCATGGTCGCCTCCAGGCCGGTGCATTCGGCGAAGGCGCCCTCGCACAGCGGCACCTCGGCGCCGGTCGCGCCCTTGATCGGCTGCTTGCGGAAGCTGACATGGAAGCGGAACACGCCGAGCGGTGCGGCATCGAGCCGTTCCTGGCTGCTGCTGTCGAGGGGCTCGGCCATCACGCCACCTCCAGCGCGGGCGCGGTGGCCGACGCGCTGCCGCCACCCAGTTCGAGGACCACGGTGATGCGCTCGATGGCGGCCAGCGGCAGCAGACTGACCTCGACACGCAGGCGGCCGTTGTCGAGATCGTTCTGGCTCATCGTCGTGAGGTCGCAGCGCACGCTGAAGGCCTCGGCGGGGTCCTTGCCCCCCAGGCCGCCCTCGCGCCAGAAGGCGGTCAGCGTGTGCTCCAGGCTGCGCGCGACGCTGTGCCACAGCGTCGGGCCGCTGGCCTCGAACAAGGCATTGCTGCCCACCGTGCGCGCGGCGCGCAGCACGGCGCCGAGCAGGCGGGTGACGCCGCCGGCGCGCCAGGCCTCGTCGGTGGCGGTGCTGACGTCGGACTGCAGGGCCCAGCCGCCAGGCTGGGGCGCGATCACGCACACGCGGCGGGCGAGCGCATCGCTCGGGCTGGGGGCGATGGCGCTCCACGGCAGCACCGGCTCGCTGCCCGACACCATCGGCAGCGGGGTGCCGGCGATCGAGCGGAAGGTGCCGCGGGCGAGCGCGTTGTGGGCGATGAGGCCGGCGAGCAGGCCCTCGGGCGGCTCGAGCTCGCCGGGCAGGTCATGCGCCTGCGCGGTCCGGAGCCAGGGCCAGGCGAGCTGGATGAAGGCGCTCGCGGTGCCGGTGCCGGTGGTGTCGGGCGCGGCCAGCACGCCGGTCTGCTCGAGGTGGGCGAGGTAGTCGGTGCGCGCGCGGGCGTCTGCCTGGCTGCCGGGCTGGTGCAGATCGCGCGTCGGCAGCGGCAGGCTGGCGACGAGCAGCTTCTCGCGATGATGGCGGGCGAGCTGCAGCCGCGCCTGGCCGAGGGCGTCGCGCCAGGCGGCGAGGCCGGCCGCATCGCAGCGCGGCGGGGCGAGATCGCGCAGGCCGATATCCTGCTCGACCGCGGGTGCGACGTTGTCACTGCAGGCGACGAAGACCTCGGGTGAGGCGGGCGGCTCGATCGCGACCGCCAGCGCCTCGGGCGGCGCGGCGCAGAGGTCGGGCAGGTCGGGCAGGCACACCAGACTGACCTCGGGCAGGCCGTGCAGATGGCCCAGGCCGCGCCAGGATGCGGGGTCCATCGCGCTCGCCTGCGGGGCGAGCAGGGCCGCGAGGCGTTCTTCGCGGCGGGCGGCACGCTCGGCGGCCGGCTCCAGCCAGGGCCAGGGGTCGCCGCAGCGCACGATCAGCGCGCGTCGGCCGCCGCTGGCGAAGAAGCGCCGCACCGCCGCGCCGAGCGCGCTGGCGCAGCGCTGGCGGCCGCCGCCGAGCGGGCGCTCGTCCCAGGCGTAGAGGGCGTCGAAGGCAGTCCACCCATCGACCGCCACCGGCAGCTGCAGCAGGCCGTCGATCTCCGCCGCGGGTCGCGCCCAGGGGCCGTCGGTCCAGCGCGCGCGCGCCAGCGCCGTGCGCACCGCCGCCGGCAGCGCGCCGGGGCGGCGGCCGACGAAGCCGACGAAGCAGGCGATGTCGACCCGGTTGGGGTCGGCCTGCAGCGCCGGGGGCGCGATCTCGAAGGCGAGGCCTCTCATGATGGCGGTGCTCGGTCGGGATGCCTGTCAGGATGCCGGGGGCGGTGGCCGGTCAGGCCTGGATCTCGAAGCCTTCGGCCGAGAGCACGATCTCTTCCATCGCCACGTCGCCGCCGCCCTTGCCGGCCAGCGTGGGGCCGGTGTACTTCATCGGGATGCAGCCGCGCAGCAGCCAGGTGCGCACCGGGTTGCGGGCCTCGTCCATCAGCGTGATGGCGATCGTCTTCTGCGCCGCCGGGCCGTCGGTGCGGGTCTGCTCGATCCAGGCCCACAGGCTGTCGAAGTTGACGATGCCGCGCTTGCAGGTGACGTCGCTGACCTTGTGGATGCCTGCGACCTTGCGCACGTGGTTTTCCTTGTCGTTGCCGGCGCGGTATTCGGCCACCGTGACCTCGGTACCGATGCCCGACACGTCGGAGAAGCCGCCGAACTCCTCGCCGCCGTCGAAGTTGACGATGAAGTTGAAGGCGCCATAGGGCGTGATGCGTTCAGCCATGATTCAGTCCTCCTCGATCAGGCACGGGCATCGGCGGTCTTCTGGCCGATGCGGAAGATGACGAATTCGGCCGGCTTGATCACCGCCACGCCGATCAGGCACACCAGGCGACCATTGTCGAGGTCGTTCTGGGTCATGGTGCTGCGGTCGCAGCGCACGAAGAAGGCTTCCTCGGTCTTGGTGCCGAGCAGCGCGCCGTTGCGCCACTCGTTGTAGAGGAAGTCGGAGATCGTCTGCCGCACGTTGGCCCACAGGCGCTCGCCGTTGGGCTCGAACACCGCCCACTGCGTGCCGCGGTCGATCGAGGATTCGAGGTAGTTGAAGTAGCGCCGCACGTTGACGTACTTCCACTCGGGGTCTGACGAGGCCAGGCGCGCGCCCCACACACGAAAACCCCGCCCGGACAGGTAGCGCAGGCAGTTCACCCCGATCGGGTTGAGCATCTCCTGCTGGGCGAAGTTGATGTCGAGCTCGAAGCGCAGCGCGCCGCGCACGACCTCGTTGGCCGGCGCCTTCCACACCCCGCGCTCGACGTCGTTGCGGGCATAGATGCCGCACACGAAGCCCGAGGGCGGCAACGCGAGTTCGCGCGGGATGTCCTCGCGCCCCGGGCGGGCGAGCGGGTTGGAGACCACCACCCAGGGGTAGTACACCGCGGCGTAGCGCGAGTCGATCAGGCCGCGCAGCGTGCGTGCCTGGCCGGGCAGCTGGTCGGGCGGCAGGTCGAGCACCGCGATGCGGTAGGCGCGGCGGGATTCGGCATGCGAGATCAGCAGGTTGTTGATGGCCTGGGCGTCGGCGTAGGCCGAGGCGCCGGGGGCGGCGACGATGGAGATGTCCTCCAGGCCCGCGAGCTCGCCCAGCGCCAGCGCGTAGTCGGCCGCGGCCGGCGCGGCGCCGTCGCTGCCGTCCTCGAGGCTGAAGCTGGCCTCGAGCTCGCCGGCGGCGTTGGCCGCGGCGCCGGCGAACAGGGCGTTGCGCAGGTCGAGCGCGCTGACGCTGGCGCCGATGCTGATCGCGAACAGGTTCTGCAGGTGATCCGCGCGCCGTCCTGGCGTGGCCGACATGACGTGGCCGACCCAGGCCGGGTGGCTGCGGTCGAAGCCCAGCCCCTCGTAGCTCAGGTCCTCGCCGTCGGCGTCGATGGCGATCACCAGCAGGGTGGCCAGGCGCGGAGTATCCGCGGCGAGCGTGGCCTCGTCCTCGGCCGCATCGCCGGGGCTGGCCGCCGGGTGCCAGGTGGCGCCCACCTTGAGGTGCCAGGCGGTGGCCGCGCCGGCGCCGGTGGCGAGCAGGCTGCCGGCCGGGGCGTTGGTCATCGCGGTGAGCGCGACCGGGGCGAGCACCTCGCGCACGATGATGCGGCCATTGCCGACGGCACCGGGGAAGCGCGCCTGGAAGGCGACTGCCTGTGCCGCGGGGGTGCCGTCCGCGGTGACGTTGCCCGCCGCGGTGCCGGCCCCGCCGCCGACCACGCGCGAGACGTAGAGCCGCGAGCCGCCCTCGTTGAAGAAGGCGCGCACGCCGTGGGCGAGGTAGTTGGTGGCGGGGCTGAAGTCGAAGTCGGCGATGCCGCCGTAGATGCGCTCGAAGTCGCCGAAGCTGGTGAGCAGCTCGGGCACTTCCTGGGCGTCGGTGTCCACGCGGTAGGGGCCCTTGCGCGTCGGGCCGACGAAGGCCGTGGTGCTGGTGCCCACGCCCTCGATGGACTTGGCGCGGAAGCTGGTTTCCTCGACATAGACGCCGGGAGCAAGGTACTCGGGCATGGCTGGTCTCCTTTTATCGAGCGTGCCGGGCGGTATTCACGCCCAGATAAGCGGACTCCGATCTCATGGCAGGTCGAGGCCCAGGGTGAGCTTGAGGGTGGCGCGCGCGCGCAGTTGCACGGCGGCCTGCGCCGAGGGCAGGGTCGCGCGGCGGGTTTCGAGATCGGCCGGGTCCACGCAGGGCCGCTGCGCAGGCGGGCGGCCGTCGCGCACGACGGCGATCGGGGTGCGGCTGCCGAGATCGGGGTCGTGGCAGACCTCGAGCACGGCATCGACATGGGTGGCGACCACCGCGTCGGCATCCGCCGACCAGGTGGTTACCGGTACGCCGGCCACTGCCACCAGGGCTTCGCCGCGCCAGTCGCTGAGGCCGCGCGCCAGCACCCGGCCGCCGGCGACGACGCGCAGCAGCGCCCCACCGAGCGCGTCGCCACTGGGCTGGGCGCCGACGCTGACGCGCAGCGCGCACCAGTTGGTGCCCAGCGCCGCGCTCGGCGCCGGGTAGAGCGGGATGTCGATCGCGTCGAACAGCGAATCGGGCGCGTCGCCGTCGGGGTTGCGCGGCAGGCCCAGCGCGGCCAGCCGTGGCAGGTAGCGCCCGCTCGGGTCGTCGATGCGGACCTGCAGGGTTTCGCTGCCGAGTGCCGGGGTGGCCGGCGGCTGCAGGAATTCGGTGGCGTGGGCGGCGAGCCGCGTCCATTCGTGCACCACATGGAAGCCGCTGCGGTTGCGCACGATGCGCGCGCCCTCGCCGGTGATGCGCAGCGGGGCCTCGATGGTGGCGCCGGTGGTGGCGTCGATCGGGCGCAGCGCGGCCAGCACCCGCCACTCGAAGCGTTCGAGTTCAAACAGTTCGGGGGCGTGGGGGGCCGGCCTGCTCACGAGGCCTCCCTGCCATAGGCAAAGCGCGCGGCAACCACGCGGCGGTAGCTGGCATCGTCGGTGTCGGGGTCGATCCGCACCAGGCGCGCCACCCAGGACACCGACAGGCGGTAGGCCGGGGCGAGGGCGTCCCAGATGCGCATCAGGTCTTCGGTGGGCAGCTCGGAGGGCACGATCTGGATGACTTCCTCGCCGTCCCAGCCGGCGTCCGGGGTCAGCGAGGAGGCATCGAGCACCGGGTACTGGTGCAGCTGGCGCAGCGCCCAGGTCATCGACACCTGCTCCTCCTCGGCGCTCATGCCCCAGGCGCTCATCAGGTAGTGCAGGTCGAGGGCGAGCGGGCCGGCGCCCGAGTCGCCCTCGCGCATGCGCGGGCTCTGGCGGCGGTGCTCATTGACCGCGATGCGGTACAGGAACAGCGTGATGCGGTTGCCTTCCTCGATGTCGCCGGCGAGCTGTCCGGCGCTCACCAGCTCGAAATCGCAGGCCGGCAGCGCGCGCTCCGCCCCGGGGCCGGGGTAGGTGTTGCGCAGGAAGGTCACGATCGAGCTTCCTACCGAATGCACGCCGAAAACGTTTGCCATCGTTCGCCTTGCGCCTGTCTGTGCCAACCGGGGTGTGCCTGCTGCGTCCGTCGATCAGTGCGTCTGTTGCGTCCTCACTCAGTGCGCCCGGTCCGGGGGCGGTCGCGGTGCGGCGCCATACACGCTGCGCCCGTCGGGGGTGTGGGTGACGCGCACGGTCCGGAATGCGATCAGGCGCTGCAGCGCCGTCCGGACGTCCTCCGCCGTCGCTTCCAGCCCCCGACTGCGCAACCACCAGCGCGCGATGCCTTCCTCGCTGTCGACTGCCTCGGGGTGACACGCGAGGTAGGCCTCAATGGCCTCCATTAGCTCCCCGAGCTGTCGATCCTGCATGGTGGCAGTCTCCCGATCCGGATTTCGCGGGTTGCCACGCGAAATGCGTGCCAAGAGGCAGGTGAGCAAATAAAATGCAAGTAAAACAATGGTTTGTTTGTTTTCTTCTGTGTCCCGTGGGATCTGTGCCGGGATTGAGGTGGGTCGCGCACGACCCATCCGGCCGTGGCCTCGATACGGTCATCCGCCCGGCCGAAGGGGGCATCGGGCCGATCGGCGGGCAACTTCACGGTGGGTCGGTCTCGACCCGGGGCGGTCGTCGTGCGCATGAGGCACCAGGCTGGTGCGCGCATGGGCAGCCTTGGTGCGCCCGCCTCGCGCGGAGGTGGCAAAATCGCGGCGAATGCACTGCGATGACGCCCCTGACGTGTGTTGCATGATTCTTGCTGGGAGCTTGCGCTGCCATTTCTGCTCCTTGCGAGGCCCTCGTGTCCATCCACGTCAAGCTGAACCACGTCACCCACTACCGCTATGACCGCCCGGTGAACCTGTCGCCGCAGGTCGTGCGCCTGCGCCCGGCACCGCACTGCCGTACGCCGATCCTCGCCTATTCGCTCAAGGTCGAGCCTGCCGGCCACTTCATCAACTGGCAGCAGGACCCGCAGTCCAATTACCTGGCGCGGCTGGTGTTTCCGGACAAGACGACCGAGCTGCGCATCGAGGTCGACCTGGTGGCCGAGATGTCGGTCATCAACCCCTTCGACTTCTTCCTCGAGCCGGAGGCGGAGAAGATCCCCTTCGCCTACGAGGACGGGCTGCGCGTCGAGCTCGCGCCCTATCTGGTGAAGGCGCCCGCTCCGGCGCTGGGGGCCAGGTTCCTCGACTACCTCGAGTCCATCCCGCGCGAACCCAAGGCCAGCGTCGATTTCCTGGTCGGACTCAACCAGCGCCTGCAGCAGGACATCCGCTACCTGGTCCGCCTGGAACCGGGCGTGCAGACCCCGGAGGAGACGCTGACGCTGGCGAGCGGCTCGTGCCGCGACTCGGCCTGGCTGCTGGTGCAGCTGCTGCGCCACCTCGGGCTGGCGGCGCGCTTCGTGTCGGGCTACCTGATCCAGCTCACCCCTGACGTGAAGTCGCTCGACGGGCCGTCCGGCACCGAGGTGGACTTCACCGACCTGCACGCCTGGTGCGAGGTCTATCTGCCCGGCGCGGGCTGGGTCGGCCTCGACCCGACCTCGGGCCTGTTCGCCGGCGAGGGCCACATCCCGGTGGCGTGCACGCCCGAGCCCTCGTCGGCGGCGCCGATCACCGGTTTTTCCGACGAGTGCGAGTGCGAATTCGAGCACCACATGAAGGTCGAGCGGGTATGGGAGGCGCCGCGCGTCACCAAGCCCTACAGCGACGAGCAATGGGCGGCGATCGAGGCCCTGGGCCACCGCATCGACGGCGACCTGACGGCGCACGACGTCCGCCTCACCCAGGGGGGCGAGCCGACCTTCGTGTCGCTCGACGACCGCGACGGGGCGGCCTGGAACAGCGATGCGCTCGACCCCCAGGATCGCGACACGAGCAAGCCGAGCAAGCGCACGCTGGCCGAGAACCTGATGTTCCGCCTCAAGGACCACTATGCGCCGCAAGGCCTGCTGCACTTCGGCCAGGGCAAGTGGTACCCCGGCGAGCAGCTGCCGCGCTGGTCGCTGAACTGCTACTGGCGGCGCGACGGCGAACCGATCTGGCGCAATCCGGACCTGTTCGCGCGCGAACTGTCCGCCACGGCGGTGGACGAGGCGATGGCGGCGCGCTTCCTCGCCCGCGTCGGCGAGCGCCTGGGCGTGGATACGCAGTGGATGATGCCCGCCTTCGAGGACGCCTGGTATTACCTGTGGCGCGAGCGCCGGCTGCCGACCAACGTCGATCCGCACGATTCGCGCGTCGACGATCCGCTCGAGCGCGCGCGCCTGGCCAAGATCTTCGATCAGGGCCTCAAGCAGGTCATCGGCCATGTGCTGCCGATCGTGCGCCAGCATGTCGGCGGCGCCGGCAATGGCTCGCGCTGGCAGAGCGGGCCGTGGTTCCTGCGCGCAGAACGCCTCTACCTGATTCCCGGCGACTCGCCGGTGGGCTATCGCCTGCCGCTCGACTCCCAGCCCTGGGCGGCCAAGGGCGACTATCCGTGGATCCACGCCGCCGACCCCAACCAGGCCTTCCCGGTGCTGCCTGCACACGCCGAGCTGCGTCAGCAGCTGCGCCCCGCGGGTGCCGCCGGCAGTGCCACCATCGGCGCCGACAGCGGGCTGGGCTTCACCGCCCATGGCGGCGGCTGGACCCCCGGCCGCGCCGAGCATGCCGGCTTCCATGGCGCGCAGGGCGAGGCCGCGGTGCCGCTGCCCGGTGCCGCCGAGGCGGCGCTGGCGACGCGTGACGAGCGCATCGACCCCGCGCGCGCGCCGCGGCGGCACGAGTCCGCCGCCTGGATCACCCGCAGCGCGATGTGCGCCGAGCCGCGCGGCGGCCTGCTCTACCTCTTCATGCCGCCGACGGTGGCGCTGGAGGACTACCTCGAGATCGTCACCGCGATCGAGGACACCGCTTCCGAGTTCGATCTGCCGGTGGTGCTCGAGGGCTACGAGCCGCCGTCCGATCCGCGCCTGGCGAGCTTCCGCATCACCCCCGACCCGGGCGTGATCGAGGTCAACGTCCACCCCGCGGCGAGCTGGGACGAGCTCGTCGAGCGCACCAGCACGCTCTACGAGGAAGCGCACCAGTCGCGCCTGTCGACCGAGAAGTTCATGCTCGACGGCCGCCACACCGGCACCGGCGGTGGCAACCATTTCGTGCTCGGCGGCGCCACGCCGGCCGATTCGCCCTTCCTGCGCCGGCCCGACCTGCTGCGCAGCCTGGTGAGCTACTGGCACAACCACCCCAGCCTGTCCTACCTGTTCTCGGGGCTCTTCATCGGCCCCACCTCGCAGGCGCCGCGGGTGGACGAGGCGCGCCACGACTCGGTGCACGAGCTGGAGGTCGCCTTCCAGCAGATGCCGGCGCCCGGTGCCCAGGTTCCGCCCTGGCTCATCGACCGCCTGCTGCGCAACCTGCTGATCGACGCCACCGGTAACACCCACCGCGCCGAGTTCTGCATCGACAAGCTCTACAGCCCCGACACCGCCACGGGCCGGCTCGGCCTGCTCGAGCTGCGCGCCTTCGAGATGCCGCCGCACGCGCGCATGAGCCTCGCCCAGCAGCTGCTGCTGCGCGCGCTGATCGCGCGCTTCTGGCAGCAGCCCTACGCCCCCGGCCGCCTGCGGCGCTGGGGCACCGAGCTGCACGACCGCTTCCTGCTGCCGCACTGGGTGGCGGAAGATTTCCGCGACGTCGTCACCGAGCTGCGTGCGTTCGGCTACCCGATCGAGTTCGACTGGTTCGCACCGCACTTCGAGTTCCGCTTCCCGAAGTACGGCGCGTTCGCCGCGCGTGGCGTCGAGGTCGAGCTGCGCATGGCGCTCGAGCCCTGGCACGTGATGGGCGAGGAGGGCGCGCCCGGTGGTACCGTGCGCTATGTCGATTCCTCGGTGGAGCGCCTGCAGGTGAAGGTTTCCGGTCTCAACGACGACCGCCATGTGCTCGCCTGCAACGGCCGCGCCGTGCCGCTGCAGCCCACCGGCACGGTCGGCGAGTTCGTCGCCGGCGTGCGCTACCGCGCCTGGCAGCCGCCGTCCTGCCTGCATCCGACCATCGGCGTGCATGCGCCGCTGGTGTTCGACCTCGTCGATGGCTGGATGCAGCGCTCGATGGGCGGCTGCGTGTATCACGTGGCGCATCCGGGCGGGCGCAACTACGAGACCTATCCGGTGAATCCCTACGAGGCCGAAGGCCGCCGCCTGGCGCGCTTCACCACCACCGGCCACACGCCCGGCCCGATCGCCCCGCCACCGGCTGCGCGCAACGCCGACTTCCCCTTCACCCTCGATCTGCGCCGCCAGGGCTGACACGCCATGCAGGTCCAGCCGCACAGCCCGCCCGAACTGCTCGCCGGCTACGCCGCGCGGCCCGACCGCTACGACGAGCTGTGCCAGCGCATCGGCAGCGTGGTGGTGGTGCGGCCGCACTGGCGCGAGTTCCACCGCGCCCTCGAGGCCATGCCGCGCGCCGAGCTGGCGGCGCGCCGCGCCGCGCTGCGCCGCCAGGTGCACGAGAACGGCATCACCTACAACGTCTATGCCGACCCGCGCGGCTTCGAGCGGCCGTGGGAGCTCGACCTGCTGCCCTACATCCTGCCCGCCGCGGAGTGGGCGCAGATCGAGGCGGCGGTGATCCAGCGCGCCACGCTCTTCGACCGCATCCTCGCCGACCTCTACGGTGAGCAGACCCTGCTCGACCAGGGCCTGATCCCGCCCGCGCTGATCTACGGCCACAGCGGCTTCCTGCGTCCGCTGGTGGGGACGAAGCCGGCCGGCGGGCGCTTCCTGCACCTTTACGCCGTGGACCTCGCGCGTTCGCCCGACGGGCGCTGGTGGGTGGTGGCCGACCGTACCCAGGCGCCCTCGGGCGCCGGCTACGCGCTGGAGAACCGCAGCGTGGTCGCGCGCGTGCTGCCCGAGCTCTACCGTGCCGCCGGCGTCGAGCCGCTGGTGCCCTTCTTCGAGGGCTTCCGCGACAGTCTCGCCGAGCTCGCCCCCGCCGACGCTGCAGCCGCCGGCGAGGACCCGCTGATCGTGGTGATGACGCCCGGCCCCTACAACGAGACCTACTTCGAGCACGCCTTCCTCGCCCGCGAGCTGGGCTTCCCGCTCGTCGAGGGCCAGGACCTCACCGTGCGCGACGACAAGGTCTGGCTGCGCACCCTCGACGGTCTGCGCCGGGTGCATGTGATCCTGCGTCGGGTGGACGACCTCTGGTGCGACCCGCTCGAGCTGCGCGACGACTCGGCGCTCGGTGTCGCCGGCCTGGTGGCGGCGGTGCGCGCCGGCACGGTGACGGTGGCCAATGCGCTCGGCAGCGGCATCCTCGAGACCGGCGCGCTGCTCGGCTACCTGCCCCGGCTGTGCGAGCAGCTGCTCGGCAGCAAGCTGCGCATGCCCTCGGTGGCGACCTGGTGGTGTGGCGAGCCCGCAGCCTGCGCCTACGCGCTCAAGCACCTGCGCGAGCTGGTGGTGAAGCCCGCCTACCCGACCCTCAATGCCGGGCCGGTGTTCTGCCGCGACCTGCCGGCGGCCGAGCTCGAGGCGCTGGCGGCGCGGATCGCGGCGCGTCCCTTCGACTTCGTCGCGCAGGAGATGGTGAACATCTCGCAGGCGCCGGTGCTGGCGATGGACGGCGAGGCCCCCGGCGAACGCGTGGCGGACGACCGTCGCGCGCGCGCGCTGGTGGCGCGCAACATCGGCCTGCGCGTGTTCGCCGCGGCCAGCCCCGAGGGCTTTCGCGTGCTGCGCGGCGGGCTCACCCGGGTGGCGTCCGAGTCCGACATGCGCATCGTGTCGATGCAGCACGGCGGCGCCAGCAAGGACGCCTGGGTGCTCGCCTCGCCCGCGCGCCCGCGCCCGGCGCCGCGCATCGTCCCCGGACAGATCGCCCCGCCCGCGCACGGCGCGCGCGACCTCAGCCTGTCGAGCCGGGTGGCGGAGAACTTCTTCTGGCTCGGCCGCTACAGCGAGCGCGCCGACGCCGCCGCGCGCCTCGGCCGTGAGACGCTGATCCGCCTGAGCGCGCCGGTCGACGCGGGCGTGCGCGCGGGGGGCGGGGCGCGCGAGGGTTCCGCCGAGGACGGCGGAGACGACGAGCTCGCCACCGTGCTGATCGCACTGTGCCGGCAACGCGGCATGATTCCCGCTGCGCCCGGCGAGGCTGCCGCGACGACCGCGGAGCCCCGGCAGGAGGCCGCCGCCTCAGTTGCTGCCGGGCACGAGGGAGCGCGTGCGCGGCCGGCGGCGAACGTCGAGCGCGTCCCCGCCTCCGCGCAGCGGGCGACGCCGACCGCGGTGCTCGCGCAGGCGCTGTTCGACCCCGCGCTCGCGGGCAGCGTGGTCGCCAACCTGCGCCAGGTGCTGCGCCTGGCGGCGCTGCTGCGCGACCGCCTGTCGCCGGACAGCTGGCGGATCTACAACCGGCTGTCGGAGTTCGCCGCCGCGCCCGCGGCAGCGCCCGGGCCGGGCGACGCGCTGCAGCGCCTGGACGAGTCGCTGCTGTCCCTGGTCACGCTGTCGGGCTTCGTCATCGAGAGCATGCCGCGCGACGCCGGCTGGCGCTTCCTGTCGATCGGGCGGCGCATCGAGCGCCTTCAGTTCCTCGCCGCCGCGCTGTCGGCGCTGCTGCTCGCACCCTGCGCGGGCGGGCTCAAGGCCCTGCTCGGGGTCGCCGATGCCGAGCTGCGCTATCGCAGCCGCCACGCGCGCGGGCTGGCGCCGCAGCCGGTGGCGGAGCTGGTGATGCTCGACGGCGACAACCCGCGCGCGCTGCGCTACCAGCTCGACTCGCTCGCCGAGCACGTCGCCCTGCTGCCAGACGGCGCGGCGCTGGCCGAGCCCTTGCGCGCGCGGCTGGCGGCCCTCGATGCGCTGTCGCTGTGCGACTGCTTCGTGCGCGAACTCGCGCACGGACGCTCCGCCGCCGGCGCCAGCCACGCCACGGCCTGCGAGCCCTTGCGCCAGGTACTGGCGGACATCTGGGCGAGCGGCAACCAGCTCGCCGATGCGCTCGCGCAGCGCTACTTCACCCACCTCGACGCCCGCAGCCGGGCGACGGTGTCGCTGTAGGGCGGCGGCGATGGCACGCTACGACATCCTCCACGACACCACCTACCGCTACGACAGCGCGGTGATGCTGTCGCAGCAGATCGCCCACCTGCGTCCGCGCGAGCGCGCCGGCCAGCACACCTGCTGGCACCGGCTCGAGATCGACCCGGCGCCGGCCGACCGCAGCGAACGCAGCGATTTCTTCGGCAACCCGGTGACCGCCTTCGCGCTGCACGCCCCGCACACGCGGCTTGCGGTGCGCGCGTGCAGCCGCATCCGCGTCGACGCGGCGGCCTGGCCCGAGCCGGCGTCGAGCCCGCCCTGGGAGGCAGCGCGCGACCGCCTGCGCGACGGCCTCTCCGGCCACGCGCCGCTGCAGGCCGACGCGCGTGACGCCGGGCAGTACCGCTTTGCCTCGCCCTTCGTGCCGCTCGGCGACGAGGCGGCGGGCTACGCCGACTACGCACTGCAATGCTTCACCCCCGGGCGGCCGGTGCTCGAGGCCCTGCTGGCGCTGTCGGCCCGGATCCACGCCGACTTCCGCTTCGACCCGACGGCGACCAGCGTCGCCACCCCGGTGGCCGAGGTCTTCGCCGCACGGCATGGGGTGTGCCAGGACTTCTCCCACCTGATGATCGCCTGCCTGCGCGCGCTTGGCCTCGCGGCACGCTACGTCTCCGGCTACCTGCTCACCGAGCCGCCGCCCGGCCAGCCGCGGCTGATCGGCGCCGACGCATCGCACGCCTGGGTGTCGCTGTGGTGCCCCGGCGTGGGTTGGGTCGACGTCGATCCGACCAACGACCTGCAGCCCGGCACCGGCCACATCACCCTGGCCTGGGGGCGGGACTATGGCGACGTGTGTCCGTTGCGCGGCGTGATCCTCGGCGGTGGTGGCCATGCGGCCGAGGTCGCCGTCACCGTCATGCCGGTGGAGGCGGGCGAGACCGAGGACGAGCGCGCACCAGATTGATGCGTGGCATTCCATCGTGGTGCGCACCAAGGCGGTGCACGGCGCGACGACCCTTCGCGGCGCACGGTTTTGCGTGTCCCGCAGGCTTGGCACGCTTTCTGCTGGAGCCTGGTGGACGGGAGTCCAACCATGAGCGCAGACCACAACATGACCGCCGCAAAGCCCTACGACGAAATGCATGCCGCCGACGGCACGGTGCGTGCGCACTACCAGCCCTATGCCGACTGGCTCGCGCACACCCCGCGCGAGAACATCGCGCGCAAGCGCAAGGAGGCCGACCTCGCGTTCCACCGCGTCGGCATCACCTTCAACGTCTATGGCGCGGACGGCGGCAAGGAACGCCTGATCCCCTTCGACCTGCTGCCGCGCATCATCCCGGGCGATGAATGGCGCGCGCTCGAGACCGGCTTGCGCCAGCGCGTGCGCGCGCTCAACGCCTTCCTCGCCGACATCTACCACGGGCAGGAGATCCTGCGCGCGGGCCGCATCCCCGCCGACCAGGTCCTCGACAACGCCCAGTTCCGCGCCGAGATGCGCGGCGTCGAGGTGCCCGGCGGGCTGTACGCGATGATCGCCGGCATCGATCTGGTGCGCGCGGCGGGCGCAGACGGCAAGGGCGAGTACTACGTGCTCGAGGACAACCTGCGCGTGCCCTCGGGGGTGAGCTACCTGCTCGAGAACCGCAAGATGATGATGCGGCTCTTCCCCGACCTGTTCTCGCGCTACGACGTGCAGCCGGTCGAGCACTACCCCGACCTGCTGCTCGAAACCCTGCGCGCGGTGGCGCCGGCCGGCGTGCTCGATCCCACCGCCGTGCTGCTGACGCCGGGCGCCTTCAACAGCGCCTACTTCGAGCACAGCTTCCTCGCCCAGCAGATGGGGGTGGAGCTGGTCGAGGGCCAGGATCTCTTCGTCAAGGACGACACGGTGTACATGCGCACCACCCAAGGGCCGAAGCGGGTCGATGTGATCTACCGCCGGCTGGACGACGACTTCCTCGACCCCGAGGTCTTCCGCCCCGACTCGATGCTCGGCGTGCCCGGCCTGATGTCCGCCTACCGCGCCGGCCGGGTGACGCTGGCCAACGCGGTCGGTACCGGCGTGGCCGACGACAAGTCGATCTATCCCTACGTGCCGGAGATGGTGCGCTTCTACCTCGGCGAGGAGCCCATCCTCAACAACGTGCCCACCTACATGCTGCGCGAGCCCGACGACCTCGCCTACACGCTCGCCCACCTGCCCGAGCTGGTGGTCAAGGAGGTCCATGGCGCCGGCGGTTACGGCATGCTGGTGGGGCCGGCGGCGACGAAGGCCGAGATCGAGGAGTTCCGCCAGCGCATCCTCGCCGCGCCCGAGAAGTACATCGCCCAGCCCACCCTGTCGCTGTCGACCTGCCCGACCTTCGTCGATGCCGGCATCGCGCCGCGCCACATCGACCTGCGCCCCTTCGTGCTCTCCGGCGGCAAGGAGATCCGCATGGTGCCGGGCGGGCTCACCCGGGTCGCGCTCAAGGCCGGCTCGCTGGTGGTCAACTCCTCGCAGGGCGGGGGCACCAAGGACACCTGGGTGGTGGCTTGAGCCGCCCGCATACGCAGAATTCCGCAAGGAGAATCCCATGCTGAGCCGTACCGCCGATCACCTGTACTGGATGGCCCGCTACACCGAGCGCGCGGAGAACACCGTGCGCATGCTCGACGTCTCCTATCGCATGTCGCTGCTGCCCGGCACCAACGGCGGCGACACCGAGGGCTGGTCCGCGATCCTCGACATCAGCGAGCTGTCGGACGCCTTCGCGCGCACCGGCCGTCCGCTCACCGCGCGCGACGTGATCGAGTTCGTCGTCCTCGACCGCGACAATCCGTCGAGCGTGTGGAACTGCCTGCGCGCGGCGCGCGAGAATGCGCACTCGGTGCGCGGCACGCTGACCTCGGAGATGTGGGAGACCACCAACGCGACCTGGCTCGAGATCCGCGAGATGACGCCGCAGAAGCTGCAGGGCATGGATCTGGGCGAGTTCTTCGAGTGGGTGAAGTTCCGCTCCCACCTGCTGCGCGGCGTCACCTTCGGCACCATGCTGCACGACGAAGCCTTCAAGTTCGTGCGCCTGGGCACCTTCCTCGAGCGCGCCGACAACACCGCGCGCCTGCTCGACGTGAAGTACCACAGCCTGCTGCCCAAGGCCGAGGGCCTCACCAGCTCGACCGACTTCTACCAGTGGGGCGCGCTGCTGCGCTCGGTGTCGGCCTTCGAGACCTATCGCCACGTCTATCGCGACGTGATCACGCCGTACAAGGTCGCCGAGCTGCTGATCCTCAACCACGCGATGCCGCGCTCGCTGCATGCCTGCCTGGACGAGATCAACGACATCCTCGGCGACATCGCCAACCTGCACTCGGCCGAGGCCGCGCGCCAGGCCGGCGAACTGCACGCCACGCTGCACTACGGGCGCATGGACGACATCTTCGACGCCGGCCTGCACCCCTGGCTGGAGCGTTTTCTGGTTCGCATCAACCGCCTGGGCGACAGCATCGGCGATAATTTCCTGGTCCCGGTCGCTGCCTGAGCGCCGCCGCGCAGCGCCGGAGCACTCAACTCGACGGACTGAATCCATGACCTATTGCGTCGCCATGTGCCTCGACGAGGGGCTCGTCTGCCTGTCCGACTCGCGCACCAACGCGGGCGTCGACCACATCAACACCTTCCGCAAGATGACCGTGTTCGAGCGCGCGGGCGATCGCGTGCTGGTGCTGATGAGCGCCGGCAATCTCGCCATCACGCAGGCCGTGATCAGCCTGCTGCGCGAGCATGCCGCGGTGCAGGACCGCGACAGCCTGTGGAATGCTCCGACGCTGTTCGAATGCGCCCGCCTGGTCGGCGAGACCATCCGCAACGTGCACCGGCAGGACGCCGAGGCCCTCAAGCAGTTCGGCGTCGATTTCAACGCCAGCTTCATCCTCGCCGGCCAGATCGGCGACGAGCCGCCGCGCCTGTTCAACATCTACGCGGCGGGGAACTTCATCGAGGCGTCGGTCGATACGCCTTACTTCCAGATTGGCGAGTCGAAGTACGGCAAGCCGATCGTGGATCGCATCGTTACCTGCAAGACCTCGCTCGACGAGGCCGCCAAGTGCGCGCTGATCTCGATGGACTCGACGATCCGCTCGAACCTGTCGGTCGGGCTGCCGCTCGACCTGCTGATCTATCGCCGCGACGAGTTGCGCGTCGCCCGCCACGTCAGCGTGGATTGGGACAATCCGTACTTCGACATGATCCACAAGGAATGGGGCGCCAGCCTGCGTCGGGTCTTCAACACCTTGCCCAATCCGGACTGGGGCCTGTGGCCGGCGGAGGGGCAGGCCGTGCCGCGCATGGAGGTGGTCGCCAAGCCCGCGGGTCGCGAGGGCGCTTGAGGCTGCGATGCGCCGCCGGCCGCGATCCGCGCATTCCGGCGCGCGCGGTTGGAGCCGGCAGGCCGCCGGCTGCCTAGCGGCGACCGAGCCGTTCGAGCGTGCGCGCCTCCTCGGCGGAGAGGGCGCGTCCGGGCAGGGGGATGAGGCCCGGGACGCGCTGGCGGTAGCGCGCGTAGGCCTCGCCGTGGCAGGCGAGCAGCTTGCGTTCTTCGAGCAGGGAACCGAACCACAGGTAGAGGCTGATGCAGAGCGTGCTCACCAGGCGTGCCTCGTCCATGTCGCGGGTCCACAGGATCACCAGGCCGAGGCTGTACCAGGGGTGGCGCACGTAGCGATGCAGCGGCGACAGGCGCAGCCCGCCGGGGTCTTCGGCGCCACGATGCCCGGCGCGCCACTGGGCGCTGCCGCTGAACGCCGCCATGTCGTAGTAGCGGGTAGACCACAGGAAGCCGCCGGCCGCGGCGAGCGCGAGACCGTATGCCACCCACGCCCACGGCCCCTGCCAGGACCACAGCAGCGGTCCGCCCCACGCCAGGGTGAGCCACAGCGGGGGCAGCAGCAGGATGACCGCGAGCAGGTTGTAGGCGAGCCGGTAGGAGGGCGCGAGCGCCGGCCAGCGCGCCAGCAGCCGGCGCTTGAAACCGAGCGCGGCGAGCAGGGAATGCAGTCCCGCGTAGGTCAGCCAGCACAGCACCAGGGCAAGGATCTGGAAGGAGGAGAGCTTCATCGACGAGTATCCATGCGATACGTGGATGGAAAACAACGTTCCTGGCTGAAGGGTCTTGCATCTGTCTATGTTGCAGTGCAACATAGAGCCGTCCCAACACACCGTCTCAGCGCTGCGGTGTCACCCAACCGAAGGAGTACACCATGAACACCTCGCCCGAGAAAATGCTCGCCACCGCCCGCAGCACCGCCGAAGCCCGCGTCAGTGAGTTCGCCGCCGCCGGCGACAGCGTGCTCTCCGCCGTCGAGCACCTGACCGCACTCAACCTCAACACCACCCGCGCCGTGCTCGACGACGCCATCGCCCTCGGCCAGGCCGTGGCTGCCGCCCGCGACCCGAAGACGCTGGTCGAGCTGCAGGTCGGCGCCATCACGCCGGCGCTGCAGAAGAGCTACGCTTACTGCAAGACCGTCGGCGCGCTCGCCGGCCAGGCCCAGGCCGACGTGCTCAAGCTCGTCGAGGCTGGCATGTCGCAGTGGCTGCAGGTCGTCATCGTCACCCTCGAGACCCTGAACCGCAGCGCGCCCGCCGGCTCCGAGTTCGCCGTCAAGGCGCTCAGGACCGCGGTCGCCAACGCCTCGTCCGCCTATGAGGGCGCGACCAAGGTGGCGCGCCAGGTCTCGGAGACCGCGCAGGCCAACGCCGACCAGGCTGCTGCCGTGACCGTCGAGGCGGTGGAGAAGACCGCGCGTGCGACCGTGTCGATGATCAAGAGCGCCGCCTGACGACGACAGCGTGCTGCGCACGAAAAAAAGGCCAGCCCGACGGGCTGGCCTTTTTTTGATCCTGCCCCTGGCGCGCCGGGCTCAGTCCGCCTTGTACGGTCCTGCGCCGAGCCCGATCGGTGCCGGAGCGGCGGCCACGAGCCTGGAGAAGATGTGCGCGAAGTCTTCCTCGCCGGCGCGCGCGGTGGCGCGGGTGCCGGAGAGCGGGTCGTCGGCGATGAAGCCGGCGTTGGCGCGCGCCCAGTCCTCGGCGGTGAAGTGCTTGCGGATGAGCGGCAGCACCTCGCGCTCCTCGGTCATCATGTGGGTGCGGTAGAAGGCGGCGTAGTCGTTGAAGGCGGCCTTGAAGGCCTCGAAGTGGGCCGGGTCCTGGGCGTAGCCCTTGACCGCGGCCGCGAGCACCGCGATGCGGGCGTCGGCTTGCGCGTGCTCGGCTTCGAGGCGGTCGAGCGCGGCGTCGGCGTCGTGGGTGCGCGCGCGCAGCGGGCCGAAGAGGAATTCATCCTCCTTGGGGTGGTGGCGCTTCTCGGGGTAGGCGTCCAGGTAGTGCACCATCGCCTCGAGCAGCTTGTGGTCCGGCTGCAGGCGGCCCGCGCCGATCTCGCCGATCATGTGGCGGATGGCGTGGATGATCGCCGCCAGCGACTGGTGTTCGTCCATCAGGATGCGCATCGCGTCCATGGGGGTGTCCTTTTCTGTTGGGTCGGGCTCAGGTCGACAGCATCGCCTGGTGCTTGCCGCCAAAGCCCAGATAGGCCTCGATCACGCGCGGATCGTCGGCCAGTTCGTGCGCCGGGCCCTGCATCGCGATCTGGCCGGTCTCGAGCACGTAGGCGTAGTCGGCCACCTGCAGCGCGGCGCGCGCGTTCTGCTCGACGAGCAGGATGGAGACGCCACGCCGGCGCAGCTCGCTGATGATGCGGAAGATCTCGCGCACGATCAGCGGCGCCAGGCCCAGGCTGGGCTCGTCCAGCATCAGGAGCTTCGGCTTGGCCATCAGCGCGCGGCCCACGGCCAGCATCTGGCGCTCGCCGCCGGACATCGTGCCCGCCTGCTGGTCGCGGCGCTCCTTCAGGCGCGGGAACAGCGCATAGACCTCTTCGAGCGTCTGGCCGTGGTCGCGCTTGCCCGAGCGGTAGCGCTGGAAGGCGCCCAGGATCAGGTTGTCCTCGACGCTCATCTCGCCGAAGAGCTCGCGCTTCTCGGGCACCAGGTTCATGCCGCGCGCCACCATGCGCTCGACCTCGGGCACCACTTCGAGCGTGCCGTCAAAGGCGACCCGCCCCTTGGAGCCGAGCACGCCCATGATCGCCGAGAGCATCGTCGTCTTGCCCGCGCCGTTGGGGCCGATCACGGTCACGATCTGGCCCTCGCCCACGGTGAGGCTGGCGTTGGTGAGCGCCTCGACCTTGCCGTAGGACACGCACAGGTCCTTGACCTCGAGCACCGGGTTCTTTGCGGCCGCATTCGAGGCCGCGGCGCTGGCTTGCGTTTGCTGCTGTGTCATCGCGTTCTCCTCGCTCACTCCACGCCGCCCAGATAGGCCTCGAGCACCGCCGGGTTCTTCTGGATCTCGTCGGGCAGCCCCTCGGCGATCTTCTGGCCGAACTCCATCACCACCACCCGATCCACGAGGTTCATCACGAAGTCCATGTCGTGCTCGACGATCAGCGTGGCCATGCCCTCGGCACGCAGCTTCCTGAGCAGATCGCCCAGCGCCTGCTTCTCCTTGAAGCGCAGGCCGGCCGCCGGCTCGTCGAGCAGCAAGAGGCACGGGTCGGCGCACAGCGCGCGCGCGATCTCGAGGATGCGCTGCTGGCCCAGCGCCAGGCTGCCGGCTTCCTCATACATGTGCTCCTTCAGGCCCACGCGCTCGATCTGGTACGCGGCTTCCTTCAGGATGCGCGCCTCTTCCGCGCGGTCCAGGCGCCAGGCCGAGCTCAGTACGCCCTTGCCGCTTCTGAGGTGCGCGCCGATGGCCACGTTCTCGAGCACGGTCATCGTGGGCAAGAGCTTCACGTGCTGGAAGGTGCGGCTCATGCCCATGCGGGCGATCTCGCGCGAGTCGTGGCCCGCCACCGGCTTGCCCAGGAACAGCACCTCGCCCGAGGTCGGGGTGTCCACGCCCGAGATCTGGTTGAACATCGTGCTCTTGCCCGCGCCGTTGGGGCCGATGAGCGCGAGGATCTCGCCCGCGCGCACCTCCAGGCTCATGTCGTTGTTGGCGACCAGACCGCCGAACTTGCGGGTGACGTTCTTCGCCTCGAGGATCAGCTCGCCCGCCTTGGGCAGCGTGCGCCGCGGCAGGGTCTCGGCGTTCGCATCGATCGTCTTGTGGATGGCGCGCATCGGCACCAGTTTCTTGAGGATCGGCCACAGGCCCTCGCGCGCCCGGTGCAGCACCAGCACCATCAGGAAGCCGAACACGATCATCTCGAAGTTGCCGCTCGCCCCCAGCAAGGTGGGCAGCCAGTCCTGCAGCCACTGCTTGAGCACGGTGATGACGCCGGCGCCGACGATCGCCCCCCACACGTAGCCGGCCCCGCCGACCACCGCCATGAAGAGGTACTCGATGCCGATATGCACGCCGAACGGGGTCGGGTTCACGAAGCGCTGCATGTGCGCGTACAGCCAGCCCGAGGCACAGGCGAGCAGCGCCGCGATCACGAAGATGATCATGCGCGCGCGGCCGGTATCGACGCCCATCGCCTCGGCCATCACCCGGCCGCCCTTCAAGGCGCGGATCGCACGACCCTCGCGCGAGTCGAGCAGGTTGTGGGTGGTGAGCATGGCCACGAGCAGGAAGGCCCAGATCAGGTAGTAGATCTCGCCGCCGTCGTCCAGCGTCCAGCCGAAGAGGCTGATCGCCGGGATGCCGGTGATGCCGGTGTGCCCGCCCAGGCTCGCCATGGTGCCGAAGAGGAAATACAGGCTGATGCCCCAGGCGATCGTGCCCAGCGGCAGGAAGTGGCCCGAGAGCTTGAGTGTGAGCGAGCCGATCAGCACCGCGACCACCGCGGTGAGGATCAGCCCCGCCACCAGCGTGAGCCAGGGCGAGGCCCCCACCCAGGCGATCCACGCCGGCAGATCGGTGGCGGTGGTGAGCGCGGCGGTGGTGTACGCCCCCAGGCCCACGAAGGCGGCCTGGCCGAAGCTGGTGAGGCCCCCCACGCCGGTCAGCAGCACCAGGCCCAGGGCGACCATCGCATACAGGCCGATGTAGTTCAACAGGGTGACGTAGTACGGCGACAGGATCGCCGGCACCGCCAGCAGCAGCGCGAGGAAGGCGCCGAGCACCAGACGGTCGGTTCTCATTCTTCTTCCTCCACGTGGTGGCTACGCAGCGAGCGCCACAGCAGCACGGGAATGATCAGGGTGAACACGATGACTTCCTTGTAGGCGCTGGCCCAGAACGAGGCGAAGGCCTCGAGCAGCCCGACCACGAGCGCGCCGGCCGCGGCCAGCGGGTAGCTCGCCAGGCCGCCGATGATCGCGGCGACGAAGCCCTTCAGGCCGATCAGAAAGCCGGTGTCGTAGTAGATCGTGGTGATCGGGGCGATCAGCACGCCCGAGAGCGCGCCGATGAAGGCGGCCAGGAAGAACGTGAGCTTGCCGGCGAGCGCGGGCGAGATCCCCATCAGCTGCGCGCCGACGCGGTTGATCGCGGTCGCGCGCAGCGCCTTGCCGTAGAGCGTGCGCTCGAAGAACTGGTAGAGCGCCACGATCAGCAGCACCGACACCACCAGCACCCAGATCGTCTGCCCGGAGACCATCAGCGGACCGAGCTCGAGGCTGGCGTCGCTGAAGGACGGCGTCCTCTGGCCTTCGGCCCCGAAGAAGAGCAGCCCGAGGCCGACCATGGCGATATGCACCGCCACCGAGACGATCAACAGGATCAGCACCGGGGCGGAGGCGATCGGCTGGTACATCAGGCGATACATCATCGGCCCCATCGGCACCACGATCGCCAGCGTCAGGATCACCTGCAGCGCCAGCGGCAGCTCGTTGGCCGGCAGCGCCCAGAGCAGCCCGGCGAGCGCCAGCGGGTAGGCCAGGTTCCAGCCCGCCACGCCCGCGGCACGCTGCAGCTGCCCGGCCTTGAGGGCCTTGGCGCCGTCGAGCGCGCTCACCAGCACCCCCATCACCACCAGCAGCCACACCGTGGCCGGTACCGTGCCCGACTGCATCATCGCCAGCGTCAGCGCCCCGTAGGCCACGAACTCGCCCTGCTGGATGAAGATCACCCGCGTGACCGCGAACACCAGCACCAGCGCCAGCGCCAGCAGCGCGTAGATCGCACCGTTGGTGATGCCGTCCTGGCCCAGGATCAGTGCAATTGTCAAATCCATGGATATGCCTCGTGCGTGCCGGCCGCCATCGACCGCCGGCTGCTCTTGATTCCTTGCGCCGGCCGTGCGCCGGCGAAGCAAAGCGGGCGCGGGGCGCTCGCGCGCCCTGCGCCCGCTCAGGTGCTTACTTCAGCAGCGACCACTGACCGTCGCGGATCTCGATCATCACGCGCGAGCGCTCATCCAGGCCGAGGTGGTCTTCGGCGCTCATCGTGTAGATGCCGGTCGCGCCGGCGACTTCCTTGACGCCCTCGAGCGCGTCGCGCAGCGCGGCACGGAACTCGGTGCTGCCCGGCTTGGCGGTCTTGAGGGCGTTGGGGACGGCGGCCTCGAGCAGCACGCCGGCATCCCATGCGTAGCCGCCGAAGCTCGACACCGAGCCGGCGCCGTAGGCGGCCTCGTACTTCTCGACGTAGGCGAGCGCGGTGGCTTTCACCGGGTGGCTGTCCGGGAGGCTACGTGCCATCTGCACCGGGCCGACCGGCAGCAGCGTGCCTTCGCAGTCCTTGCCGCAGATGCGCAGGAAGTCGTTGTTGGCGACGCCGTGCGTCTGGTAGATCGGGCCCTTGTAGCCCCGCTCGCGCAGGGTCTTCTGCGGCAATGCGGCCGGGGTGCCGGAGCCGGCGATGAACACCGCATCGGGCTTGGCCGACATCAGCTTGAGCGCCTGGCCGGTCACCGAGGTGTCGGCGGGGTTGAAGCGCTCGTTGGCGACGACCTCGATGCCGGCGGCTTCGGCCAGCTTCTTGAACTGCTCGTACCAGCCCTCGCCATAGGCATTGGCGAAGCCGATGAAGGACACCTTCTTGATGTTGCTGGCGCCCATGTGCTCGATGATCGCGGAGGCCATCTGCTGGTCGTTCTGCGGCGTCTTGAAGATCCAGCGCTTCTTGTCGTCCATCGGCGCGACGATGCGGGCGGAGGCGGCCATCGAGATCATCGGCGTCTGGGTCTCGGCGGCGACGTCGACCATGGCGAGCGAGGCCGGGCTGGTGGTGGAGCCGATGATGACGTCCACCTTGTCCTCGGCGACCAGCTTGCGGGCGTTCTTGACCGCGGTGGTGGTGTCGGAGGCGTCGTCGAGGACGATGTAGCTGACCTTTTCGCCGCCGATCGTGGTGGGCAGCAGCGAGATCGTGTTCTTCTCGGGGATGCCGAGCGAGGCTGCGGGACCGGTGGCCGACAGCACGACGCCGACCTTGATCTCGGCTTGGGCGGCGGTGGCGGCGAAAGCGAGGCCGAGGGCGGCCAGCAGGGTGTTGCGCAGTTTCATGGTGTCTCCTCCAGTGGTGGTGCCGTTTGCCGGTGCGCCTGTTCCGGCGTGTCGTTGGCGCCCGCTCGGGTGGCGGTAATTCTGAAATAGGGAACTGGTTCTGGGAATTAGAAATGATACAAAAGAGCCAGTCAAGCAAAAAAAATGTATCGGTTAGGCCGCGCGCCTCAGGTCACGGCCGGACCGCCCGCGCGACCGGCGTCGGTGCTGGTCGAGCCCAGGCGTACCGAAAGTTCGGCGCAGGCGTGTCGCAGCGCGGCGAGGGTCGAGCCATCGGGGGTCAGGTCGAGCGTGCCCTCGACGCCGACGACCGCGATGCTCATGTTGATTTCGTTCTTGAAGTTGAACACCGGGCCGGCTGCGGCCTCGACGCCGCGGGCGAAATAGCCGCTCGAGATGACGGCGAGGCCTTGCGCGCGAACCTCGGCGAGCAGGCGGCGGGCGTCCTCGAGCGTGGCGACGCCGGGCGGCACCCGGCCTGAAGCGAGCTCCTGGCGCAGCAGCTCCTCGGTCTGCGACGCAGGCATCCATGCCGCGAACACGCGGCCGGCGGCCGAGCCGAGCAGGCTCAGGTGGGTGCCGGTGAGCACGTTGACGGTGATCGGCCGCCGCGGACGCTCCCAGCGCACGACGACCGGGCCGCGATCGCTCCACACTGCGAGGGCCACCGTCTCGTTGGTGAGATCGCGCAGCTCGCTGATCGCGGCGAGACCGAGGCGGATGCGGTCCACGCGGTCGAGGGCGACGAGACCGAGGTTGAGCGCGAAGGGGCCGAGGTCGTAGCGGGAGGTGAGCCGGTCCTGCTCGACGAGGCCCGAGCGGATCAGGCTCACCAGGTAGCGATGGGCCTTGGACGGGGGCATGTCCGCGGCCTGGGCGATGTCCTTGAGCATCATCGAGCGCTTGCCGCTGACCATTGCGCGCAGGATGCTCATGCCCACTTCGAGGGATTGCACGCCGTGCTTGCCGTCGAGTTCGTCGTTCATGAGGGCGGTGATCATAAAATTACTTATTGAAGAATTATTTTCTTTATATGTAACATAAGTCCGAACTGAGGAGAAAAGCAATGACCCAGCTGAAAGTCTATGCGATCGACGGCATCGTGCCGGTGGTGGATCCGAGCGCGTACGTGCACCCCTCGGCGGTGCTCATCGGAGACGTGATCGTCGGCCCCGGCTGCTATGTCGGCCCGTGCGCGAGCCTGCGCGGCGACTTCGGGCGGCTCATCCTCGAGCGCGGGTCCAACATCCAGGACACCTGCGTGATGCATGGCTTCCCCGGTACCGATACGGTGGTCGAGGAGGATGGCCACATCGGCCACGGTGCGGTGCTGCATGGCTGCCGGATCGGTCGCAACGCGCTGGTCGGGATGAATGCGGTGATCATGGATAACGCGGTGATCGGCGAGGCATCGATCGTCGCCGCCTCTGCCTTCGTCAAGGCGGGCGTGGAGATTCCGCCGCGCGTGCTGGTCGCGGGCATGCCGGCGAAGGTGATCCGTCCGCTGTCGGACGAGGAGATCCGCTGGAAGAGTGCCGGCACTGCGACCTACCAGGACCTCTCGCGCCGCAGCCTGGCGACGATGCAGGAAACCACGCCCCTGGTGGCGGTCGAGCCCGGACGCACGCGCATCCACATGCCCGAGGTGGTGCCGCTGGTGGAACTGCGGCGCAAGGAAGGCTGAGGCAGGGCGCGGCCGTGCAGGCTGTTCGCGGGCCGACCGCCATCCGCAGCAGGGGCCGCGGCGTCGTGGCGCCGCGATCAGGCCGTGTCGCGCAGCGGGTCGGCGTCCTGGAAGCGTTCGAGCAGTTGCGCCGAGGCTTCGGGCGTGCGCCCGTCGGCGAGCTGGAAGTGCGCCTCGAGGTGGCGCTCGGACGGCGTCAGCAGGCGCCGGTAGAGTTCGCGACAGAGCAGGCGGGCGCGCTGTCCGGGCCAGTCGGCGGACAGCAGCACGTCGGGCAGGCCGGGGTCGCGCAGCAGCAGGCGGCGATAGTCGTGGATCAGCAGGATGCGCACGAGGAAGGCGCTCTCGTCGTCGCAGTCGCCCGCGCCGTCGCGCAGCTGCGCGAGAACCGGCTGGTAGCAGGCGACGAAATCGCGATAGGTGGCGGCCAGGCGTTCCAGATTCCACGCTGCGCGAACGAGTTCGGCATCACTTGCCGCCGCGCCGAGCGCGGCATCGGCCGCCAGCAGCGGCTTGAGCTTGGGTACGAGCGCGCCGAGCCCCTCGCCGACGAGGGCATCGAAGGACGCGATCAGGTCGGCACTCGGATGAATGAAGCAGTCGCCGTTCAGGGTGCCGAAGCCCTGCCAGAACAAGGCGCGGCGCAGGCGCTCGCGATCCTTCGCGACGAGCTCGCCAACCGTCAACACCAGGCGCCAGCGCCGGTCCCAGCCCTGTGCGCTCGAGGCGTAAATGCGGCGCGAGGCGTCCTCGATGCGCTGCAGCCCGGAAGCAGTGAGCAGATAGTCCGTGCGCCGGCCGCAGGGTTCGCTGGCCAGCCACTCGTCGCGCACGAGGCGGAATACAGAGGTCCGCACCAGACGCTCGTTGAGCCCCAGGGGCTCGAGCAGCCGGATCAGGCTGCCCAGCCAGACGCGACCGCCGCGCGGCACGACGGCGTCACCGAAGGCGGAAACGATCAGCGACCCCGCCTGCACGCGGTCCTGCTTGCGGAATGCTTCGAGGCGGTCCTGAATGGAGTTCGTCACGGATCGATGGGCCAGGCGGGCGGTTGCCGTTGTTGCGGGCGCGAAGTCTATCGACTCCGCTGCCTGGCGCAAAGGGCTCCGGCGGGAGGCGGTGGCGGGCGAGTTCGTCGGCATCGTGTGGGTGTCCGGGTGGGCGCGCACGGCGGCGTTGTCGCGATCAAGGCGTGCCGCGGTCGGCGTGCTGCGTTCTGAGGTTCTTGATATGATACACAAAAGCAATACAAGAGTATCAAAACGGTATCGCAACGAGGGCGATGGCGGCTTTGAGGAATTTTCATAGTCCTGGATGAAAATCCAAAACAGCTAGAGAAAATAAACGTAAGTTACAGATAAAAAACAAGTTCCGTTTTTGAAAACCTGTTACGAAATGCAGAACATCGAATCTTTCGATGGCCTGAAAGAGATACAGATGATTGACATGGACTAAATCCATTTGTATCGTTTGAAGCACAAGATCACCTACCCGGAGAGACCAATGACCCATCCCCTGCTCGAGAAGCATCGTGCCACCCTGGAGGGCGCGCTCAGCGCCATCGCCACGCGCGGCTACTGGTCCCCGTTCCCCGAGATGCCGAGCCCCAAGCTGTATGGCGAAGCGGCACCGGACGAGGGCAAGCGCGCATTCGAGGCGCACCTGGGCAAGCGATTCGAGCTGGATCAGCCGGGGCAGACCGGCTGGCATGGGGGTGAGAGCTCGCCCTACGGCGTGGCGCTCGACGTCAGCTATCCGGTGTGCGATCCGGACGCGCTGATCGCCGCCGGCCTCGAGGCCATGAAGGGCTGGCAGGCGGTGGGCGCCGACGGCCGCGCCGGCATCTGCCTGGAGATCCTCGACCGCCTCAACAAGCAGAGCTTCGAGATCGCCCACGCGGTGATGATGACCACCGGCCAGGGCTGGATGATGGCCTTCCAGGCCGGCGGCCCGCACGCCCAGGACCGCGGCCTCGAGGCCGTCACCTACGCCTGGCGCGAGCAGAGCTTCGTGCCTTCCGAAGCCACCTGGGAGAAGCCGCAGGGCAAGAACCCGCCGCTGGTCATGAAGAAGCACTTCGAGATCGTCGGCCGCGGCATCGGCCTGGTGATCGGCTGCGGCACCTTCCCGACCTGGAACACCTACCCGGGCCTGTTCGCTGCGCTGTCGACCGGCAATGCCGTCATCGTCAAGCCGCACAGCAACGCCATCCTCCCGGCGGCGATCACCGTGCGCACCATCCGCGCCGTGCTCGCCGAGAACGGCATCGACCCCAACCTGGTGAGCCTGTGCGTGGCGACCCAGCGCAGCGTCACCCAGGCGCTCGCCACCCATCCGGCGGTCAAGTCGGTCGACTTCACCGGCAGCAACGTCTTCGGCCAGTGGCTGATCGACAACTGCCGCCAGGCCCAGGTGTACGCCGAGCTCGCAGGCGTGAACAACATCGTCATCGACTCCACCAATGCCTACAAGGCGATGCTCGGCAATCTCGCCTTCACGCTTTCGCTCTACTCGGGCCAGATGTGCACCACCTCGCAGGCGATCTTCGTCCCGGCGGGCGGCATCGACACCGAGGACGGCCACAAGAGCTACGACGAGGTGTGTGCAGACCTGGCGAAGTCCGTCGAGCGCTTCCTGTCCAAGCCGGAAGTCGCCTTCGCCGTGCTCGGCGCGATCCAGTCCGCCGACACCGCCGAGCGCATCGACATCGCCAACAGCGGCGCCTTGGGCAAGGTCGTGCTCGCCTCGCAGGCGCTCGACAACCCCGAGTTCCCGGGTGCCAAGGTACGCACCCCGGTGCTGCTGGCCTGCGACGCGGCCGACGAGAAGGCCTACATGGAAGAGCGCTTCGGCCCGATCAGCTTCATCGTCAAGGTCGCAGACACCGCTGCCGGCATCGCCCTGTCCGAGCGCGTGGTCAGCACGCATGGCGCCCTCACCGTCGGCCTGTATTCCACCAGGCAGGACGTCATCGACGCCATGACCGAGGCCACCTGGCGCGGCAAGGTCGCGCTGTCGATCAACCTCACGGGCGGCATCTTCGTGAACCAGTCGGCGGCCTTCTCCGACTACCACGGCACCGGCGGCAACCCGTCCGCCAACGCCTCGTATTCGGATTCGGCCTTCGTCGCCAACCGCTTCCGTGTCGTTCAGCGTCGTTACCACGTCTGAGGAGCCGCTCGTGGAATACAAGAACATCCTGTTTTCCCTGGAGGCGGGCGTCGCCCGTCTGACGCTGAACCGCCCCGACAAGCTCAACAGCTTCACCGGCGAGATGCACGCCGAGCTGCGTGACGCACTCGACCGCGTCCAGGCCGACAACAGCGCGCGCGTGCTGGTGCTCACCGGCGCCGGGCGCGCCTTCTGCGCCGGCCAGGATCTCGCAGACCCCGACATGGCTGCGGTGGGCGGCAAGATGCCCGACATCGGCAACGTCGTCGAAAAGAACTACAAGCCGCTGGTGCTGCGCCTGCAGAACCTGCGCGTGCCCACCATCGCCGCGGTCAATGGCATCGCCGCGGGCGCCGGCGCCAGCGTGGCGCTGGCCTGCGACCTGGTGGTGGCAGCGAAGTCCGCCTCCTTCCTGCAGGCCTTCAGCAAGATCGGCCTGGTGCCCGACACCGGCGGCACCTGGTTCCTGCCCCAGCGCGTCGGCATGGCGCGCGCCATGGGCCTGGCGCTGCTCGCCGACAAGCTGCCCGCCGAGAAGGCCGCCGACTGGGGCCTGATCTGGGCCGCCTACGACGATGCCGAGTTCGCTGCCAAGGTCGACGCGATGGCCGTGCAGCTCGCCGCGATGCCGACCAAGGCGCTGGTGCGCACCCGCCAGGCGATGCACGCCGCACCGGGCCACACGCTCGAGCAGCAGCTCTCCTTCGAGGGCGGCTTCATGCGCGAGCTGGGCTGGAGCCCGGATTACGCCGAGGGCGTCGCCGCCTTCATGGAAAAGCGCGCACCGAAGTTCACCGGGGAATGAGTGTGACCGACATCCAAGCCTCCAAGGCCGCAGCGCAGCCCTTGGCCCTCTCGGCGGTCGTCGCCGTGGTCGGCACCGGCGCCATGGGTGCCGGCATCGCCCAGGTGGCGGCTGCCGCCGGCCATGTGGTCAAGCTGCTCGACAACCGCCCCGGCGCCGCCGCCAAGGCGATCGACGGCATCCGCGCCCAGTTCGCCAAGCTCGCCGACAAGGGCAAGATGAGTGCCGAGGCCGCCCAGTCCGCCGGCGCGCGCCTGGTCGCCGTCGAGCAGCTCGGCGACCTCGCCGAGGCCGCGCTGGTGGTCGAAGCCATCGTCGAGAACCTCGAAGCGAAGCAGAAGCTGTACCGCGAGCTCGAGGACATCGTCGGTGCCGACTGCATCTTCGGCACCAACACCTCGTCGATCTCGGTCACTTCGATCGGCGCCGCGCTGCAGCGCCCCGAGCGCCTGGCCGGCCTGCACTTCTTCAACCCGGCGCCGCTGATGAAGCTGGTCGAGATCGTCTCCGGTCTCGCCACCGAGCGCGCCGTGGCCGACACCCTGTTCGCCACCGCTGCGGCCTGGGGCAAGACGCCGGTGCATGCGCGCTCGACGCCGGGCTTCATCGTGAACCGCGTCGCCCGCCCGTACTACGCCGAGGCGCTGCGCGTCCTCAACGAAGGCGGTGGCGACTGCGCCACACTCGACGCGATCATGCGCGACGCCGGCGGCTTCCGCATGGGGCCGTTCGAGCTCATGGACATGATCGGCCATGACGTGAACTTCGCCGTCACGCGCTCGGTGTGGAACGCCTTCTACAACGATCCGCGCTTCACCCCCTCGCTGATCCAGCAGGAGCTGGTGGATGCCGGTTTCCTCGGGCGCAAGAACGGCCGCGGCTTCTACGACTACCGCGAAGGCGCCGAGCGCCCCGCGCCGCAGGTCGCGGTGGCGCAGCAGGCGCCCGACGCGGTCGTGCTGCACGGCCATTCGGCAGCCGTGCACGCGCTCGCCGACCGCCTCTTCGAGCGAAACATCCCGCACTCCTGGGGCGAGGCCGGCGACGGCCGCATCGCCGAGGTGGGGGGCGCGGTGCTCTTCGTCACCGACGGCCGCACCGCCACCCAGCGTGCCGCCGAGATGGGCATCGAGAACGTGGTGCTGATCGATCTCGCGCTCGATTACGCCACCGCGACCCGCATCGCGGTCGGTGCCGCGATCAACGCCTTCGCCCCCGCCGTGGGCGCCGCGATCGGCCTGCTGCAGGCCGCCGGCTTCGAGGTCTGCCGCCTCGGCGACACGCCGGGCCTGGCGGTGATGCGCACGGTGGCGATGCTCGCCAACGAGGCCGCCGACGCGGTCAACCAGGGCGTATGCGATGCCGCCGCCGCCGACGCGGCGATGAAGCTCGGCGTGAACTATCCGCGCGGCCCGCTGGAGTGGGCCGACAAGGTCGGCCTGCCGACGATCTGCACCGTGCTCGCCAACCTCGCGCGCTTCTACGGCGAGGACCGCTACCGCGTCTCGCCGCTGATCCAGCAGCGCGTCTTTGCCGGAAAGAAGATCCATGACTGACACCCGGACCCTCCCCACCGACCCGCAGGCGCTGGCAGAAGCCGTCGCCGCGGCGATGTGGTCGCGCGACCGCGCCGCCCAGGCGCTCGGCATCCGCATCGAGGCCGTCGGCCCCGGCACCGCCACGCTCAGCATGAAGGTGCGCGGCGACATGGTGAATGGCCACCACATCTGCCACGGCGGGCTGATCTTCAGCCTTGCCGACACCGCCTTCGCCTACGCCTGCAACGCCTACAACCGCAACACCGTGGCCTCGGGCTGCAACATCGACTTCGTCGCCCCCGGCAAGGAGGGCGACACGCTCACCGCCGAGGCAGTCGAGCGCTCGCTGTCGGGCCGCACCGGCGTCTATGACATCACCGTGCGCGACAGCGCCGGCAAGCCCGTCGCGCTCTTCCGCGGCAAGAGCTACCGCATTGCCGGCGAGGTGATCGCCGGACTCGACGCAGAACAGGCCTGAGCGGCCAAACCGAAAACAGAGAGGAGACGATCACACCATGACCGTGAAGACCCCCCAGCCCGGTGACCTCGAGCCGATCGAGACCGCCAGCCGCGACGAGATCTCGGCGCTGCAGCTGCAGCGCCTGCAGTGGTCGGTGCGCCACACCTACGACAACGTCGCGCCCTACCGCAAGCGCTGCGAGGAGAAGGGTGTTCATCCTGATGACCTGAAGTCGCTGCAGGACCTCGCCAAGTTCCCCTTCATGACGAAGACGGACCTGCGCGACAACTACCCCTTCGGCCTGTTCGCCGTGCCGCGCAGCCAGGTACTGCGCCTGCACGCCTCGAGCGGCACCACCGGCAAGTCGGTGGTGGTCGGCTACACCAGGAACGACCTCGACAACTGGGCCAACGTCGTCGCCCGCTCGCTGCGCGCCGCCGGCGTGCGCGCCGGCGACATGGTGCACAACGCCTACGGCTACGGCATGTTCACCGGCGGCCTCGGCGCCCACTACGGCATCGAGCGCGCCGGCTGCACCGCGGTGCCGATGTCCGGTGGCCAGACCGAGAAGCAGGTGCAGCAGATCATGGACTTCCGCCCCGACGCGATCATGGTCACGCCGTCCTACTCGCTGGTGATCGCCGAGGAGTTCGAGCGCCTGGGCATCAAGCCCGAGGAGATCTCGCTCAAGGTCGGCATCTTCGGCGCCGAGCCCTGGGGTGAAGGCATGCGCGCCGAGATCGAGCGCAAGCTCGGCATCGACGCCATCGACATCTACGGCCTCACCGAAGTCATGGGCCCGGGCGTGGCCAGCGAGTGCATCGAGACCAAGGACGGCCCGGTGATCTGGGAAGACCACTTCTACCCCGAGATCATCGACCCCGACACCGGCGAGGTGCTGCCCGACGGCGAGGAAGGCGAGCTCGTGTTCACCTCGCTGACCAAGGAAGCTTTCCCGGTCATCCGCTACCGCACCCGCGACCTCACCCGCCTGCTGCCGCCGACCGCGCGTTCGTTCCGCCGCATCGGCAAGATCACCGGGCGCTCGGACGACATGCTGATCGTGCGTGGCGTGAACGTGTTCCCGACCCAGATCGAGGAGCAGATCATGCGCGACAAGCGCCTGTCGGGTAACTACCAGATCGTGCTCACCCGCGACGGCCACCTCGACAACGTCGAGATCCGTGTCGAGGTCCAGCGCGAGCTCTCCGGCAAGCTCAGCCGCACCGAGACCGAGAATATCGCCCGCGAGCTGCAGCACCACATCAAGACCATCATCGGCATCTCCACCAAGGTGAACGTGATGGAGTTCGAAGCGATCCCGCGCACGCTGACCGGCAAGGCCCGCCGCGTCATCGACCAGCGCCCGAAGCAACTCTGAGGAGCCGGCGATGACTCAAGCCTTCATCTGCGACGCCATCCGCACCCCGATCGGCCGCTACGGCGGCACCCTGGCGGCGGTGCGCGCCGACGACCTCGGCGCCGTGCCGCTCAAGGCCCTGATGGCGCGCAACCCCCAGGTCGACTGGGCCGCGGTCGAAGACATCATCTACGGCTGCGCCAACCAGGCCGGCGAAGACAACCGTAACGTCGCGCGCATGTCCGGCCTGCTCGCCGGGCTGCCGATCGAGGTGCCCGGCACCACGGTGAACCGCCTGTGCGGCTCCGGCATGGATGCGGTCGGCCTGGCCGCGCGCTCGATCAAGTCGGGCGAGACCGAGCTGATGATCGCCGGCGGCGTCGAGAGCATGTCGCGCGCGCCCTTCGTGATGGGCAAGGCCGAGTCCGCCTTCTCGCGCCAGGCCGCGATCTACGACACCACCATCGGCTGGCGCTTCATCAACCCGCTGATGAAGAAGCTCTACGAGACGCACTCGATGCCGCAGACCGCGGACAACGTCGCCGCCGAGTTCAACATCTCGCGCGCCGACCAGGACGCCTTCGCGCTGCGCTCGCAGCAGCGCTGGGCCGCGGCGAACACCGCCGGGCGCTTCAAGGACGAGCTGGTGCCGGTGGAGATCCCGCGCAAGAAGGGCGAGCCGATCGTGTTCGACACCGACGAGCATCCGCGCCCCGAGACCACGCTCGAGATGCTGGCCAAGCTCAAGGGCGTCAATGGCCCCGAGCTCAGCGTCACCGCCGGCAACGCCTCGGGCGTCAATGACGGCGCCTGCGCGCTGGTGCTGGCCTCCGAGGCCGCTGCCGCAAAGCACGGCCTGACGCCGCGCGCCCGCGTCGTCGCCATGGCCACCGCCGGCGTGCCGCCGCGGATCATGGGCTTCGGCCCGGCGCCCGCGGTGCGCAAGGTGCTGGCCAAGGCCGGCCTGACCCTCGAGCAGATGGACGTCATCGAGCTCAACGAAGCCTTCGCCGCGCAGGCGCTCGCCGTGGTCCGCGATCTCGGCCTGGCCGACGACGAGGCGCGCGTGAACCCGAACGGCGGTGCGATCGCCATGGGCCACCCGCTCGGCATGAGCGGCGCGCGCCTGGTCACCACCGCCGCCTACGAGCTGCAGCGTCGCAACGGCCGCTACGCCCTGTGCACGATGTGCATCGGCGTCGGCCAGGGCATCGCGATGATCATCGAGCGCGTCTGAGGCACGGGACAGGGCCATGACCTACGAAACCCTCGCCATCGAACGCCGCGGCGCGGTTGCGACGATCTGGATGGACCGCCCGGAGGTGTTCAACGCCTTCAACGAGCAGCTCATCGCCGAACTGGCCGCCGCCTGCGCCGCGCTCGACGCCGACGCCAGCGTGCGCGTGGTGGTGCTGGCCGGTCGCGGCAAGCACTTCTCGGCCGGCGCCGACCTCAACTGGATGCGCCGCGCCTCGGACAGCACCGAGGCCGAGAACCTCGCCGACTCGCGCAAGTTCGCCGCCATGCTGCGCGCCCTGTCCGGGCTGTCGAAGCCGACCATCGCCCGCGTGCAGGGTGCCGCGCTCGGCGGCGGGACCGGGCTCACCGCGGCCTGCGACATGGCGATCGCGGCGGACGACGCCAGCTTCGCGACCTCCGAGGTCAAGTTCGGGATCATTCCGGCGGTGATCAGCCCCTACGTGCTGCGCGCCATCGGCCCGCGCCATGCGCTGCGCTACTTCCAGAGCGCCGAGCGCTTCGGCGCCACCGAGGCGAGGGCGATCGGGCTGGTCAACGAGGTCGTGCCGGTGGCCGAGCTCGACGCCGCCGTCGATCGCCTGGTGCAGGCGCTGCTCGCCTGCGGCCCGCAGGCCCAGCTCGCCGCCAAGCAGCTGATCGCGGCCCTTGCCGGGCGCCCGATCGACGACGCGGTCAGCGAGGAAACCGCCATCCGCATCGCCCGCCAACGCGCGACCGCCGAGGCGCGCGAGGGCTTCGCGGCCTTCTTCGAGAAGCGCCCGCCGGCATGGATGGCATGAACACCCGTCGCGCCCCGCGCGCGGCGGACCTTTGAGGAGAGGGCGGGGTCACAGCCGTGCGCGCCCCGCGTTCCGTTCCGGTATCCCCCGGAGCGGTGTTTGCTAGGAGGAAACACATGTACACGCAGGCAATGGACATTCCGGACGAGTCCGGCAAGAAGCTCGCCGTCGTCGCGACGCAGAGCGAGCAGGAAGCCGCGTTCGAGGCCCGCATCGACGCCGACGGCCGCATCGAGCCACAGGACTGGATGCCGGAGGCGTACCGCAAGACCCTGGTGCGCCAGATCAGCCAGCACGCCCACAGCGAGATCGTCGGCATGCTGCCCGAAGGCAACTGGATCAGCCGCGCCCCCAGCCTCAAGCGCAAGGCGATCCTGATCGCCAAGGTGCAGGACGAGGGCGGCCACGGCCTCTACCTGTATTCGGCTGCCGAGACCCTGGGTACCGGCCGCGACGAGATGCTCGAGGGCCTGCATTCGGGCAAGGCCAAGTACAGCTCCATCTTCAACTACCCGACGCTCAACTGGGCCGACGTGGGCGTGATCGGCTGGCTGGTCGACGGCGCCGCGATCATGAACCAGATCCCGCTCTGCCGCTGCTCCTACGGCCCCTATGCGCGCGCCATGATCCGCGTGTGCAAGGAGGAGTCCTTCCACCAGCGCCAGGGCTACGAGGCCCTGCTGGTGATGATGAAGGGCACCGACGAGCAGCGTGCGATGGTGCAGGACGCGGTGAACCGCTACTGGTGGAAGTGCCTGGCCATGTTCGGGCCGCCGGATGCCGACAGCCCGCACAGTGCGCAGGGCATGCGCTGGGGCATCAAGCGCATCAGCAACGACGACCTGCGCCAGAAGTTCATCGACGCCACCGTGCCGCAGGCGAAGGTGCTGGGCGTGACGCTGCCCGACCCCGACCTGAAGTGGAACGAGGCGCGTGGCCACTACGACTACGGGCAGATCGACTGGGCGGAGTTCTGGAACACCGTCGAGGGCAACGGCCCGTGCAACAAGGAACGCCTGGCGACCCGCGTCAAGGCGCACAAGGATGGTCAGTGGGTGCGTGACGCAGCCCTGGCTTACGCTCGCAAGCAAAAAGAACGCGCAATCAAGGAGGCAGCATGAGCACCGCACCCGCACTGAAGGATTGGCCCCTCTGGGAAGTTTTCGTCCGCAGCAAGCAAGGCCTCGAGCACAAGCACTGTGGCAGCCTGCACGCCGCCGACGCGGCGCAGGCGCTGCACATGGCGCGCGACGTCTACACCCGCCGCCAGGAAGGCGTGAGCATCTGGGTGGTGCCGTCGTCGGCGATCACCGCCAGCAATCCGGATGACAAGGGTGAGCTGTTCGATCCCGCGGCCGACAAGATCTACCGCCATCCGACCTTCTACGAAATCCCGGAAGAAGTGGGGCACATGTAATGAGCACGCCGATCGACTACCTGCTGCACCTGGCCGACAACGCCGTCGTGCTCGGTCAGCGCAACGCCGAATGGTGCGGCCACGGCCCCATCCTCGAAGAGGATCTGGCGCTGGCCAACGTCAGCCTCGACCTCATCGGCCAGGCCCGCCTGCTGTACCAGCGCGCGGCCGAGCTGATGGGCGGCGACGCAACCGAGGACAAGCTCGCCTACTTCCGCGATGCGCACGAGTTCCGCAACTACACCCTGCTCGAGCTCCCGCATCACGGCCCGCTGGTCGGCTACGCCGCGGCAGACCGCGACTACGCGACGACCATCGTGCGCAACTTCCTCTACGCCACGCTGATGGTGCTGGTGTGGGACAAGCTGCAGCACTCGAAGGACGAGAGCCTGGCGGCGATCGCCTCCAAGTCGCTCAAGGAAGCCAGCTACCACCTGCACCACTCGCGTGACTGGCTGGTGCGCCTGGGCGACGGCACCGAGGAGTCGCACGCCCGCGTGCAGGCGGCGGTGAACCACCTGATGCCCTACACCGAGGAGTTCTGGACCACCAGCCCGGCCGAAGGCGCCGCGGTGGCGGCCGGGGTGGGCATCGACGTGTGGGCGCTGCGCCCGCAGTGGGACGAGATCGTGAACGAGGCGCTGGAAGAGGCGACGCTGACGCGGCCGAACTTCCACGGCTACGTCACCGAGGGCAAGGTCGGCCTGCATTCCGAGCACCTGGGTTATCTGCTCGGCGAGATGCAGGTGCTGGCCCGCGCGCATCCCAACGCGACCTGGTAAGGGCGGACGCCATGAGCAGCACCGTCGACAAGGTCTGGGCGACGCTGGAGCCGCTGACCGACCCCGAGATCCCGGTGGTGACCCTGCGCGAGCTGGGCATCCTGCGCGACGTGCGCGAGACCGCGGACGGCATCGAGGTCGTCATCACGCCGACCTACAGCGGCTGCCCGGCCATGGGCCAGATCGAGGACGACGTGCGCGCCACGCTGGAGCAGGCCGGCATCGCGGCGCGGGTGATCACCCAGCTCGCGCCGGCCTGGACCACCGACTGGATGAGCGAGGAGGCGAAGGAGAAGCTGCGCCAGTACGGCATCGCGCCGCCGCACGCCACGCCCAAGGACGTCAGCGTGGTGAAGTTCGTGCGACGCAGCGCGGAGCCGGTCGCCTGTCCCAAGTGCGGCTCCACGCATACCGTCGTCACCTCCCAGTTCGGTTCCACGGCCTGCAAGGCGCTGTACCGCTGCCTCGACTGCCAGGAACCCTTCGATTACTTCAAGCCCTTCTGAGGGCCGGAGCCAAAACGACATGTCAGCACCTCGTTTTCAAGAACTCTCCGTCAAGCGCGTGAGCCCCGAGGCGGCCGGCGCGGTGGCGATCACGTTCGACATCCCCGCCGCGGAGAAGGCGCGCTTCGCCTTCGAGCCGGGCCAGTTCCTCACCCTGCGCGCCACCATCGACGGCCAGGACGTGCGCCGCAACTACTCGATCAGCAGCCCGCGCAGCCGGCTGGCGACCGCGGGCGAACTCGAGATCGGCATCCGCCCGGTCGAAGGCGGCCTGTTCTCGAACTGGGCGGCGAAGTCGGTCAAGGCTGGCGACACCCTTCAGGTGATGCCGCCCGACGGTCGCTTCGTGGTCAAGAAGAAGCGCGCCATCCACCGCGTCGGCTTCGCCGCCGGCTCGGGCATCACGCCCATCCTGTCGATCGCCGCGACCACGCTGGAAGAGCAGCCCGAGTCGAAATTCACGCTGATCTACGGCAACCGCCGCATGTCCACCGTGATGTTCAACGAAGCGCTGCAGGACCTGAAGGACCGCTACCGCGACCGCCTGACCATGATCCACGTGCTGTCGCGCCAGGCGCAGGAAGTCGACCTGCTGCAGGGCCGCATCGACGGTGACAAGGTGCGCGAGATCATCAAGGCCTTGCTGCCGGTCGGCAGCATGGACGAGGTCTTCATCTGCGGTCCGGACGAGATGATCAGCGCCACCGAGGCCGCCCTGGTCGAGGCCGGCGTACCCGCCGACCGCATCCGCACCGAGCGCTTCACCGCCACGCTGCCACCGGGCGCCAAGCCGGTCGGCGCCTCCAGCACCGCCGAGGCGGTGGCCACCGCGGCCAAGGACATCACGATGACCCTGGTGCTCGACGGCAAGGAGCACGAGATCGCCATCGGTCCGGACGACCACCTGCTCGACGCCGCGCTCAACGCCGGCCTCGACCTGCCGTTCTCGTGCAAGGCCGGCGTGTGCTGCACCTGCCGCGCCAAGGTGCTCGACGGCGACGTGGTGATGGACAAGAACTTCACCCTGGAAGCGGCCGAGGTGGATCAGGGCTTCGTGCTCAGCTGTCAGGCGCGCTGCACCAGCAAGAGCCTGAAGCTGAGCTTCGACGAGCGCTGAGCGCGCCCGCCTACGGAGCTGGCCGTCCACGGCCACGATCGCAAGCGGCCGTTTCGACGGCCGCTTTTTATTCATGCTGCGCTCGCCGCGCGCGCTGATGAAGATCAACGAAGCGCGCCGGCCTCTGCGCCTAGACTGTGGCCCTCCCGCCCGCACGCCCATGATCGCCATGCTCAACGCCCACTATCTGAAGTCGCTGTTCGAGCCCGCCTCGGTCGCCGTGATCGGCGCCTCCGAGGAGGCGCATTCGGTCGGCCGCGTGATCTTCGGGAATCTCGTCGACGGTGGCTTCCGGGGCGGGCTGCACGCGGTCAACCCGAAGCACGATACGGTGTTCGGACGGCCCTGCCACCGCAGCGTGGACGAGATCGGGCGCCGCATCGACCTCGCCATCATCGCGACCCCGGTACGCACCCTGCATGCGCTCGTCGAGCAATGCGGCCGCGCCGGCGTGCGCAACGCGGTGATCGTCACCGCGCTCGACCCTGCCGACAGTGCGCTCCACGCCCGCCTGCTGGAGACCGCGCGCAGCGGCGGCGTGCGCCTGCTCGGCCCGGGCAGCCTCGGCCTCCTGCGTCCGGCCGATGGGCTCAACGCTGCGCTGACGCGGATTGCGGTGACGAGCGGCGAACTGGCGCTGGTGTCGCAGTCGGGCGCGATGTGCTCGGTGGTGCTCGACTGGGCGGCCACCCACCAGATCGGCTTCTCGTCGGTGATCTCGCTGAGCGCGGCGATGGACGTCGATTTCGGCGAGACGCTCGACTACCTGGTCCATGACGAGCGCACGCGCTACATCCTGCTGCATGTCGATCGCGTCCGGAACGCACGCCATTTCATGAGCGCGCTGCGCTCGGCGGCGCGCATCAAGCCGATCATCCTGCTCAAGCCCGGCCGCCACGAGCATGGGCACCGCGCCACGGTGGGCGAGGTCTCGCTCGCCGACACCGTGTTCGACGCCGCCATGCGGCGCGCGGGCGTGGTGCGCGTGCAGAACGTCGCCCAGCTGTTCTTCGCCGCTCGCGCGCTGGCCTCGGGGTTCCGGCCGCGCGTCGAGCAGCTTGCGATCGTCACCAATGGCGGTGGCCCGGGCGCGATCGCCGCCGACCGCGCGGGCGACCTCGGTGCGCCCCTGGTCGAGCTGTCCGGGCGCACCAAGGAGGCGCTCGCCGCGCTCCGCCTCGGCGGCGCGGCGGCGGCCAACCCGCTCGACCTCGGTGGCGACGCGTCGCCGCAGCGCTACCGCGACGCCCTCCGCGCGCTCGGCGAGGATCCGGCGATCGGCAATGTGCTGGTGATCCTGTCGCCGCACGCCCTGACCGACCCGGTGGAGATCGCGCAGGCCATCGTCGAGGTCTCGCGCGAGCTCAGGCTGGCCTTGTGCTGCTGCTGGATGGGTGGCGGGCAGGTCGCCGAGGGCCGGGCGCTGCTCGAACAGGCCGGCATCCCGGTGTTCCATGCGCCGGAGACCGCCGTCGAGCTCTTCCACAATGTCTCCAAGTTCTACCGCCACCAGGCCCTGCTGCTGCAGACCGCGGGGCAGTCCGCGCCCGCCGGGCGCAGCGGCGGCGGCGCGCGGCTGCTCGTGGAGGCGCTGCTCAACCAGCGCCGCACGGTGCTGTCGGCGATGGAGTCGAAGGCGCTGCTGCGCAGCTTCGGCGTGCCCGTCACCCAGACCCTGGTCGCGCGCGACGTCACCGAGGCGCTGTTCGTCGCCGAGCAGGTGGGCTTCCCGGTGGTGATGAAGGTGGATTCGCCCGACCTCACCCACAAGTCGGAGGCGGGCGGGGTGCGCCTCGACCTCAGCGCCACCGAGTCGGTGTGGAGCGCCTACAACGACATCGTCGCCAGCGTCCGCCTGCGCCATCCCGAGGCGCGCATCGCCGGCGTGTCGATCGAGCCCTACCTCGAGCGCCCGCACGCGCGCGAACTGCGCCTGGCGGTGTTCCGCGACCCGGTGTTCGGCCCGGTGATCAGCCTCGGCGCGGGGGGCGCCGCCGCCGGCCACGTGGGCGACCGCGCCCACGCGCTGCCGCCCCTGAACGGCGTGCTCGCGCGCGACCTCATCGACGCGGCCCAGGTGGCGCAGCTGCTCGACCGCTGCGCCGGCCTGCCGGCGGTCGATCGCGACGCGCTCGAGCGTGTGCTGCTCGCCGTCTCAGACCTCGCCTGCGAGCTGCCCTGGGTGAACGAGCTGGTGATCGACCCGCTGATCGCCGACGAACACGGCGCCATCGTCGCCGACGCCCGCGTGGTCATCGACCACGGGCTGCCGGCAGGCAGCGACCGCTATGCCCACATGGCGATCCATCCCTACCCGGGCCATCTCGTTCAGGACTGGAAGATGTCCGACGGGCGCAGCGTGCGCGTGCGTCCGGTGCGCCCGGAGGACGCCGGCAAGGTCCAGGCCTTCTTCGACCGCATGAGCCCGGAGACCCGCTATTACCGCTTCATGGAGGCGATCGAGGAACTGCCGGCGGGCCTCATCGCGCGTTTCACGCAGATCGACTACGACCGCGAGATGGCGCTGATCGCGCTCACCGGGACGGGCGACGACGAGGCCATGATCGGCAGCGCGCGCTACACGCTGGCGCCGGACGGCGAGTCGGTGGAGTTCGCGCTCGTGGTCGCCGACGACTGGCAGCGCTTCGGCCTCGGGCGCCGCCTCATGGGTGCGCTGATCGACTGCGCGCGCAGCAAGGGCTACCGCAGCATCGTCGGCGACGTGCTGGGCAACAACCCGAAGATGCTGCGCCTGATGCACAGCCTGGGGTTCTCGGTGCAGCCGCACCCGGAGGAGAACACCCTGCGCAGGGTGGCGAAGCCGCTGCACGGGTGACCGAGCGGCGAACCCGACGTCCCCGACCCACGGCCGCGTGCGGACTCGCATGCCGGCTGCGCTGCGAGTGTGTGCGCTCAGGCAGTCCGGTCTCCGCCGCCCCGATCGACGCGCGCGCGCCTTGGCTGGATCGTGTCCTAGAATGCAGGACCGACTTCACCCCCTTTCCAGGAGTCCGCCCGATGCGTCGCCCAATCGTCCATGCCGCCCTGCTGGGCGCCCTCGGCCTGTCCGCTCTTTCGATCCCTGCGGTGGCGCAGGCCCAGGGCACGGCGGCCGAGATCCTCGAGCGCGCGCGCGGTCAGGCGCGCGAGATCGAGGAGCTGCGCAAGGTCCTCAACGGTCCGGACCAGAACCTGCGACTCGCCACCTTCGACGCCATGGTCAAGAGCGGCGACGAGGCGCTGCGGCTGATTGCCTACGAGACCGGTCTCGTGAGCGCCGACAGCCTGCTGCGGGCGATGGCCTTCAAGGCCCTGCTGCTGAGCCAGAACAACCTCCACCTGACGCTGGCGCCCGATCCCTCTGCGCCGAAGGCGATCCAGGAGGCCTCCGCCGAGTATCTGGTCAAGAACGGCAGTGGGCTGGTGGTGCCGATCGACGGCCGCAATGCCGAGGCCGGGACCTTCAAGTCGGGTCATTGGCAGGGGCAGGTCAGTGGTACCGAGCTGGTGTTCAGCTACAGTTCGCGCATTGCCGGGACGATGAGCCTGCGCGACGACAACGCGATTGCCGGCGTGGTGCGTCTGGAATCGGGCCGTACCCAGTTCCTCGCCTCGGCCAAGCTGCGCTGAGCGGGGCGCGGTCGCTGCGCCCCGGTGCTACTGCACCAGGCCGATGCGGCCGAGACTGATGACGCCGCCGCCGCCCACCGTGGCGCTGAAGCTCAGCCGCAGGAGCCGGGTACGCAGCGGCGCGAGGGCGATCCGCGCGACGCCGTCGCGGTAGTCCAGCGGCATCGAGGTGATGGCGCGCCAGGCGCGCGCGTCACCGCTCGGGTTGATGAACAGCTCGACGTGGGCGGGCAGCTGGCCGGCGTCGGCGACGCCGCGACCGTCGAGCACCACGCCGCTGATCGTCACCAGGCCCTCGCCGGCCTGCAGGTCGATGGTCACCGGCCAGCGGGCGGGGATGCTCGCCCAGGCGGGCGCCTCGGCGCCGGCGGTGAGGTTGGCGGCACGATGCGCCTCGTCGATCGGCAGCGCACTCCATGCGAGCACGCGCGGGCCGCTGGCGGGCGCGGCCGGCAGGGCGCCGGAGCTTGCCGCTGCCGCCTGGTCGGGCGACTCGGCCACGACCGCCGCCGCGGGGCTCAGCAGGTGGGCGTCCACCTTCGACATCAGCGTGTCGATGCGGGCCACGGTGCCGATGCCCGAGCGCGCATTGACGGACAGCAGCATGCCGACGCTGACGCCGTCTATGAGCAGCAGGCTGCCGCTGAGGCCCTTGCGGATCGGGTTGCCCTGGTGGGTGGGCTGTACGCGCAGGGTGCCGCGACCGTCGTCATCGACGATGGTGACACCGAGCTGGGCCACCGTGCCGTCGCCGTTGATCGAGCGCAGCGTGCCCAGGCGGCCCTGCTGCAGCAGGCGCTCGACGGCGCGCCGGACGCTGAGCGCGCTCGCCCCGCAGTCGTTGCCGATGGCGCCGTCCACCCGGGCGAGGCTGAGATCGTCGCCGAGGTCGGCGTGGTCCACGGTTTCGCCGAGCAAGCCTTGCGTGCCCTCGCGGCGCAAGGCCGGACGCCCGGCTTCGCTCACGACATGGGTCGGCAGGATGGCGTAGCACCGGCCGCCATGGTGGGCGAGAAAGGCCTGCCCGATCTCGAGTGCATTGGCGTCCTGCGTCGTCACCACCGCCTGCTGCGCGGCGACCGGGGCGACGCAGGGCAGCAGGGCGAACAGTGCGAATGCGCGGAGCCTGGTGCGCGAGCGGGGAGCGCTCATCGTTCATCCTCCTGGGGTCGCGGTGTGCCGGCGCGCCATTCACGACATAGCGCGCGCCAGGCCTCGGCCGGCGACGTCGCTAGTTCGCGGCAGCCAGCGATGCCCCCGAGCACGGTGATCAGCGCGGCGAGGACCGCCGACCACATCATCAGCAGGCGGTCGTGCAGGATGCCGACCCACCATCCCGGCTTGAACTCGTAGCCGCTGTCGCCAAAGCGTTCGATGCGGATGCTCTCGGCGCGCCCGAACGCGACCACACCCAGGCTTGCCGGTGCGTCGCCGCCGCCCAGCCGATCGAAGCGAACGAAGCCCTTGGGGTGAAAGACGCCGTCCCCGCCATGGCGCTCGAGGCGGACCTGGTCGCCGGGCATCAGCGCGACCTCCTCGACCTGCGAGCGCTTTGCCAGCGATTCCTCCGAGGCCGTGAATACCGTCAGCGTTCCCTCGCGCAACATGCTCGAGTCGGACCAGGTCACGTCGCGACCGACCCGCACGCGTTCCCCGGTGAAGGGGAAGACGAGGTCGCGCGGCCGGGCCTCGCCCGCCCAGATCAGGTTGAGGCCGGGGGGCAGGGCGAGCGCCTGCCCGGATACCGCCAGGCGCAGCGGACCCGGTCCGCGGATCGACATCTGCAGGCCGCCATCGCCGCGCGTCTCGAGCCCGACCTGGAGTGCCGCAGGCTCTGCACCCGGCGTCGCGGCGCCATCCGCCGAGATGCCGGGACCACCCAGCACCAGCACATGCTCCGCGTTCTCGCCGCTAGGCAAGGCGTGCGCGAACCAGCGCCGGCCGCCGCAAGGCGAGGACGCTTCCCGCGGCAGCAGCGCGAGTGGCGCCGGCAATGCCTCGGTGGCGCAGACGATGGCGCCTTCGATGCGCCACTGCGTCTCGCGCCCGGCGGCGAGCTCGATGTCGGCTGCCTCGGTCTGCGCGCCGATGCTGAAATACCAGCTCGGCGGTGTGTGCAGGTTGAGCGCGAGCAGCACGACGACGACGCCCACGAGCAGCCAGATCGCGAGTACGCCTGCCCCCAGCGCCAGCTTCCACAGGAAGCTCGCGCCTGCGCCGCAGCGATGCAGCGCCCTGGGTGTCGAGCGGCGGGGTGGCTTGTCGCCCGCCCGTGGTGGCCCGGTCATCAGTCCTGAGGCTGCAGTACGAGGGTCAGCGTCACGGCGGGCATCTCGCGGCCGTAGCGTTCGCGCTCGATGCCGACCTCGACCCGCTCGGCACCGTCCTTGGGCCACGGGATGTCGCACCAGTGATCGAAGCTGGTGCGCCGGCCCTCGGCAATCGGCGAGCAGCTCCCTTCCAGGCCGTGCGCCGCGCTGCGGTAGAAGACGTCGGTGGCACCGAAGGAATTGACGAACACGCGGATCGCCGCAGGCGCCGGGCCGCTCGCTGCACCCAGCACGTAATAGAGGTTGGTGCCGTGCTCGCAACTGCCAGCGCTCGCGCGCATGGCGAGGTCGCTGGCTGCATAGCCGTCGAGGCGGTCGCGCAGATTCGAGCGGTAAGGCAGGCGCACCGCCTGGCCGGCGCCGGCTTCAGGCAACCTGAAGGTGTTGCGCGAGTAATAGACGCCATCTCGCGACAGCATCGTCAGGCACACCTGCGCGTCGCCGGCCGCGTGCTGCAGGAGCAGGCTGCCGACCGACTTGCCGCCCTGCACCGCCGTGCTGGTCACGCCGACCACCACCGAGCCGCTGACCGCGACATCGACCTGCTCGGTCTCGAAGAAGGCGCCCACGAGTTCGGCCTCGAGCGGCGGCGCCGCCACTGTCCCGCCTGTCATTGCCGCGAGCAGCGAGCCCGCCAGCAGATGCCTGGTCATCATCGTCCTTCTCCATGTCGAACGCGGCTGCCGAGCAGGATGGAGCCTGTTGCCAAGGTATGAAGAGCGAGGCCAAAACGCAAGCCTGCGTGCAGCGGCCCAGGCAATGCGCAAACCGGGGGTAAGGACCTGCGGACGCGGTAAAGCAAAAAGGCCAGTTCGTGAGAACTGGCCTAAGTGCTTGAGTTTATTGGTGGGGGCACTAGGACTCGAACCTAGGACCAATTGATTAAGAGTCAATAAATATAAAGATTCAGGTGTTCCGATACTGTCCATATTGTTCCGGTTCGTGAGAAATAACACGCAATAAAACAGATAGTTAGTAATATCCTTCTTCCGAGGTGTTCCGGATTGTTCCGATGTAAGCCAGCGCCGAACGGCAACCAAACGGCAACCGGAATAATGCGATTGGCAAGTAATCGGAGGAAGTATGGGACTCAAGGTCAAGGAGCTGCAGGCGGCGAAATCCGGGGAGTGGCTGTCGGATGGGCCGGCAGGATCGGGGCGTGGTGCTGGGGTATTGCTCTTCCGTCGCACGTCGTCAGGTGCGGTTATCGCCTACTTCCGATACACGCTGCCTGACGGACGTCGCGACTCCCTTCCGATTGGACAATACGACGAGTCCGGGCGTCATGGCCTGACGCTGGCTGCAGCCCGCAGCAAGGCTGGCGAGCTCTCGATGGTGTACCAGTCCGGGATCCGTGACATCCGGGAGCACCTTCAGTCTGAAGAGGAGGCTAGACAGGTGGCCGCGCAGTCTGAGCGGGAAGACCGACAGCAGGCGCAGCAGCGGGCTGAAGAACGCGCGCGTCATACTCTCAGGGCGCTCTGCGATGCTTACGTTGCGCTTCTTGAGCGCGGGGGGAAGCGAAGTAGCGCGTCTGCCGCACGCTCGGTCTTCAAGTGTCACGTCTTCCCCCATGCGGACGTCGCCGATAGGCCGGCGCGAGACTTAAATGCCCGACAGATCGCGACGGTCATTCGTCAGGTCCGAGAGCGCGGCAACGAGCGCACCGCCGGTTTGCTGCGGAGCTATCTCGGAGCGGCATATAGCGCGGCAAAAAAGTCACCGTTCGATGCAAAGCTACCAAGCGAGCTCGTCGGCTTTGAGATTGAGCACAATCCGGTGACCGACATTCCCGCCATTCCTGTCCGGACACGCGCCCGGACCCTGTCCGCGCATGAGCTGCGGGCTTACCTCGGGCATCTGCGCCGTGTTGGCCGATCGGATTTGCTGGGGTCTGAGAACGTCGACTACGCACTAATTGTTGCCCTCCTTGCCGGCGGGCAACGAATCGCCCAGCTCCTGCGGGCAAGAGTCAAGGATTTCGATCCCGAAACCTCCACGCTCTCGCTACTTGACGGGAAGGGGCGGCGCCCCACAGCCCGCGAGCATCTTCTTCCTCTTGGGCCACGGGCGTCGTCGATTGTTGCGCATCTGGCAGCGCGTGCCGTAAAGAGGGAGTTCGCTCGTGCGAGAACGGAGGAACGACAGCCCGATACGGCCAATTGTCCGATCTTCTCGTCCGGCGGGCGCGTCGCGCTTGCGGAGACGACGGTCAGCAAGCGAATCACAGAAATCAGCGACTGTTTGGGCGGTGAGCCATTCGATGTGCGCGATGTACGCCGCACCGTTGAGACGATGATGGCGGCGATGCGTGTAAGCGCCGACTACCGTGCTCAGGTCCTTTCGCATGGTATTAGTGGCGTGCAAGCGAAGCACTACGATAGGCACGACTATTTCGATGAGAAACAAGCTGTCCTCGCCGTATGGGAGGCAAGGTTGAGTGCTATTGAATCAGGATCGAAGATCGAGGCCGGCACTCAGTTTGGCAGGCGGGAGAGAAGCTTCAGGGTTGATCAATTCTTGGAAATCCTCAGCTGATCAGAATAATCTAAAAATTACGCTCTGCATGCAGAGTGTAATTCTTGCAGTTTGACTGACTGCGATACGTGCTGACGGGGTTAATTCCGGGTCCTATTTTTTGTAATGTACCTACCATGCGCTTCGAGAATCCTCGATGCAATTCATTAACGAACTTCGCATGGGTACTGAAATGGGCGAGCCAATATCAATTCTACGTCGTAAACAGGTAGAGTCGCGAACAGGGCTGTCACGGTCGACGATTTACGAAAGGATAAAAAGGGGCTCGTTTCCAACCCCAATATCACTGGGGGCCAAGGCTGTTGGTTGGATCGAGGCCGAGGTGGATACGTGGCTTTCGGAGCAAGTTTCCATAAGTCGAGTAGCTCGTGAGGACAGCCGGGCTCGGGGGGAAAGATGAGTGCCATGGGATCTGCGGCATGCCCTGCTTGCAGCTAAGGCGGTGGGTGCGATACGTCACATCCTAATGGGGCCGTTGTCGATAGAATGCTGCTCAATCGTTTCCTTGAGCCAGCTGCACCGCAGGTGTCACGTTCTTGCAGCGGCGGCTCTAAATATTTCCAAGGTCTTGAAATATGCCGATCCTCCCCTCGAGAGATCACTTCTACGTGATGTCCAAAGCGTTCGTTGCGGCTGAGTCGCAGCGATTGGCTGAGGTTGTGAAGGCAATGCTTGCCGAGCATTACCCGGGAGAGTCGCTCGAGTTGAAGGCAAGCGACCATGACGGTCCGCAATCTGATACTGATCGCCCTGGGCCACCAATGCTGCGCCTCGCATACCATGGGCTGATTTCTGACGATCTGCAGTTCAGGGATGACGGTAATGACTTTGCGCGACTGCAGGGCCTTTATCAGTTCAGTGTCGTTGTTCACATGATGCTGGTGAAAGAGGATCGAGATGCACAGTCGATCTCGGAACTCCTCAGTCGCCATGGGCAAAAGGCAGCCCATGCCCGCCATGCTGAAAACCGCGAAATCGCAGACAGTATCAAGGCTTGGTATCGAAAGCACCACACGGAGTACCGAAGCATGGATGCAGCTGCGGAAGCAGTGATTAAGCTCCTGTCACTGACCGCCACAATAGAGCCACCGATGATCGGCATATAGAAGCCACTCGAACCGGGCTCTGACGGACGTCGTTGGGGGGTCAAGAATCGATGTTTTTCGGGGTGCTGGCAAGGGCGCTTTTCGCCCGATTCGGACCCTGTCGCGGGGCACGGTAAGAGGCCCCGTCGAGGGTGAGGCAGTAGGCGTTGTGGCGCAGGCGGTCGACGGTGGCCGAGGCCAGCAGCCGGTTGCCGGGGAAGGCCTGGTCCCACTCGGTGAAGTCGAGGTTGCTGGTGACGATGGTGGCAGCGCGCTCGTAGCGCTCGGCGATGAGGTCGTGCAGATCCTCGTCGGCGGGGGCGCGAAGGGGTTTGAGGCCGAAGTCGTCGATGATCAGCACCGGCACGCGCGCCAGTTGCTGCAGCTTGCGCTCAAAGGTGCCGACCGCGCGGGCGGCGTTCAGACTGGCGAGCAACTGCGCGCAGGAGGCGAAGATGACGTCGTGCCCCTGACGCACGGCGCAGTGCCCGAGCGCCTGCGCGAGATGGCTTTTCCCGGTGCCGCAAGGACCGACGATCAGCACCGGGGCGCGCTCGTCGATGTAGCGCCCGGTGGCGAGATCATGGACCAGGGCGCGGTTGGTCGAGGGCAGGCGGTCGAACTCGAAGCCTTCGAGCGTCTTGCTGGCGCGGAAGGCCGCGCGGCGCAGCCGGGTGCCGAACTTCTTCTGCTCGCGCCGCGCGATCTCGTCCTGGATCAGCAGGGCGAGAAACTCCGTGTAGGCGAGCTTGGCGTCGATGGCCTGGCGGTTGCGGGCGTCGAGCGAGTCGAGGATGCCGGAGAGGCGCAACTGCTTGAGCTGCGGCGCCAGTTCGGTGGCAGGGTTCATGGTGAGGCTCCTTGGGTGAAGTGGGCGCGCGCTGCGCCCGGGTCAGTGAAACGTGGGGCCGTCGTCTTCGAACAGCGACGCGGTGGCGCGCGCGAAGCGGGCACGGCCGGCATAGGGCTCGGGGGTGATCGTGCTCACCGGCACGAGGTCGTGACCGCCGGCAAGGATGGTCTTGACGGTGCGGTAGTGCGGGCTGTCGTGGGCGATGGCCCGCTCACAGGCCGCCTCGAGGCGTGCGGCGCCGTACTGGGCCTTGAGCGCGAGAACGCCCTGGGCGGCCCGCAGGCGCTCGCTGATGCGGTCTGAGAGCAGTTGCCCGATCAGCTGCGCGCACGCGTCTCCGATCTCGCGGGCCTGCTGCAGACACCAGCTGCGGTCGTGCGCGAAGAAGCGCTGGGCGGCCGGTGGCAGATGATCGGAGACGGTGCGACGCTCGCCGGGACGTCGTGCGCGGGCATGCGTGGCGACGGGCTTGAAGTCGTGATAGACGGTGACCACGGCGTCGGTGGCCCGCAACCACAGCGCCTTGCCCACCAGCGCGAACGGCACCGAGTACAGCGCACGCTCGAAGCTGACGTGGCAGTCGCGATGCACCGTCACCGCGTGCCAGGTGCCCAGGTCCGGCGGCACTTCGGGCAGCGGCAGCAGGGTGCTGCGCTCGAGGGCGAAGGTGTCGAGCGGGCGCACGCGGGTGGTGCCGTGAATGCGCAGCCCGGCTTCCTTCAGCACCCACTCGCGCACCTGGGCATTCAGATCGGCCAGATCGCGGAAGCTGCGCGTGGGCAGGAAGTTGCCCTTCACGTATTTGACGCCGGCCTCGACGATGCCCTTCTTCTGCGGGTCGTGCGGCGGGCAGGCGTCGATCCGGAAGCCGTAGCCCTCGGCGCACTCGGCGTAGGCGCGCTGCACCTGCGGGTCGTGCATGCACGCGCGGGTGATCGCGCACTTGGCGTTATCGATGATGAGCCGCGCCGGCACGGCGCCGAACCACTCGAAGGCGCGGCGGTGGCAGCCCAGCCAGGTGCGCACGCTCTGGTCCCAGACGAACTCCACGTACTGGTGACGCGAGAAACAGAGCGTCATCACGAACGCTCAGGTGCGGCGGATCTCACCCGTCGCCGGATCGACCAGCTGGGGGCCGGCGCCGAAGTCCACCTGCGCGGCCTCGCCCGGCGCGAAGGTGAGCCGCACCGTCGTCTCGGGCGGCTGCTCGCGGCCGATCTGCGCGATCAGCCGGCGCACGCTCGAGTAGTGCCCGCTGAACCCATGCTCACGCTTGAGCGTGGTGTGGATCACCACGCCGGAGACGCCCTGCGCGAGCCACCGCTCGACCAGCGGCCGGTACGCGGCAATCGAGGACTGGGCCGTCACCGGCAACTTCGGCTGCCCAAGCGCGGCAGCGATCTCGGCGTCCTCGGGCAAGGGCCGCTCGGGATCGAGCCAACCCTGGGCGCGAGCCAGCTCGCGGAACCGGGCCGCCTTGCTGCGCCCCATCAGTTTCGAGCGCGCGATCTCGCGCTCGGAGTCGCCCTGGCGCATGCGCATCAGGGCCTGGCGGTACTCGTACATCTCGATGCTCCTGCGGGCCACCGCCTACCTCCTGCCAAACAAAAAGGCAGCAGGGTAGCGAGGGACCGATCAAGGTCGAGACGTCCGTCAGAGTGGAAGTGGCTCCATTACGCCGATCCGGCGCTGGCCTCTATGTGCCGATCCGCGACTGGCTCCTATATGCCGATCACGGACTGGCCTCAATGTGCCGATCACGCGGTGGCTCCATTGTGCCGATCATCGGTGGCTCTATTGTGGCGGTCAGTGACACGCCGTGGCTGGAATCCAATTCCGGCCACCAGGGTTCGACACTTAACCCCGATTTTCGCGCCTTTTCGGAAAGTGACTCCAGTTCCGGCGCGGGTTTGAAGGCCATGATCGCAAAAGTGCTGTGGTGGCACGTTTGTAACAGCCACCGCCAAACTTGACGGCACTTTGTAGGTCGCTAAAGTGGCGGCATGCACGTCAAGCTCACCACCTCCGGAGGCCGCCGCTACGTCCAACTCGTCGAGTCCTATCGCGACGAGGCGGGACGAGTGAAGAAGCGCACCGTCGCCACGCTCGGCCGCGCCGAACAGGTCGATGGGTCGCTCGACGCGGTCATCAACGGCCTGCTGAAGATCACCGGTCGCGAACCGATGGGCGCCAAGCCGCCGGCGCCCACGGTGTCGTTCGAGTCCGCGCGGGCACTCGGTAACGTGTGGGCGCTGACCGAGCTGTGGAAGTCGCTGGGCTTCTCGGAGCTGCGGCGGGTATTTCGCCGTACGCGCCGCACCACGGACGTGGAAGCGCTGATCCGGCTGATGGTGCTCAACCGCCTGTGCGACCCTGAATCCAAACTCGGCGTGCTGCGCTGGGTGCAGACGGTGGCGCTGCCCGACTTCGGGCCGAAGGCGGTCACGCACCAGCAGTTGCTGCGCAGCCTCGATGCGCTGATGGATCATCAGGACGAGGTCGATGCGGTGGTCGCCGGGCTGCTTCGCCCGCTGATCGATCAGGATCTCTCGGTGGTCTTCTACGACCTCACGACGATCCGAAGCGAAGGACTCAGCCAGCAGGCCGGCGACGTGCGCCAGTACGGCATGGCCAAGGAGGGGCTGATTGCCCGCCAGTTCATGCTGGGTGTGGTGCAGACCGCCGAAGGGCTGCCGATCTACCACGAGGTGTTCGACGGCAACACGGCCGAGACGCGCACCCTGCTGCCCACGCTCACCCAGGTGCTCGAGCGCTTCCCGTCGGTGCAGCGCCTGGTGCTGGTGGCCGACCGGGGGCTGCTCAGCCTGGACAATCTCGAAGCGCTGAAGGCCGTGCGCTTGGCCAGCGGCAAGCCGCTCGAATTCATCGTCGCCGTGCCCGGTCGGCGCTACAACGAGTTCATCGAGCTGCTCGAACCCTTCCACGAAGCGCAGTGCGCTGGCGCCACGCAGGAGGTCATCTCGGAGCACACCTGGAACGACCTTCGGTTGGTGGTCGCGCACGATCCCGCGACGGCCGCAACCAAGACCGAGCAGCGCAATGAGCGTGTCGACGCGCTGATCCGCCAGGCGGACCAATGGTCGGGCAAGCTCACCGAGCAGGATGAAGGCGTGAAGCACCGAGGGCGCAAGCTCTCGGACAGCGGCGCCAAGGCGCGCTTCTACCACGCGGTCAGCGAAGCGCACCTGTCGCGCATCATCAAGGTGGATCTGAGCGAGGAGCTCTTCAGCTACCACATCGACGACAAGGCGAAGCGTCTTGCCGAAATGATGGACGGCAAGCTGCTGCTGGTCACCAACGCCGAGGGCCTCGCCGCGCAGAGCGTGATTCAGCGTTACAAGTCGCTCGCCGATATCGAGCGCGGTTTCAAGGTGCTCAAGTCCGAGATCGAGATCGGCCCGGTGTATCACCGCCTGCCCGAGCGGATCCGCGCGCACGCGTCGATCTGCTTCATGGCGCTGATCCTTCACCGGGTGATGCGCAGTCGCCTGAAGGCGGCCAATGCGGGCTACACGCCCGAGCGGGCGCTCGAGCAACTGCAGCGCATCCAGCATCACCGCGTGCGCCTGAACGGCGGCGAGCCGGTGGCGGGGGTGTCGACGCTCAGCACGGAACAGAACGAGGTGCTTCATGCATTGGGGATAGAAAAACCAGCGGCGCCGGAGCAGTTGGCGCTGTTGTAGTGGCATTTTTGAAAGTGCGATCTAGCAAAAACAAGCACTTGCGAGCGTAACTGTCGAACTCGGGCGGCCATCCTCGAGAGCCGCACGCTCGAGTGGATAGGTGCGGAACGCAACCGCCGGTGCGACGGCCTTTCCCGTCCTCATTCGTGCGATGCAGAATCGATCGGGCAAGGAGTTTAGGTCGCTCGATGTAATTTCTGTAGAGAGAAATTCTGCAACTCGTGCTGCATCGTGGGCACCCAGTCTCATGAAGATTTGCGTTCCGGAGTTCGATAGAACACTCTGAAGTGTCGTGGAGTCCAGTTGGCCAAGATTCTGGTGTGCGATGGTCAATGTCAGACCGTATTTGCGCGCTTCCGCAAAGATGCTTTCCATTGATGAAAACGCAGTGAAGTTCTGAAATTCATCCAGATACAGGTGGAAGGGAACTCGATTCTGTGGAGCGACATCATTGCGGCCAAGGGCTGCGGCAAACAGGCGGCTAGTCAGCAACATGCCGAGGAATTTTGAATCGGATTCGCCCAGCGCACCTTTGGACAGATTTACAAGCAGGATCTTCTTATGGTCCATTGCGTCGCGGAGGTTTATCGTGCTGCGTTGCTGGCCGATGACGTAGCGCACGAGTGGATTTTCCGTGAACTCGGCGAACTTATTCAGCACATAGGGGGCCATGTTACGCAGATCTTGGTCTCCCTTCGCGCGATGGGCGATGCCCCGCCAGAACAGCCGAAGCTCGCTATTCTGGCTACGGTTGAGAAGGAACTCGCGGAAGATGTCGTCTGCAAAAAGCTGTGGAATGTCGAGGAGGGTCGCGGGCGCGTCAGGGTTCTCCATGGCCAGGGTGACGGCATTGCGCATGTACAGGAAAAACATTGGTCCGAGCGATTCCGGGACGCTGGAGTAAAGTCGGCGAAAGATCTCGCCAAGGTCTCGAACGGCAATGTTGCACTCCATTTCGGGGTGAGGGCCGGAGAGCTCGAGCGGGTTAATGCCCGGAAGTGCATCGAACCGAGTGAAATCGAGCGCGATGATGTCGTCTTGACGGCTTGCTGGAATGCTCTCCAGCGCCTGGGCGTATAAGTCTCCATGGGGATCGAACAGAGCAACACCGCGACCTTCCATGATGTCCTGCTGCAGCATCTGCAGCATCAGGGTGGACTTACCGGTACCGGTCGCACCGACGATGTAGCAGTGCTGTGAGCGCGCGTCCTCGGCGAGACAGACCTGTTTCATTCCAAAGGGCGTCGCGCTCTCGCCAAGGAGGATTCCCTCGGCAGACGACTCGAACTGCACGATGGGTCTGCTCGGCGGAAAACCGAGCACCTTTAGTATCCGAGGATCGGGGAACAGGGGAGGCACGGCGCTGCCTGCTGGGAAGTAGGACGCGAGATCGCCAGGCTGGACCTGCGCCGCGTGGATTTCGGGCTGTAATTCCTGGATCGAATAGGTTCGACCCTGCAGGATCTCGTCCCCGGCGATCCTTGCGAGCGAGTCTGGCGGTTGCGTTTCGGAAGCAATGCTGAGCGCGAGATGCGCACCTGAACGGTGAGCCATCCAACGGAAGAGGATGTCTTGCGCCTGGCCCGCTTGGTCGGAGGTCAAACGTCCAGCCACATGTGTTTGACGGCCTGTGATCAACTCTGTCGATGGCGAGGCGAGTAGTTCTTCAGTGGCGGCGGCAACTCTTTCGAGCTCCGATTCGGAGATGATTCGACCTTGGAAGTCAATCCGCACTTCGCAATCGTGCCGCTGAGAGGGCAGGGCGGAAACGATGCACTCCAGAAACGATTGATGGACCAATGCCGGGCTCGGAAGCCTTACCTGGGAGCTCTCGCCGGTTGGTCCGGAAGCGAGGAGGCCCAAGGGGTGCCGTGGTTTGCTTGCAAGACCATGTGGGGTGAGTGCAATCAGGAATGCTGGACGCATGGGTGTATTCAGAACCATCGGTTCTCCGGATTTGAAGGAGAACTCTGGGAAGCCAGCTGCCAGGGCGATGCCCAGATTCCGCCCGAGCATAAGGACGCGTCGTATTGCTTCCGGCTCCGAAGGCATCCTCGAGCGGCACTCTATCTGCATGGTGTATCGGGGGGCGCCGGTCGTGCTGCCGGTGATGGCATGTACAAAGCTGACCCCATCGTTCTCGCCGAGACCGTGCAGGAGGGCGCCAAGGGCTCGCTGCCTTGCCGCTTCACCCCCCGCAATCAAATGGTTTCCTGTGCGGCGAGCCTCTGCTGCGGCGACAGCGTTGCTTGAGACACCCGCGAGTTCGAAGGTCAAGATCGCCGTAGATGGCTGGAAGGTGTTGGCGAGAGCTTCGGCTGCCTTGACATGGGATTCGCAAACGGCAGTGTGCTCAGCAGGTGCGCTCATGATCTTCTCCTCCCTCTCGAGTGAATACCGGGCGCGCCCTTGCAGGTGTGCCCTCAGCCTTTGTTCCGCCCATTCGTGTTGATCCGATGCCCAGGTTTCACCCCCTGCTTAATCGCCGATGAGGACGCGGATGCGTGCGCCTTCGGGGAGATCGCGGGTCTGGTGCCCGAGGCTCTTGCCCGCACCACGGTTGTCCCCTGCGTCGATGTAACGGACGTTGGCGTTGGCGCCGCCCTCGCGGGTCATCGCGAAGGGGTATTCGTCTCGGTCCATGCCCTTGGCGGTCTCCGGCTTGCGCGGAATGTGCTTGAGCGACTGCGCCCGCTGTTGCTGGGCATGCGCACGATCGATCGTCAGGATGGTGGGCTGTCCCATCCGCTGCGCATGCTCAATGTGCGCGGCGGCGGCCGGATGCTTGCTTCGCCTGATCAGGACATCGGTGGGTTTCGGCGTTTGACGGGCCATCTGCCTGGCAGCCGCTCGTGCGGCCGCTGAAGCGATGGAGCCGCCCCAGGCCTCACCGGGCGTCCCCACCAGCATCGTCGTTGCGGTCAGGAAGGTGATTACACCCGTGAGCAAACGCTTGGTAGTTCTCATGACGCTCTCCTTACAGTGGGGGAATGACAGGTGAAGCAGGCTAAGCTCGGACGGTCAAAGGACCAGGATCCAGATCGAGACTGCAGAGATGATCAGCAGAGCCAGCCCGGCAGGTGTAAGCAGCAGCGTCTTCACCAGGCTGCTGATGAGATCACCTGCGACATGGACTGCAATCTGGCGCATGGCTTTGCCGAACAGCGAGAAGACGGCGGCAACGAGCAGCAAGGGGGCTGCCCAGACTGGCAGCACCGAGAACAGGCCGTCGAAGACCGGTTCCAGCATTGGCGAGAACGCGAGGAGCAGAACCAGGGAGATGATCACGCCAGCCATCCGCCTTAGTCCGACGATGATGAGGAGTCCGGCGAGGACCAGCAGCGGCAGCACCGCCTCGGTCGGCATGAACAGTGCTGCGATTCCGAACGTATTCATGACTTCTCCTTTACTCGGCGGACTTGGGTTGCGACGGGTTTTGTGGCCAAGCTGATGGCATGGGTTCGGAGCTGGTGGCGGGGGTATCTGCAGCAGCGCCGGTCTACAAGCGGGGCTGCGATCCAGTCGCGCGCGCCCGCGCGAGCAGGACTCCGTGAGGAGCTACGTTGGTGCCGTGCGCTTCGCCAGGGTCAAGAAGCGAGCTCTTCCTGGGAGACGGATTCGTTGCTCGCCGGGGCCGGTTCGAGTGTCGAGCGCGTGCCGACGCCCGGCAACGGGGCCAGACGGACCTCGAGCGGCTCGAGTTCTTCGGCGATCTGGTCGCGGATCTGCTCCGCGTATCGCGCCATTTGGGCGGCGAGTGCGCGGTCCTGGACGCGACGTACGAGAGCGAAGGTTTCGTCGTTTGCCGAGCGGTTCAGTGCGATCCACATCATCATTTCGGGGAGCATGCCGACGAGCAGCCAGAACCCGACGGTGAGTTGTGCGGCCGGTTCGGAGAAGGTCATCTGCAGCAGGGCCTCCACGCGCTTGAAGTGTCCGCCGATGATGCGGCGGACCTCGGCGTCGATCCGGGTGTTGATCGCGCTCAGGCGGGCGCGGGCGTCGGCGCTGCGGGTCTCGACGTCACCGAGCTGCGCGAGCTCTTGGCGGGCCGCATCGATCTGGCGCCCGAGGCGCTCGGCGTTGACCCGGTGACCGCCGGCCTTGGTCCCGCAGCCGCGTACACGGGCAACATTTCCGGTGACGTTGCCTTCGCACTCGTTGCGCTCGTTGGCCCACTCCTGCGCTTGTTCGGCGACCATCTGGGCGATCGCGGCCTGCAACTGATCGGCGCGAGCGGCGGCAGCGGCAGTGCGGCTGACCGCCTGGCGGGCGGCCTCGAGCTCGGGACGGAACTGCGCGTCCTGCTCGATCTGGGCACGCTGCGCTTGGGACTGTCTGGCCAGCACGCGGTCGATGTCGTCGTGGAACGTGTTCATGCTCATCAGGAACGCACTGATGGCGACGATGAAGAGCGAGCCGATGCGCACGACGTAGGAGCCCAGGCGCGAGACGTTGGGGGCGCCCCGGGTCTGGATGCGCACGTGCCGGTCGATGGTGGCCAGGGCCGTGCCAGCGGTGACGCCGAACAGGGCGGCCGCGAACAGGGGATAGCCGAACGCGCCCAGTGCGATGTTGAAGACGGCCCAGGCGAAGAAGAGGGCGCAGTAGATGATGGCCAGGGCGTGGAAGACGATCTCGGAGGCGAGCCTGGGGGCGGTCTGGATGAGTTCCCACTCGTGCGGGCAGACGGCCATGAACCTGGCCAGCGCGTAGCGGACGCGTTCGATGCCGCTGTACTGTTTGCTGTCGGTGCTCATGTTCTTCTCCTCGGTGGTGGGGACGATGAAGTGCTGCTCGCATGCGGCGCGACAGGTCTGTGGCGGGGCAGGTGCGAAGCGATCAACGTGCGTTGCGGCCGCAGGCGGCGGACAACGTGAGGAGAAGAAGCGAGTGCGCGTCGGTCGACGGACTCGTCTGGGAGAAGCAGCGAGGGATGCTGCGGTGGCGGTTACGTGTTGCGGTTGAGTTTTGAGGTGAAACGGGAACGAGTGGCAGGCCTCGAGCCTGAAACAGGTCGAGGCGCACTGCAGGCGCGAGCAGGACTGCTCGCGAGGGGAAGGCGCACGAACGCGCGCGGGGGAGGGACCGGGAAACGCCGGCGGACCGAACCATCCGGTCCTTTGCTTCCGGCTACAGGTGGGAAAAACCCGGTCGCCCGATCAGCGACCCTCAGCCGGGCGCAGTGAAACGGATCGCGTCCCCGTCGATAGTGGCCTGGACCGTTCGCTCAACGTCGCCCGCAGGTTGTTGAAAAAGATAGTCCGACAGCGGGTCGGTCAACAATCGGTCCAGCTCAGGCTTGAGGCCTCTTCCGCCGAGTAGCAATGCATCGGGGTGGGAAAGAGTCCGTTGGACGACGAGCTCGATCACGGAATTGTCGACCCTCAGATCAATCCCGTGCAGCCTACGGCAGGCGCGGCTGACATTGATAATGAATTTCTGGCAAACCCTGTGCAAGTCGCGCAGGTAGTCGAACACAACGATCGATTCGGCACCGCCGAAGCGGCCGAGCAACTCCGGGCGCCCAAGGCCGGTAACGAACTCGTCTCTGATCGCGTCCCGCACTTTCTGCTGAATCTCCGCAAACGGCGTCTCGTAGCCGAACCGGGCTCGCCGACTGGGCCGCCCGCCCTGATCCTGAATCTCTTCATACATGCCGAGGTTCGACGTGAAGATCAGGATCGCCTGACCGAAGTAGGCGGTCTCACCTTGGCCGGATGTCAGACGACCGTCATCCAGCACACCTAGCAGGGTATCGAGGAGGCGCCGGTGCGCCTTCTCGATTTCGTCGAACAGGACGACGCTGTTCGGTTTTGCACGGATGCCCTCGGTCAGCTCCCCGCCACGCTCGAAGCCGACATAGCCCGGCGGGGCACCGATCAGGCGCGCCACTGCATGTTCTTGACGGAGCTCACCACAGTCGAAGCGCAGCAGTTGCTCTTGCCCGAATACGATCTGGCTGATGGCCTTCGCCATCTCTGTTTTGCCCGTTCCGGTCGGTCCAGCGAAAAACAGGACCGCTCTCGGTCCCTCGGATCCTTCACTCTGGTGAGCTGCAGCGAGGCCGGTAATCGCCTTGCGCAGGGCCGACACAACTGCATTTACGGCGGCCGGCTGGCCTGCCACCCGACGGTCAAGCACCTCTTGGGCCGAGGCGATCGAATGGCGAATTCTGTCACCAGCCCAAGGGCTGAAGCTCGCACCGATCCGAACCGCCCTGCCGAGTTCCTCCAGATCGTGCAGGCGTGCAATCCCTTGGCGTATCGCTGTATGCAGAAGTGCATCGACCTGGTCGAGCGTCCAGTCCTCCGTTGAGTTGCCAAGTGTTTCCGCTACTGCCGAGATATCCGCTCCGCACTGTTTCGCGAGCAATCTGCCGCGTAGCTCCACATAGCGATAACGGACATCGCGTGAGGCAGCAGGAATATGAAGGGTCCGAACCGAAGGGGATGCCAGGATCGCATGCGGGATGGCAGTAGTTTGGCTGGTGCGCAGGAAAAGGATCGTCGATCGTTTAGCAACGCGGGAAAAGCGCTCGATCGCCTGGAGACTCTGAAAGTCGGCTTCCCGTGGATTCGATGGGTCTTCGAAGAGGAGGGCTGCATTGATGACGAGGGCGAACCTCGTTTCACCACCCAGTGCCCCAAGCTTGGAAAACGCGCTGAGAGCTTCGTCGAACTTGATTGGCGACGGAGTGCCAATGCGTCTGGGCAGGCTCGTTTCCTCCAGCAGCTCGTCAGGGCCGTGCTCTAGGGATATCTCGCCGCTGCAAGGGTCGAAGAGCCACGTTGCCTTGGCCTGTATCGATTCGTGGCATATGCGCTCGAAGCCCTGCAGGCGCAGACCATCCCCTGGGGCGGGTACCAGAAAACGGTCGAATTGGCGACGCCCCGCCACTGCGATGGTGCTTGAAACGTGTGCTGCCAGAGTGATGTTCTGCCCAAGTGCGTCATCGAATTGTGCGGCCATCTTCGTCATCCTCTTGAGTCAGGAGCATCTCAGTTCAAGCAGCGCTGTATATGGAAGACGTGCGGCATGGGGTGCTTCCCGTCGAGATGCCCCCACAGGCACGTCACCTTCAAAGCTCCGATGCGAATCGATTCCGTGCAGCCGCTGGCCGGCGCGCGCGTTTGATTCGCCGTTCGTGCTCGATAACCTCGCTCTCGGTATGCACATCCCCCGTACGCTCAGGGGCGGCAGCTTGAGCGAGACGGTGGCAGACATCGGTAGTGAGCTTTTCTTCCAGCTCGGCCGATGAACTCGCATCGGTCTTGAGCTCCAGTTCGGTGGCGTATCCCCCGTCCGGAGATTCGAATTCCTGTGCCTCGAGCCAGACTTCCGGGTGCGACAGATCCACCACGACCAAACCCCCGTCGTCATCGCGCTGCAGGACTTCGAATCCCTGGGTGCGCATCGCCTTCACCCAATCGGCTTTTGCGAGTGCGGTCTTCAGATTCCGGCGGGCGTCCCGGCCGAGCTGATCGAACTCGCGCTCGATGCTCGGGCTCATTTCCTCGGTCCCTTCGGCAATGCGCTGCAACTTGATGACCAGGCTGCTCCAGCGTCTTGAAAGATCCGGACTGTCCTGGAGCAGTTCCGGAGCCCGCTGCATCAGCTCGATTGCGCGCTGGGTGCTACGGCGTCTGTGTTGTTCTCTGGACACCCAGCGCTTAACCTGGGCGGTAAGGTCCTGCTCGTGCGAGTGTGCCAGCGCGTGGGTGATCAGGCCTCTGGTGGATGCGGGCAGGTCGGCGAGATTCAGCCCCGCAGCGGTAAGGTGCATGTCCAGAGACTCCTGCAGTCGGTGTCGTGCTTCATTCCTGCACTTCGCATCGTGTCGCTCCTGCGCAGCCCCGGCGTTACTGGCCACGACCGTGCCGCCGGCAAGCGAACTGGCACGGCGCCGGGCATCAAGTCGTGCATCGAGGTCAGTCTGCTGCTGCGCCAGATCCCGGATCAGCCTCTCGAGCAGCAGGGCGTGCCGCTCCACCGATTCCAGTTCGTCATCGACGGCTGGCCGTTCGGGGATGGCTCCCGCCCGGTGAGATAGGCCCAGCTCGCTTGCCGTCGCCATGATCTCGCGCATCTGAAGGCGGAGCTGCTCCTCATGGTCCGCGATAGTGCGCCAGGCGGCTGCCTTGGCCTTGCGGCGGGCGAGTAGGCCCTCGGCCGTCTTGATGGCTTCATCGACCTTGCTCGAAAACGCCTCGATCTGCTGGGCCATTCGGTCCGCGAACCTCTCCAGCACATCCGGATCGTTTCCTTGAGGCACGAGAAAGCTCGGAACAGCGGGAGCAATGGCGTTCAGGTCGGGCAGCCGGACCGAGGCTTCATCGAGGCGACGGATCACCGCCTGCAGATGCGTTTCGTGTCCAGCGATCCGCTCATTCAGTTGAGCCGTGCGGGCGGCGGCTCTCGCGGAGGCTTCGCGCTCGCGGACATCCTCCAGGGTGGCTTCTATCGATGTTGAACGCATGGATACCGTCGTGGTGGACATGGTCCGCTCCCTTTTTTTTGCCCTGTATCGGTTGTCAGGACGGTGGCGAATTGAACGCGCCGCGCAGGTCGGCCTCGAAGAGGTCCGTCATGGTTTGTGCCGCTGCCTGATCGCCCTTAAGCGCGCGCTGCGCAAGGCTGATGAGCGAGCGCTCCGCTTCCTGGTCGCTCAAGTCCAGTTCTCGCCAGGTCCGGGGCGCGTCGGGGCGCACTGCTTGGGACAGGCTCAACAGAACCCAGTCTGGGCTTCGCCCCTGGTCCTGTGCATCCTTCATCGCCTTGGCAAGCCCGACCCACGCGGTGCTCTCCGCCCAATCCAGAATCTCCCCGATCCGGGCCGTCGCTTCGCCCCAGCGTACGGGCCTGCAGGACGCCGCCAGCAGGTCTTCCAGTCGCCAGAAAGACTCGCCGCCCAGGCTGAAGGCCGCCTTCGACGCGCCTGGCGCCAGCGACCCCCATGGCGGCACACCAGGAAGCTCATTGGCCGACGTCGAGCGTGACGCGATCTCGAGATCGCTCGGCAACCAACGCCCTTCCGGATGGGGCCACAGGCAGCCCATCAGGACGCGTCCAAGTCGGGGGTCGGCGATCGAGCCGAATGGAATTGCCCCGGCCTGCAGATCAGCGTGTGTGCATGGCTGGCCCCACGCTGCTTGGGCAAGGATCTGCCCGGCCGAGAATACCGCAGCATTCCTCGAAAGGATCGTTTGCGACAGCACCTCTGGGGCAGCCCAGATCCGAGACAGGAGCGCGCTTCGGGCAAACTCCGGTCTGTACGGGCTGAGCGACTCCATCGCGCTGGTTTCGGCGAGCGCTCCCGCTGCGACCAAGGACAGGTGCCCGTCATCGGACCTTACGATTTGGGCAGGATCGAACGATATGGGCTGCAGACCTTCACGATTGAGGCTTGCGAGCCACGTGGCGAGGGAGGGCAAGAGCGACAGAGCCCGCTGCTCGGAAGGGTCGGTCATTGCAAACCACTTGTTCAGTAGCGGACCGCTGAGCGATGGCGAGATCAGGTCATAGTCGGCACGTGCCCCTCCGAGGTCCAGCGTCCCATGAGCCCATACCCTTGGGGCTTCGCGTGCGGTCATGACTTCCAGTCGTCTGTATACCGACACTGTGGAGAGGGACCCCGTGCGATAGCGAAAGAAGATGCCGTTGAGCTGGCCACTCTTCACCTCATTCCGAACTGGCCAGATATCCGCCGCCTCGGTGCTATCGACCGGCCCGACAGCGCGCCAGCCCGCCCGGAGAACATCATCCGGAAGGGGGGAGACCTCCTCGGACGACGCATCCGTTGCAGGTGGACTTGTCGTCTCGGTTTCTTCGCCCGTCGTGCGCGGGCGCAGGCCAAGGCGGCTGATGAAACTCGCGAGACGGCCCTCGCGATCCGCAGATGCGGGTTCGGAGCCGCTACCCGATGCACTGTCTCGCGGGCGCACCGAGTCGTCCGAATCCGTCGCGCCTCCAACCGGTCCCGGGGGGCAGGGTTTCCCGCCCTCGTCGCCGGTTGTTGGCAGAAGGCGGGCTCCATCCTGCGGGCAATAGTCCTCGCCCTCGTATTCCGTGCGACACTCGGGACAGATCCGCATCGTCTTCATGTTCATGTCAGTCGTTCGTCCGGGATTTTCTCGTGTGCCAAGACCATTGCTCGAAACCCGATTGTCGCGCTGCGCGCCGCATTCGGGTTGTGTCCGGCACCCCGACGGTGATGATCGCGCCTTCCGGCCCCGAGCCAATCTGGATTACCCCTTGGGGCCATTGCTCCCAGCCCTGATAGAGATCACGGGCCAGATTGCTCAGTAGCACGACGTCTTGATTTCGCGAACCGCTTAGCGGGGTCGACTCGAGTTCCTGCCTGAAGGGACCGGTGATAGCAACGTCGAGTGCAGCAATGAGCTGCGGATGACGCGCAGCCAGGGTCGGCCAGTTCAGTCCTGAGTAGAGCACGATCTCGGCTTCAGGAAACTCACTCCGGAATGCTTCGGCCAAGGCTGTCACCGCATCGGCCTGGTCGGTCGGTTCTCCGCCGCTGATGGTGAGGCCGGAGGGGGTTTTTGGCTGCCTATGTGCAAGCTCCATCAAGCTCGCAATACGGATCCGCGTGCCGCCTTCCCTCGGCCAGGTGTGCATGGATGCACAGCCGGGGCACTTTGGAAGGGAGCAGCCCTGCACCCAGACCCCCATTCGGTGCGGAGTCGCCCCCAGGACGCCACGGGCAAGCCCGAATGTCAGCTGGCTGATGTTGATGAGCATCACTCCAGCTCCTTCACGCTGCAATGGAAGACGTGCTGGTACACCTCGCCACCACGCGTAAGCAGGGTGAACCGGACCGAGCCTGATTCGCACGGAAAAACGACCGATCCAGCAAGGTGTCCCGAGGCCTCCCCTGGGAGCAGGGTTGGCTGGCGGCCGAACACCTCGTCGGGGGCGATCATCAAATAGGCACAATCCCCGGCGGCGAAATGCAGGCTTATGGGTTGCCCCCACAAGCCTGCAGCCCGGGTTGGGCAGCGGAGCAGTTTCCTTGGCGCTTCGGGTGCATCGCCCGCGCTCTCTAGGCGACTCCAGATGCTTTCCACCTCCTCGATCAGCGGCAGGACATGAGCCAGCAGGCGGAGTGTGCAGGTTGGCGTCTCTGCAAGCGCGCCACTGGCGAGCCCTTTCGCGAGCAGCTGATGCCAGACGGGCAGAACCTCGGCGACAACCCGATTGCGGTCATGGTCGTTCAGAAGCGCGAACGCCATTAACGCGGGGTCATCAGGGAGGTGGCTGCGAGAAATGCCGCTTCTTGCAAGCGCGTCGCGCTCTTGCCGGACCCGAAAGTAAGCCCGATGTGTGTTCTGGAGCAACCGTTCGATGGCTGGTGCATCCTGTGTCCTGATGGCATCTGGCATCACGAAGCAAGCTCCTTCTGCGACGGTTGTTCGTTGCTGACGCGTGCGGTGTCGCGAGTGCGAGGTGCGGGCACGGCGGCAAGGCGGACCTCGAGCGGTTTCAGCCCCTCAGCACTCACATCGCGCAGTTGTTCACTGTATCGCGCCATTTGGGCGGCGAGTGCGCGGTCCTGGACGCGACGTACGAGAGCGAAGGTTTCGTCGTTTGCCGAGCGGTTCAGTGCGATCCACATCATCATTTCGGGGAGCATGCCGACGAGCAGCCAGAACCCGACGGTGAGTTGTGCGGCCGGTTCGGAGAAGGTCATCTGCAGCAGGGCCTCCACGCGCTTGAAGTGTCCGCCGATGATGCGGCGGACCTCGGCGTCGATCCGGGTGTTGATCGCGCTCAGGCGGGCGCGGGCGTCGGCGCTGCGGGTCTCGACGTCACCGAGCTGCGCGAGCTCTTGGCGGGCCGCATCGATCTGGCGCCCGAGGCGCTCGGCGTTGACCCGGTGACCGCCGGCCTTGGTCCCGCAGCCGCGTACACGGGCAACATTTCCGGTGACGTTGCCTTCGCACTCGTTGCGCTCGTTGGCCCACTCCTGCGCTTGTTCGGCGACCATCTGGGCGATCGCGGCCTGCAACTGATCGGCGCGAGCGGCGGCAGCGGCAGTGCGGCTGACCGCCTGGCGGGCGGCCTCGAGCTCGGGACGGAACTGCGCGTCCTGCTCGATCTGGGCACGCTGCGCTTGGGACTGTCTGGCCAGCACGCGGTCGATGTCGTCGTGGAACGTGTTCATGCTCATCAGGAACGCACTGATGGCGACGATGAAGAGCGAGCCGATGCGCACGACGTAGGAGCCCAGGCGCGAGACGTTGGGGGCGCCCCGGGTCTGGATGCGCACGTGCCGGTCGATGGTGGCCAGGGCCGTGCCAGCGGTGACGCCGAACAGGGCGGCCGCGAACAGGGGATAGCCGAACGCGCCCAGTGCGATGTTGAAGACGGCCCAGGCGAAGAAGAGGGCGCAGTAGATGATGGCCAGGGCGTGGAAGACGATCTCGGAGGCGAGCCTGGGGGCGGTCTGGATGAGTTCCCACTCGTGCGGGCAGACGGCCATGAACCTGGCCAGCGCGTAGCGGACGCGTTCGATGCCGCTGTACTGTTTGCTGTCGGTGCTCATGTTCTTCTCCTCGGTGGTGGGGACGATGAAGTGCTGCTCGCATGCGGCGCGACAGGTCTGTGGCGGGGCAGGTGCGAAGCGATCAACGTGCGTTGCGGCCGCAGGCGGCGGACAACGTGAGGAGAAGAAGCGAGTGCGCGTCGGTCGACGGACTCGTCTGGGAGAAGCAGCGAGGGATGCTGCGGTGGCGGTTACGTGTTGCGGTTGAGTTTTGAGGTGAAACGGGAACGAGTGGCAGGCCTCGAGCCTGAAACAGGTCGAGGCGCACTGCAGGCGCGAGCAGGACTGCTCGCGAGGGGAAGGCGCACGAACGCGCGCGGGGGAGGGACCGGGAAACGCCGGCGGACCGAACCATCCGGTCCTTTGCTTCCGGCTACAGGTGGGAAAAACCCGGTCGCCCGATCAGCGACCCTCAGCCGGGCGCAGTGAAACGGATCGCTTGACGATTGGCAGGCTGTCGTCACATGGCTCGAGCGCGTTGGCAATCCGCTCACGTAAAGAAATATTCGGAGTCCCTGACCCGTTCGATCCAGTCGTCCTTGAAACCAACCGGGCTTTCCGACCCCCGTTTTGCGAAAGTCCCTTCGTGCGCACCCGATCCCCACTTCTGTGCCAGGTCGAGCAGCTTCCCCGCGAGCGTCGATGACCCGTTCGTCCTTTGCTCCCCATCTGAATGGGCCGCTGCAGCCGCCAGGTTGTCGCACCACACCTCGAACGCTGCGAGCCGATCGATGCCTGGAGGGTGGGTGTCGACAAAGGCATCCCGGATACACTGGCTCAAGACAGCCATGTCGCATGCGTGCGTTCCGAATGAGTCGTGAATGCAGCTGACTGACGTCACCCCCCTGCTTCGGGCGAGATTGACTGTCCTGACCAGGTGCGAGGCGTCTACGCTGTGAATGAAATTGGGCAGGATTCCCGTGCGTTGACCATGCTTCGAGATATCGTCCTTCAAGTGTCTCAGCACATATCTGAGACGATGGTCGAGCACCTTCACATCAAAGTCATGCCTCGTCAGCTTGAACGCGTCCTGCAGGACTGGTAGTCCGCTCGGTGCCACCCACATCACGGGAATTCCCTGGCGCAGGACGGGCTCGATGCTGGTCGAAAGCCTTCTCTTGAAGTTGTGAATCGCAGGAAATTTCACATCGAGAACTTCGGAAAAGTGCTCGGCGACGTGCCGCGCGCAAACCTTCGTCAGCCATGAGGCAAGACAGGCACGGCGACGATGTGCATCGCTCTTGAACTTCATCTCGACGGGAGCCCACTGGTCTCGATCGGGTATCGACTCGAAGAACGCTTCCTCGGGTGTCGGCTCGTCTGTCGACGATTCCCTCGCGAGCCTTCTAACGAGAGCCTTGCCGATAACGCCTTGGTAGTTCGACAGCCCTGCACCGTAAGGAATGATCATGACGACCTCTTTCGCCATGCTACGGTCTATGAGCTCTTGACGTGTCCTGAAGAAGTCGATTGCGAATTGGAGCGCGCCGTCCGTTGCCGCACCCTGGCTCTTTCCGTTTTTTCGCCGAATTGCAGGCGATGGAAGTAACAGGATCCGACGACGGACTTCCGCTGCCACCTCCGAGTAGATGTCACGCGGATCGTCCAGAGGTAGCACACACGTTGCGCGGGCAAGTTCCTCATCGCGGGTGATGGCAGCGATGTGCTGCAGACCGTTGCAGGTTCCATCGACATGAACCGGCAATCGAAGCGGCACATCCGGCCCTTTCTCCTGATAGTCTGCCCACGCAAAACAGAAGGCGAGGAACATGAACGGGCTCTTCGCAGCCCGCCACCACGGATTCCTCAAGGGGTCCCTTGCGCTCGCCAGAATCTCGGGAGAATGGGCCTCGATCCACTTCACGCGCTGGTCGAGCGTGGGCGCCGACCGTGTCCTGTCATCGAAATGGTCCAGTATCGTGCTGGACTGGATCTGCTGGCTGCCATGTATGGCCAGGTAGCGCACGCCATCTCCGGATAGAGGCTTCGCGTCGGCGAATTCCAGCAAGGCGCGGTTCAGATCGTCACCCTGGGGATTCAGTATTCCGGAAACCGGGTACAGCCGGCCGCGCGAGTCCGCTTGATAGGCGAAGTAGATGCGTTTTCCAATGGCATCGAGAAGGGTACTCAAGGCAACCCTGGTTGCCGCTCTCGCCCCGGGCCCCTTGACGTGTCTGCCGCTGCGCGAATAGAAGGATTGCTTCAACCACGCCCGCCAATCCTTCTTGCTGAACGTTGCCCGGCTTGGCTTTACTTCCTGCTTCGACTCCTCTGGCATCAAATCCTGCAGGGAATCAATGCCTCGGCTTGGCCGGCTGGTGCCGATGCGTACTCGATCGGCAACCGTTCCCAAGCCTCTGGGGAAGAGCTCAGCATCGGCGACCCGAATCACGGAAACCCCCGAGATCGCATAGAATTGCTCGACAACAGCCCAGACACGCAGATTGATCTGCCATGCCGTCTGCTGCAGTGCGTTGGCGGCCGCGAAGGCGGCGTTCAAACCCTCGTCGCCGTCGACGGCTTGCAGGAAATCGCGGATCCGCAGGTTCTTCCAGTGAAACTTGTAGAAGGGCAGGGTGCGCCAGTGAAACGCCCCGTGCCGTATCCCCCACTCGCCCCAGTCCTTGGGAGGTTCCACTAGGGGCGCGTTACGCTGCAGGACGAGTCGGTCGTCGCTCAGCTTCTTTACCCGCCGAAGCAAGGCAGGGGTGGGCAGGATCTTTTTTGTTCTCGTGCGCCCCATCTGGGCGAGCGTGAACCAGCGCTCGTCCATGCACTCGATGACGAGGTGTGTCACGGTCGCAGCAAACTGCAGCCCGTCATCGTAACTGACGCCTTTTTCCTCCTGCAGGCGCTCTCGAAGTTCCTCGGTGAGCCACAGTTTTTTGTGATGCCGGTTGGTATCGCGAAGCACACGAAGATTTCGCTGCGCCACTTCGGGACGCTGCGAGCAGACGGCGAACTCCAGGGCGAATGTTTCCCATACTGCGTGATAGACAGACTGTTGGGAGGCCAACGAATGTTCGCCGATCGCGAGATCCTCTTCCTCCGGGGCGTTCGAATCGATGCCGTCTTTCTCTCGCTCCGGCTCGACGTCCGCCTTCATTTCGAGCTCTTCGGAGGTCTCTGGTCCTGTTTCAGGTTCGCCGCCCGCAAGTGCATCGGCAGAGGGCTCGAAGGTATGCAGGTCGTCGCTTGTGAGGGAGGGAAGTACGGCCTCGATCAGACAGTGGAGGGTGGAATAGAAAAGGAACCGCGCCCGATGGCTAATGAGCGGTGCTTGCTCTTCAAGCTCCAACTTCTGCCATACCGTCTTTACGAATGTTGGCCGCCCGATGAGAGGCGCATGCTCCCCGAGGGGGGCGTTCCCGGCCTCCGGCGGGGCGAAGCCGAGCAGGCGCAACAATCGCGATTCGAAGTGCCTCAACGCTTCCGTGAGTTCGCCGGGGGCCTGCTTGTCACCACCTCGCAGGTGACCGAATACGGCCTCACGGAAGAGCGCGTCGGTCAGCATCCGCGAGCCCGACTCGCTCAGGTCTCCGTCGATGCTCTGGTAACGGCTGACGACCTGCTCCAAGGCTTGTTCGCGCGCGATCTGTGAGCTCATGCTTTCCTCATGAATCCGTGGTTTGCTGAAAGTCCAGCGCTAGAGACGGTGGCATCATCATCCATGAATGACGGTTGCCACGACGCTCGGATGGCTCCGGCTGATCAACTCAGACCCGCAAATTTGAGCAGCGACGACCGGTCGCAACACAGGGCGACCTGGTTGGCCTGGCAGCGAAGCTCGAAGTTCTCCCAACGATTGCTGCCCACTTTCTGCTTCAGGCGTGGTGAAACGAACAGGGCTTTTCGGGTCTTCCCGAAGCGTTCGGTCAAACTCGAAACCTGATTCTCCAGCTCTGCTGGAGCGTGCCCTTTTGCCAGACCTGCCTTGACTTCGATGAGCCGTGTCTGCCCCCGATTGTGGAGCACCAGATCGGCTTCGCGATGTGTTCCACTGTGGGTGGCATCCGGGCCAACCTTCAGGTTGCGCGCGATGGCGGAGGCTGGCAGGCCCGCCGCAATCAGCCAGTGGCCGCAGAGTTGCTCCAGCCAGTTGGCGTTCACCCAGGCGACGAAATCCCTCTGGCGCACACCTGGCCTGTTGCCGGGCAGCTCGAGGTGATCGTCTTTGAGACTAAGAGCGCCGTCTTGAAGCTTGCAGAATCGATCAAGCCAGCTCTTCAGTTCTGAGCGATCCAGCGTGGTCGGAAGCGGAACCTCGACACGCTCGCATCTGTAGTTGGCATAGTCGCGTCCGCTGCTCCAGACCGACTCCAGCAGGTCGAACAAGCCGGCCAAAGTCGGGTCCTTTTGCAGTTGCGCCTTCCAGATGGCCTCAGCCAGAGGAAGGCTGGCGGCGTTGTCGAAAAGCCGATTGAGGCGGACGGGTTCGATGTGATCGTTATGCAGACGCGCAACGGCTGCAGGCATCACGTCCTCGATCTTGATGAGATCGCTTCGCTCGAGGGTGAGGGTCCCGGTAGCATCGGCTTTCAGGCTCACAGCCTGCAGTTCCTGACGACCGTTGGCCTTGTAATCCAGTATCTCCCAGTCGCCGACAGATACGAGGGCGAGGATCATGGCCTTCGTGCCCCCGGTGAAGTTCAGGTAGCGGTGCTTGTCCCGCAGATCGTCCTGCAGCAGATAAGGCTTCAGCACTCGCTGAGCCCAATCCTGACACTCGATCACATCATCGCCGCCAAGTCGGAGTGAGTGAGCTTGCTGATCCGGTCTGTGGATTCGGGCGCCCGGCAAAGCTTCGCGCAGCTGATTCGCCAGACGCTTGGCCGCCTGTTTGAATCTTGCGTCATCGCTGACCACCAGCACCACGTCGGTCGGCCGGCGTGCCACACAGGCCTCGAACTCCGGCAGGTTGTATTCCGAAACGACGCAGGTATACACGACAGGATTCAGGGGCTCTGTCATGGCGGCGGGGGCTCAGTGGAAGTTGAACGGCAGACACTGCCGCAATGCGACGTGGATGTCGTCGATGCTGCAGTTCCCCGTGCTGGCTTGTGCTTCAAACGCAGTCAGCGCTTGGTGTGGTGCGTTGGGCAGGCGTTGCTGGAGATCTGCCGTCATGTTCCGGGGCAGCGTGATGCCGGTCGGAACGCCGAGTGCTTGAGCGACCACGTGAAGAACCTTGCCCATCCATTGCAGCGTGGGCCCGTTATCCTCGTTGCGGCATTGCTGGACTGCAATCGAGAACTGGCGTTTCGCCGGGGTGTGCTGTCCTGCGTCGAGAAGCAGCCAGCCGCGATAGGCGTTGATCAGCGGCCAAGGGTGGTCTTGCTCCGACTTCCACTGGGGCTGCGCGCCGAGGTAGGCATCGCGAGCCACCTTGAACGTCTCGGGGTGAGCGACCAGGGCGCGAAGCCACAGGTGATGTGCATACCGCTTTTCCTGCCCGCTTTGAGCCAGCGATCGACTGATCGCATCGGGTGCCCCCTTGTGGATTAGCTTCCTGAAGTGCTCGGTCAGGTCCTTCTCGAGCTGGTCCATGGGTTGGCCCGGATCGTCGAGGGCCGCAATGAGGCGGTAGTTACGGGTCTGAGCGATTTCCCGCTCGGCCTGATCGGAGTTGCTGAGGCGGTTGAAGGCCGCTATTGCGCGCTCGAAGTGCTGCTTCGCCGCCGAACTGTTGCCCGCGAATGCCTCGATCTGCCCCAGTGTCGAGTGCAGCTTTGCATGATTGAGCAGGCCCGGCACGGCAATTGGTTCCGCAAGCCACTGTTCGATTGTTTCCCGCATGACATCGAATTCGAAGACGTTCGAAGTCGATACGGCGATGCGCAGAATGGCCTCGCACGCTTCCGCCGGCGCTTCGTCATGCAAGGTTTTGCAAAGCTCGATGCACCGCAGGAGTCGGGCTTGATCAAGGTCGCCACGGTGATTGTCCAGCGCCAGACGGCTGGTTTCCAGCGCAAGCGCCTCCGCAGGGGGAAGTCCGCTGCCCGTTGGCGCCCATGTCTGCAGCCACGCGAGCGCTTCCCCGAGTTCGTGCAACTTGAAGGTCTTTGCCTGCATGCGCTGACGCACTTCACCGAGACATGCGTTCCAGTAATTCGTCAGGTGCTTCTGGTCGCTTCGGTGTCTGCCCAACTTGTCGAGGGCGTACTTGAGCAGTCCGCCTGGGGGTTCGGAAGCTGCCGCCGCGCACAGTTCATACCACTGTGCAGCGGGCAGCTCCCTACCTGCGTGCAGCGCAAGATAAAGGCGCTCGAGGGCCTGGTCGGCAGGGCGCAGCAAGCAACTGCCAAGCCACGCGGTCTTCTTCAGTCGGTCCCTGCTGGCCGCCGCCTGGCTGCCCCAGGTGAATGCGATCGCATCGACATAGCAGTTCTGCGGGAAATCCTTGTCCATGAAGCCGATGCTGAGGCGCAGTCCCTTGTAGCGTTCCGCAGCCAAGCGCAGGAAGTCGCTCTCGAGAATCTCGCGCAGGACGCGCAAGTCGACATCGGGAGTGTAGCCCCGGTTCTGCTCGATCAGAATCTCCACCTCTGGAGCCTTGCCCGCCTCGAGCGGCAACTGCGCAAGCACCCAGCGCACGAGTAGCGCCACGTGGCTGATCCAGCGATTGGCGAGGATGGCGGGATCCTTCACTGTAAAGCCGAATATCCCCACGCGATGCGCCAGCAGATTCTGGACGACTGCATCGACGGCTTCGACGCTCTCGTCTGCGGAGTGGCACGGACCAAGTTCGGGAAGATCGGCCCGATCGGGAATGGCCAGCGCGACCAGGCGCCCCAGCGACCAGTCACCGATGTTCAGACCGTCGGCCTGTTCATCGAAGTGGCGGCCGGTTTCGTCGATCAGTACCCGCCAGTGCGCGCTCGGTGCCAGATGGCGCAGGCTGTTGGGGTGATGCGCCCCGGCGGGGATGTGGACCTGATTGATCGTGCTGGTGTGGTTGTTCGGGTTTGCGGTAGCGTGATGCTGCCGGCGGTTGTTCCACTTGGCCCGGGTGATGCCGAGGTGTCTTAGGATTTGTCCGTCCCGACCGCCGTGCTCGGTCAGCCAGGCGTCAATCGCGTCGGTGTCGCCATTCTTGTTCAGCACGCTCGTTAGTTTGGCGGCCAGTGCGCGCGCCCGCGCGCCCCGGATGCATGCTTCGTCGAACGCTCTCAATAGTCCAGGATGTTGGCCCAGATTCTCCTCGACGGCCCGCCGCAGGTCTTGCAACATGCCCTCGTGCTCCGGGCTTGCCTCGAATGCGGAGTAGAGAAATGCGTGATGAAGAACGTCCTTGGGATCAAACATTTCGAAATCTCCGGCCAGTGGAATTCGGTCTGCAGCGCGAGGCTGTCGCAGGGGCGAATCCGATCGACGCAACCAGCGAGACGGAAAACGTCTCGTTCGAATCGCCGGCCGGCAAATGCCCTGTTCATGTGGATTCTCGCATGTGAACGAAGGCGATGGGCACATGACAAGCTTGTCGCGCCGCCCGCGCTGGGCCCACGGTGCTGGCGGGATTCCATGGGGCTTCGGTGGGGTGTTGATGTGGCTTGTCCGGGAGGAGTGTCGCGGCGTGGAGAAGAGATCGTCAACGCTTTGTTTTAAAAGTGGAAATCAGTGTTTCAGGGCGTCTCTGATAATGATGAAATCATTATTCCGCAGATCGTGCAGAATTGCGCTTGCAAGCCATTGACAGAATTGAGCTTTTTCATGCTAGAGTCGAACTGCCCCGAGCTTCAGAAGGGGATTGAGACCCGACCGTTCACGGTCAACTCAGCATCGGTACAAAGTCGAACTGCCCCGAGCTTCAGAAGGGGATTGAGACAGCGTGCCGTCCGGAGAGAGGTTGAACTTCCGGAGTCGAACTGCCCCGAGCTTCAGAAGGGGATTGAGACTCGAGCAGGATGAAGATTGCCTGCTTTTTCTCTTGTCGAACTGCCCCGAGCTTCAGAAGGGGATTGAGACTGATTCCGCACAATGTTGGTTTGGACCAGACCAGGTCGAACTGCCCCGAGCTTCAGAAGGGGATTGAGACACGCGAACGTTGCCTTGAGACCGGAGATAGCGGTCGAACTGCCCCGAGCTTCAGAAGGGGATTGAGACCCGCAGTACGGGCAGGTTGGGTTGAGATGCTCCGTCGAACTGCCCCGAGCTTCAGAAGGGGATTGAGACGTCGAAGGTCGATGGATGCATGTTTCTCCAGGGTCGAACTGCCCCGAGCTTCAGAAGGGGACTGAGACTCACCAGCGACGTTCATCACCGTTTCGGTGCAGTCGCACTGCTCCGAGCTTCAGAAGGGGCGTGAAACTTCCGGCATGCTCGGCGTGGGCTGTGCGCCGGTTTGCTTTACCCCGGGTTCTCGCGGGGGGGTTGAAACTCCTATGTGCGTTCCCCTGCTCGGGCGGTTCATTTACGACCCGAGGAGCGCAGAAGCGTAACAACCCGCCGGAATGGGTGCGGCTACTCGCAATCCGGCCCTTCATGTTCGCCTGGCAATCGGTGCGGCCTTGCTTCGACGAAGTAGGCCTCGAGGCGAGCCTTGTAGGCCTCGAGTTCGTCGGCTGAGAGCTCTCGCCCACGCGCCTCTGCAGGCAGGTCCAGCGACAGATTCAGGTAGCAAGCCTTTCGCTCGCAGACGCGGGCGACCAGGTTGACCGGCAGGATGCCGATGACCGTATCTCCCGCTGCGACGGCGTCCGGATCGAGATGATCGACCTGTCGATCGATCTCCAGGCCTTTGCGCCGGGCCCACTCGATGGCCCCGGTGTGGCGAGTGACGAACCAGGTGGTCATGTGCTTTGAAGTCCTGAGAGATTGGCTTTCGCGTTCATAAGGTTCTCCTCCTTGTGTTCGATCCGGCAGTGCTCGGCCGCCCGCTTGTCCGACGGCATCGGCGAGGTGGGCATCTGTTGCCGTTAAAGCAGTCCCGATCGCGCTGCGATCGGGACAGGGACGCGCATGATTGGGGCAGTTGTTGCGAGCGATACGTTCATGCGTTCGTGGAAGGTGAGGTCTCGAGGTGGTAGGCGCCGAGGCCCAGGGTGGCATTCTTTCCGACGTGCAGCCATTGGCCCAAGCTCAGCCAGGGCATCAGCGGCTCGAGATCGCCGGTCAGTGTCCATGTGCCCAGCACGCCGCCTAGTGTCATTTCCTGCTGCTGGCGGCAGGAGTAGCGCGACCAGTCGTGCCAGTGCAGATCATGTCGTTGATCGAGCCGGGCAGCGTGTCGCACAAGCTCGGGTGCGTTCGGGATGAAGTTGGGTCGATCGGCATGGAATTCGGCCAGCAGGGTGATGCGTCGCAGCAGGTCTGCGATGAGCTTGCGTGGGGACAACGCGTGTGGGCGCACGGGCTGGCCCTGGTGCTGAAGGCGCAGAGGCGTTTTGAAGGTCAGCTTCGCTTGCGTGATGGGCGCAGCCGACGACGATGGGGTGGCGGCAACAGTCATCAACGCCTGATGCGGTGCAATGGCCGAGTCGCCCCGCCGCCAGATACCGGACCAGTCCGGTTCGGAAAACGCACTGGCATTCTGCACTTCGATGCGCTCGATTATCCCAGACACACGGCTTGCGCCAAGTCCCTGCTCGATTGCGCGCTGCAGGGCGAAGCTGATCAGCGGGAGGTGATCGAGGGCCCGCCCGAAAAGGACGAGGTTGAAGGCGAGGGTGCCGCCCCGTTCGACTTGCGTGGTGCCGATCGGAGGTGGTTCGATCACGTAGGGGTTGGGAATGTGGCTGAAACGCTGCATGTCGTGGCGCTCGGGCGCCGGCGCCGCGAAAACGGCTGGATAGGGGCAGGTGCTGAGCAGCGGGCAGCCTTCACAGGTGGGCTGCTGTGTCATGCAGCTGATGTGACGCAGGGATGCACCGAACTGGCCTCGCAGGAGGGACCCGGCATAATTCGGCAACCTTAGGGGCTCGCGCACGCGGAAGGTGTAGCGGTAGCGAGCAAGGGGAAGCGTTTGGGCGGGCGGCATGGTCAGGCCAGCACGCGGATGAAGCGCTTGAGCGCCTCGCGCAGGGCGTCCTCGTCGTTGAGCAGCTTGGCGGTGTCGTTGTCCTGCGAGCGCTGGCCGTGGGCGAGGGCGTTGCGTAGCCACTCAAGTTTTCTGAACTGCTTGTTGTCCTGGCCCAGCGCTTTGCGGGCCTCTTCGCGCTCGTCGCGGTTTTTTGAGATCCCCTTGCGCCGGTCGATTTCGCGCGTAATGAGACCCTCGAGCAGGAAGATGGTAGTGCGCAGATAGTCGCGTCGAGCGAGGTAGGCTTCCGCGAGGGCGAGTTCGCGTTGGCCACGTTCGGGCTTGCGCACCCAAGCGACGCGGGCTTCGAGTTCGGGGCGGAAGAGGCTGCCGAGCGGGCCATGGTGAGTGGCGATGGCCTGGAGTGAGGCACTGAGCTTTTGCTTGGCGCCTTCGAGATGATTGACACGCTCCTGGAACGCTGCGGATTCGAGGATGCGCGCCAGGCCTTCGGGCATGCCGTCCTCGGCAAGCAGGCCGGAAAAGACGCTGTAGTCGCCGTCCTTGTCGTAGCTCGACAGGGCATCGACCCAGTCGAGCATTTTCAGCATGCCCTTCAGGCGCAGCACCGGCACCTCGTCGCTGGCCGCGTCCTTCATGTCGTAAGCACCGTAGTAGATGTCTTCGATGAGCACGTTGCGCACGCGTGACAGGAAGCGCGCGGCGATCAGTGCCAGCATCGGCAGGTGGCGGAAAGAGTGGGTGACGTCGATGGCGATGTGCTCGCCCTCGGTGAGGCTCGCTGCGAGCTGCCCGAGCAGCTTGGCCTGGCCGGCCTCGTCGCGGGCGTAGTCGATCAGGACACAGTCGACCGGGTGGCCCAAGCGCTCGGACAGGCGCCCCGCGTGGCCGTCGAGGAGAGCGGCATCGACCGTGTCGGACTCGACGGCCTCGATGAGCTCGAGTAGCGAATCGTCGCTCTGGCTGGCTTCGCGCTCGAAGAAGACGTCCCACATGCTGCCCGAGGTGCCGACCAAGATCAGCCGGTCGGGCTTGAGATAGTCGTTGAGCGCCAAGCCGAAAAACGGCACCTCGCGTACGAAGGCCTCGTCGAAGCGGTACTTGGCGTTGCGATAACCGTCTTTCTCGTAGCGGCCCTTGCCGAGAAAGCTGATGAGGGTGGTCATGCGCAGTTTCCGTTGAATTGCACTAGCGTCCAGCGATCCGTGAGCCAAGCACGCTGTTCCGTGCGTCGTGCTGGTATAGGATGCACATGCTTATTCGCCCCGCAGGGCGGCGATGCACAGCCTTTTGCGGGCGTCCTTCCAGTCGTCCTTGCGGTCGAGTTTTTCAATCACCTTCGGTAGCCATTCAGTGAGTGCATCGGCCAACCGGATGCGGTCGGCACCGCTCCATTGCCGGGCTTCGTCCAAGGCCTGTTTGCTCAGCTGCAGTGCTGTGGAGAACAGGCCGCCTCCAGGGTTGTACTGGTCCTTGCGGCCACTCCCTTGCTTATCTCTGCAGCGCTCGACGAACTCGGCGATGGTGCGTGCCTGGGGACTAAGAGTGGCCAACTCGGCTTCGCGTGCCTCGCGTGCCTGTTTCTCGGCCCTTTCGGCTGCTTCCTGTTTAAGCTTGCGGCTCAAGGCCTGGTCCTGACCTATTCGCCCATAGCCGACTGCGCTCTTGGCGCCGAAGCCCATCCATTCGCCGGCATGTTCGACGGCGGCAGCGAGCAGCGTGGGCCAGTCGGTGCGCATCGCGCCCGCATCGGCGGAAATCTGCGCGGGGTTGCACTGGACGTACAGCGTACATTCGCAGCCTGCGGCGACGGCGAGGAAGGGGATGGGGTTGGGTTGCTCGTTGGCGTGCGGGGTGCCGTTGCCCTGCAAATAGCCCGAGTGGTGTGGCGTCATGATTTCCACCGCGAGCAGCGGGGCCTTGTCGCTGGCGGGCCGGAAGAAGAGGTCCCAGAACATTAGGGCACCACGGGTGCGGGTGGCTTCGGTGTCACCCGATTCGGTTTCAAGACCGAACAGGATGTCGATGGCGTCCTTATTCCAGCCGGCGCTGTCGCCCCATTCGCCGCTGGCGAGTTCCTCGGCGGCACGACGGATCACGCCCTTCAGTCCGCTTCCAGCCAGATAGGGCAGGCCGTGCGGGCTGAGGAAGGCGAAGCCGTTCTCCAGCGGGTGCTCGTTGCCAAGCCCGGTGGCGAGTGGGGCGGTGAGGCGGGCGGGATGGGCGAACATCGTTACGCCGACGCTGGCCGCCAGCGTTCTCTGGCGTTCGCAGAGGGCCTTGAGTGCGGCGCGGCTTCCATCCGGAAGAACGCAGGCCCGCTGGGCCGCTTCGGTCTTCCGCTTGGAAGGGATGATCCAGTCCTCTCGGGTGAGGGGCTGTTGGGGCTCACGACCTCTGCGCCCATTCGCAGCCCATTCCGCGAGCTCAAGCCGATATTCCTCCTGTTCGCTCGACCAGAGGTCGAAATAAAGGGTAAAGCGATGGCCGGGAGGGCACGCACTGAAGTCTTGGCTCACATAGCTGGGAATGCAGGGTTTAGCCATTTTGGGTCCTCACAGCGCAGCGGCGAACTGACGGATCCAGCGCAGGATGAGCAGGGCTTCGTCGGTGGCTTGGCGGTATTGGTCGGGCGCGAAGTCCAGCATTGCCTTCATGCCAGCTTCGAAGCCCACATCGCGATCAGGACCACCACCTCTTACGCTGAGCCAGCGACGGATGTGTTCCGCGAGTGCTTGATGGTGGCGTTCGTTCTTGCTGTTAAGGAATGCCAACGTTTGCATCAGCCCATTGTTCATGATCAGAGCGGGGGCGGCTTTGGCAAGATTTCGGTACTTGTCGCCGGATACGCCGATACCGCTCTCGGCGTACTGCCAAGCGTATTGGGCGCGTTTCTGCTCCAGTGTGACCGGGGCTGATTTGGTGCTTTTGGCGGGCGTGCTCATCACGGATCTCCCTTTTCAGAGGCTGACGCCATTGATGAGACGCGCGGCGACCAACCCACGCCCGGTGGTGGCGTCGCCACCGACCTGAAGCAACTGGCCGTTAATGGCGCCGATGACCTGTGCGAGCACCGTTTGGGCGTCGAGTCCGTTGTCCTTGCCGCTGCGTTCGCGGCTGGCCATCAGGCTGCCCAGCATCAGCGTCTCGGGCGGGAGGTTCTCCGTGTAGAACAGGCCGCCGCTGTCGGCGGCTCCCGTATTGTTGTTGATCCGGACATGCGGCTCTACCACGGTGGCGTTCTTGCTGAACCAGTTGAAGTCCTCGTCGGCGAGCAGCACCAGATGGCGGGCGAACTTGTCGCGGAAATAGGCGTGGGCGTCGCCGGTGGGTAGGGCCTTGTCAGCCAGCCAGCGGGCAACTTTCTCGAGTTTCTCGGTTTGGGGCGCGTCGTTGCGATATTCGAAGGCCTCCAGATGCAATTTGTCGGTGTTCAGCAGCTCGGGATTGGCCACGCAGGTCTGGCCGGGCGCGAGTGCAGTGGGCGTTGCAGGCATGCCGGCCACGCCGAGTTGGGCGAGCAGGCGGGCCGCACGGGCCAAGGCGTGGGCGCTGGTGGCGTACACATACCCCTGTTTGACCGAACGTACCGGGAAGGCGACGAGTTGGGCATCACCCAGGCTGATGGCACCGGCGTGAAGCGTGGCCGCCCGGGATTCGGGTCCGAACAGGCGGTCGAGCAGCTTCTCGCCCTTTTCGTCCTCGGTCCAGCCGGGCAGGCTGTGGAAGCGATGGCGGATCGCGCCCTTGAGGCCGGACCCAGGGAACACCGGGTGCTCGCAGTGGCGCTCGCGGGCGATGGGGTTGTCGATGAGGCCGAAGGCCTGGCCGGAACCCATGTGAACCGGGCTGGTTGCGTACAGGAAAAGTGCGGCGTGGGCTTGGAACATGGGGGTTTTCCTCGATGCGATTCAACGGGCGACGTTGTGAAGGTGACCGGCTGCTGTATCCAGCCTTTTCATGGCTCTGTCTTCTGGGCGATGGATCCGAGTTCGTCTTTCCGCATGCGAAGTATCCTCAGTTCCAGTGTGCGAGCAGGCAGGCGTTGAACCCTTCGGCTCGGCGGGTACGGTCGTCGCAGGGCAGGCCGTCGCGCTGCAGGGCGTCGAGCGCGGACGGGTCGCCCTGGAAGTCGTCAAGCCAGTACACGCTGCCGGTAGGCGCGGCGCGCAGCGCGGGCTTGGGTTGGCGGCGGGCGACGTCCCAGCCGGAGACGGTTTCGAGCCGGGGCACGGCAGCGCACACCAGTCGCGCCGAGGCGCCATGAAAATGCCAACGACCGTCGCCCGGGTTGCCGTTCATGTCGGGCAGATGCCAGCCCTGCGGGAAGATGCCGGGGCTGGTGAGCAGCAGGCGGAAGCGCCCGACGCGTGCCAGCGCGGCGCTGTCGCACGCCGGCAGAGCGCATGCGGCCTCGCGCACGTGCGCGCCGTGACCGTCGCCACCGAAGCGCAACAGGCCGTCTTGCGGTAAGACGCCGTGCGCGCCCTGCACGCGCGTCACAAAAGCGACACCGGGTTTCAGTGCAATCGCTTCGCTGGTGTAGAGCTGCCCTTCGGCGACGGTCCCCATGCCGGCTTCGAGTGCGATGCCAAGGCGTGGGTCGAGCCGCCACAAGTCGGACGAAGCTACCCAATGGCCCTTGCGCTTTTCGAGGGCGTCGCCGCGCTGCCAGGCAAGGATGCCGGCGACGGTGAGCCACAGGCCACCCTTGGGCTTGCCAGCCTCGGGCTGGCACAGCACCGGTGTGAGCGGCAGGGGGTGGCTGCTGGCGAGTGCCGAATGCAGTTGCGTGGGCTGCAGCGTGGTGGCGCGCTCGGCCTGGTCGACGCTGAGGTCGGCGGGCAGGGGCAGCAGGGCTTCGAACGCGGGCGCGTCGGCATTGCCCGTGTTGCGGGCCAGGCCGAAGTGAGCGATGCGGAACGTGCCGGGTGCCTCGACGCTGCCAAGGCTGGTGGCAAGCGCAGGTTCGATATCGGCGCGATCAGCAGCGAATGCGGCCGGGTCGATGCGGGCGTCGGCCAGCATGCGGCTGCGAAGGGCGCCGGCGGCGACCGAGGGCCAGGGTGGCATTACGGCTTCGCCGTGGCTGCCTGCGTCGGCGAAGAGCTTATTGCCGCGCAGGACGAGCACATCCAGCGGCTCAATGAGCAGGGTGTGGGCGATCTCGTGCATGGATCAGTGCTCCAAGGCGATCAGCTTGTTCTTGTGGGCGCGGCTCTCGCGGGCGAGGAATTCGGCGACCGCCAGCACGTCGGTGACGACCTGGTCGGGCGTGATCCCTGAGTCAGTGTTAACCAGCCGTGGATGCAGGGCGAGCGTGGCAAGCTTGCCGCCATATTCGTCGGCGAGATCTTTCCGTGCGCCTTGGCGTTCCAGACGATGGGCCAAGTTGTGGGCGAGCAATGCCCTCAGTGTTGCGGTCTCCATCTGCGTGGGTAGATGTGGCATCCAGCCTTGGGTAACGAAGGCGGCCTTGCGCGAGGTGTCGTCGCCGGCGAAGAGCGCGCTAAGGCTGGCGAGTAGCTGCATCGGTGAACCGTCCAGCGTTGGCTTGTGCCCAATGGCATGTTCGTCGAGCCGCCACGGCAGGGTGAGCTCGGTGGCGCCACCACCGCGCTTCATAAGCGTGATGGCGAAGGCGTCGCGTCCGCCCTTGCTCTTGGCGCGCCTTTCGGCCTCGCGCAGGCTTCGCAGCACCGCGCCGAGCGGGGCGCTGTGATGCGCGATCACCGCGCCCGCGCTGGCAGTGGCGTGCTCGCCCATCAGCCGCAGCAGGCGGCTGCCGAGTAGGGCGTGGCCGCCACCCAGCGTGAGCCCGTCGAGGTCCAGTTGGAGCGATCCGGCCAGTGGGCCGGGTTTTTTGGGGTCGTCCTTGTCATGCAAGGACAACCCGCCGTAGGCGGCTCGCAGCAGGGTGAGGCAGGCGAGCAGGTCATCGACCGCAACCAGCGCCATCACATCGTCGCCGCCGGCATAGAGGAGCTTGCCCTTGCAGCGGTTCTCGACGATGTCCTGCGCAAGGGAGAGCGCAAAGCTGTTGAGCGCGCTGGAAATCGCCATGTGACGGCTGGGCGACACGGCACGGGCGGCGTCGAGGTATTCGGTGAGCTCCCGGCGGTTGAAGTGGGCGGCCAGATGGCTGCGGATCTGCGGGTGGAAGGTGTCGCGGGTGGGCAGGGGATAGGCCTCGCTGCCGCCGGAGATCCATGCACCCATCTTGTCGCCGTCGAGCAGGATGAGCGCGTAATAGGCTTCGGGTTTGTCTCCCAGCAGTTTGCGGACGAGATCTGCACTTGCGTTACGGGCTTCGGGGTCGTCGGGACTGTCGTTTTCCATCAGCGCTGGCAAGGCGCGGGCGAGGCGGCGTTGTTCGGCGTCGAAGAGTTTTCCGCCCATCAGTTTGCGGATCAGGCGGCGCGGCAGGGCAGCGTAGTCCAGGACGTTGTCGCGCTCGGCTTCGTCGGCCTTCACCAGCAGCTCGCGACCGGCGTTGCCGATCGGCGCTCCCTCCGCTAGCCAATGCTCGAGCGAGGTAGACACGGCCAGAGTGTGCGTGGACACCACGAAGCGGCGCACGTCTATGTCGCATGTGCCCAGTTCGTGCTCGACGAACCAGCGCGGCCACATGCGCTTAAGCATGGCGAGTGCGGAGAGGTGTTCGTCCTTGCGGCTGAGGCCGGGGCGTTTGTTGATGGCGCGGTTCCAGAGGGTGTCGGTTTTCTTGCGCTCGCCCTTTGGAATGGCGAGATGGTTGCGGTCGTGGGTGAGCCATTCGGCTTCTCCGGTGAGGTCGCAGCGATAGCCCTGATCGCCACCATTCGGGCGTTGGGGGGCGACGCGCACGCTCTTGGCGCTGGCGACGACGCGGTCGAGCAACTCGTAGAGAGCCGGGTAGAGCACGCCGGCGTTGGGGCGGTAGAAGCGCGTACCTTCGAGCTCAAGCGGCTTCTGCAGGCGCTGCCACGCGGGGCTGGCGAGGAAGCCCCCGTTGCCGAAGAAAGGTTCGCCGGCTTTGTTCAGCTCGGTGACGTCCGGTGTCTTTTCGCCTTCCCTTACCAGCGGGGCAAAGGGTACGGCTGCCCAGTGCACTTCCGGAAAGCCGCCGAGCTGGGCGGCAAGCTGGGCGTGGCAGGGCAACTCGGGCGTGTTGTCGATGTCGGCGGCGTCGAGCAGATCGGCGAGCATGCCCTGGGCGGTGTCGCGTACGAAGTCGCGCACCGCGCGGGTGATGGCTTCGGCCAGTGCCTGCGCCTGACCGGCAGGGACGATGGCGACCAGTTTGTTGGGCAACGCGGCGGCGAACAGCGGGTTGGCGTCGGTGCGATGCTCCGCCCATTCACAGTCGAGGAACCGCTTGGCGTTCACGCCCATCTCGTCGCGCAGCCAGAGGTCGACCAGCGGCACGCCGCGCAGCTGCGGGAAGATCACCGCGTCCGGGCCGAGGCGTTCGCAGATCACCTTCAGGCCCGCCCACGCGATGCGCGAGAGCAGGTGCGAGCCGGCCCACAGGTCGGAGGTGGTGCGCGCCTGGGCGATGAAGTCCTGCACCGGGCCGAAGGCCATCGACAGCAGCGCCGGGTTGGCGTCGGCATCGGCGGCAAAGGACGAGGCGAAGGCGGCGGACAGGTCGAGGTGCGTCCAGATGGTGTGGTCGGGGATGCGCGTGTCGGCGGGCAGCAGCTGCCAAAGTGCGCGCAGACCGTTGGTGTCGAGCTCTGGGCCGAAGCGCCAGAAGGCGAGCGCAGTTCGGCGGGCATCGGGCCGGCCAGTGGCATCGCGTTCGATCAGTGTCTGGAATTGATCGGTCGATAGGCTGCGTATCTGACTGGCGTCGATGCCGAGCGTCTTGAGGTCGAATTGGGTACCCGAGAGGGGGTGGATGAGCACCGGGCTTTGGTCGTAGTGCACCTGTGTCCAGGCAGCGTAGCGGCCGTCCTTTTCGCTGCGGGGAAAGTGTGGACGGTCTGCAGCGCGGGCCCAGTGGTCAGCGCGTTTCACATGCACGGCCAGCGCCTCTGGCAGACCATTGGGGAAGAGGGCTTGTTGCAGCGCGCGTACTCTACCGCCTTCCTGGCCGGCGGGGTCGCGGAGGAGTCCCAAGGCCTTCTCGGCGGGGGCTTGGGTCCAAGCCGCGAGTTTGGCTAGCCAGATGTTTTGCGTGGTGTCGGTCATGGCGTTTCCGGGTCAGGCGAGACGCGCGAGTGTGGGCTGAGCGTCGAGGAAGCGGTGCACGCGCTGCCAAGTGTTGAGCAGATCGAGGTCAGCATGGGGGAGGGTTGGCTTGCAAGGCGTGTGATAGATCAGTGCGCGCAGGCGACCCTCCGCTTCGATGTGGAGCTTGAAGCGCAATGTGTTGGCGAGGCGACCTTTGCCGCTGCCTTCCCAGGCCGATACCTTGTGGTTGGTGACGGGGTAGGCGAGTGCGTGGCGGGGTTGTGCTGCCGGGTGGGGTTGCCCGCCGTTGAACTCGAGGTGAGTACGAAAGGCGATCTTGGTTCGTGCGAGGAAGGTCATCGCCTCGTGCCAGTCCCTGAAGGTTTCCCTGCTACGCCACACCAGGACACCAGCGCCATCGCTGCCGATAGCGTGCGGCCAGTCGACCTCCAAGGATTGTTCGAGCGCGCGGGTGCAGCCGGATGCCTCCAGTGCCGACGCGCTCAGGGGCGCAAGCGTGGGCGTGCCCTCTTCGGGCGCCCAAACTATCGAGCCCCAGCCGTTGCGGCTGCGCCCGCCGACAGTGCCGAACCAATGGGCGAGGGTGAGGGCGCATTGCAGGTTGGGAGATTCAGATTCGCTGTTGGGCAACGCAATACGGAGGATGTTGCTCTCTTTGGATTGGAGCGCAGCTCCAAACTTCAGCTTGCCGCGATCAATCGGCCCGTAGCCCAAGTAGTTCAGCGGCTCCACTTTATTCTTGGCGCGCTCTGCCTCGGGGTGGTAAATCATGGGCAGCGGTTCATGCGAGTGCATCGTGCCTTCGTGCCAGTGCGCGAGCGAAAGGCGGATCTGGCTGCGATGGTTTTCGCCGCCGGCTTCGTCCGCTGCTGTGCCGAAAAGTCGAGTCTCGTGATTCTTGATCTGGCGATGGTCGTAGCCCAGCCTGTGTGCCATCGCGATGCGCCACCACTCGCGGAGGAGGGCCTTGATCGGCGGCGTGCGCCAAGCGCCGCGTTGGTCGGCGCCACCCAGGAATGCAGGGCTGGCGAGTTTCAGGAGGTAGGTCTGTTTGATCATTCTTCGTTCCTGGTCTTGGCCCTAGCAGCGCCTCTTGTCCGACGCCGCGATGGAGAACTTGGCGCGATATATGCCTGCCTTATCGAGTGTGAGCGCCTTGAATGAGGCCTTGGCTCAACGCAAGCTTGCCATGCGCCGTGAATCAACTATCCGAACGGTGTCTGCCTGCAATGCGAGCTTGTAGCGGTGTGGCTTGCTTCCACCATCATCAATGAGATATGGCCCAGCGGCAATATCCAGTTCGCGTTTCAGCCGCCTGCGCAACTTCGATAGCCGCATCGAGAAGTAATGCCCGTCCATGCCTCTGTGTAGCGAGTGTTCGGTGGCATCGCGATCGCCGAGGGGGCCGCAAATAGTCCGGAGTTCCTTTAGGTAGCGCTCACTCCATTCGGGGTCGGCAACGTCCTTGGGCGGTGCGGGAAGTGCGGGTTGATCTTTCATGGCGCGACGCGCGAAGACGGTCAGCAGGGCCAAGTCGGCAGGGGGAAGCTGGAAAGAACGCCCAGCGGCCCGCACCGTACGGCTAATAAGGTCGACCTCCAACGAGGCGGGGCCGAGTGCAGCCCGTGCCGCGCTGACTGTTTGTTCGAAACGTGCGCTGCCGTCGAGCAGTGCGGTGGGCAGGCCGTGACGCAGGGCGACGAAGGGTATGTCCGCCAGGCTCAGGCGGGCGTCGCGGGTGTCCACGAGTTTCTTCGCGCTCGTCTCGATGATGTTCTCGTAGGGCGTGGGGTAGAAGAAGTCCCAGCTGTTCTCGAAGGGTTCGGACACCAGCACGTGCGACAGGCGGTCCTGCGGGCGGCCGAAGAGCGACAGCGCGTAGCCCAGGAAGAAACCCATGGTCTTGCGTCCGCCTGCGATGGATACATGCAGGGCGCTGTCGGGATCGGCGCTGAGTTCGCGCACCTTCTCCGTGATGAAGTCTGCACACGCGAGGTTGTCCGCCGGGCTGCGGATATCGGCGAGGCTGTGCCCACCGACGTCGCGCAACACGTGGACGTGCTCGGCATCGAAGGTGATCTCCGGCAGGTCGAAGTCCTTGCGCAGGCGGTGGAACCAGCCGGGCTTGTCCGACAGCAGGGCGAGGCGGGCACGCTCCGCACCTTCGCCGGTGGTGATGAGGTGAATCTCGGTGGGCACGAAAGGATCGTCGTTGCCGACCGCGAGCGCATGCAGGGTCTCGGTCACGACCTGTGGCGACAGACCGGTAACGGCAAGAAGAATGCGACGTGGGTAGGAGGATGGACGGCAGTTATCCATGATGGCGGCGTTTCTTTCGGCGTATTCCGGCTTTATAGAGGACCGGATGCGATGCGTGGCTCATGGCAAGCTTGCCGGACGGAGTCAGTCCGTGACAACCGCTATTCTGGCGCCCTGTTGCCGATTCGAAGCACCGGGCAAACTTCGGTCAATCTTTGCAGGGATTCGATCCTGCGTCCCGTTCTGCCGACCGTCACGGTCGGCGGGGTTCGAAGAATGCATCCCGTCATGCCTTGCGGGAGTGAGCCTTCTCTTCGAGCATCTTGTACCTCAGTGGAGCAACGTTGCGGGTTCGAGCGATGGGGCGTGTTTTGGACTTTCCGTGAAGATCGTCAACCAATTGAATGGAAAGAGGAAATGAGGAGAAATGAGCTTGGCGTTGAATGCGTAAAGGATATTTTTCCGGATCGCTCGGAAACTGCCTCCTAAGTCATTGACAGGACGCAAGTTTATCGTGGTAGAGTCGGACTGCCCCGAGCTTCAGAAGGGGATTGAGACATTTTGCGGGTGACGGAAGAGCGGGTTCCCGTTGTCGGACTGCCCCGAGCTTCAGAAGGGGATTGAGACCCCCTCCATGTACTGCTCGCCCGTCATAGGGCAGTCGGACTGCCCCGAGCTTCAGAAGGGGATTGAGACGCTTCACCGCCGTCGATGCACATGTCACTATCGTCGGACTGCCCCGAGCTTCAGAAGGGGATTGAGACGAGATGGGGCGTCGCGGGGGTGTCGATGAAGACGTCGGACTGCCCCGAGCTTCAGAAGGGGATTGAGACGCCATCGATGCCAAGATCAACACTGCCGTCAACCGTCGGACTGCCCCGAGCTTCAGAAGGGGATTGAGACAGCTCACCCATGGTTTCCTCCTTGGGTGGTGAAGGTCGGACTGCCCCGAGCTTCAGAAGGGGATTGAGACGTTTCCGATTGTGCGGTACACCCTGTATGCGTGGTCGGACTGCCCCGAGCTTCAGAAGGGGATTGAGACCCGTTCGGGGAAATACTCGAGAACCTTGTCGGCTGTCGGACTGCCCCGAGCTTCAGAAGGGGATTGAGACTCCATGTGGCAAGTCCGGGGATAAGTCTAACAACGCCGGACTGCCCCGAGCTTCAGAAGGGGATTGAGACCTTGCCGTTGATGTTGACGGGAATGAACTTGCTGGTCGGACTGCCCCGAGCTTCAGAAGGGGATTGAGACTACCTTCCGAGATGTACCGCTTCCGGTAATTCGTCGGACTGCCCCGAGCTTCAGAAGGGGATTGAGACGACGAGCACCCCTGTCACCCTACCGGTTTGAAACGTCGGACTGCCCCGAGCTGCAGAAGGGGATTGAGACTCGCGGGTCATGGCTTGGCCTCCGGCGCTGCGGCAACTGCCCTCTCGCCGTCAGCGTCGGGAGGGATGATTTCTCACTCCAGGGGCCGGGGCTGCACGTTTCCAGACGCCAGATTTCCTCATGACGACCTTCGGCGCACCGCGCGCTACCGTGCAAGTCGGTGCCTGCCGGCGCAAGCTTGCCATCCGGGGCGATACTTTCGCGAGCAAGGCAGACTCGGCTCATCCACCCTGTGGGAGCCGATCTTGTCGCCTGCCAAACATCCTGCGGAAAAACAGACCTTGCTCTCGCAGGCGTGCGACGAGGGCGCACTGGCGGATGCGTGGGCGAGGGTGCACGCGAACGCAGGTTGCCCGGGAGTGGATGGCGTCTCGGTGGACCAATATCACCACGATGCGCTGTCTCGTCTGGCGGCACTGCGGGGCGAGGTTGCGGCCGGGCGGTACCGGCCGCAACCCTTGTTGAGCGTCGACATCCCGAAGCCCGACGGACGGCTGCGTTCACTGGCGATCCCGACCGTGAGCGACAGGGTGTTGCAGACTGCCGTGGCGCAGTTGCTGACGCGCCTGCTGGACCCGGATTTCGATGATGCGAGCTTTGCGTACCGCAGCGGTCGCTCGGTGCAGCAGGCGACTGCGCGCATCGTGGACTGTCGTGATCAGGGATTGCGGTGGGTGGTGGATGCGGACATCGAACGCTATTTCGACAGTGTTCATCACGCGACCTTGCTGTCGATGCTGCGACGGCGCCTGCCCGATGACAGCCTGACGGCGCTGCTCGCACAATGGCTCGCAGCGCCGGCGTCGAAGGACAAGATCCTGCACCCCCGCCGCGCGGGCGTGCCCCAGGGCTCGCCGATCTCGCCCTTGTTGTCGAATCTGTACCTGCACACGCTCGATAACGCGCTTGCCCGAGCCGATCACACCTTGGTGCGGTACGCAGATGATTTTCTGGTGCTGTGCCGAAGCCGGGCGGAAGCGGAGGCCGCGCTGGTCCTCATACGTGGGGTGCTGGACCAGTTGCATCTGAAGCTGAACGAAGAGAAATCCCGCATCACCCATTTTCAGGCGGGCTTTCGCTTCCTCGGTGTGCGCTTCGAGGGGGAGCGCGTGACTGCGGTTGACCCGGATGCCGCCAGCTGGGTGTTGCCGGTGAATTCGTTGCCAGTCGCCGCGCTGAGCGGTGAGCCACGCCCAGGTCAGGTGTCCGAGACCGGGCTGGTCGAGCCCGCGAAGGTGGGCGAGCAAACCGATGTGCCGCTCACCGAGGCCGCAGAACTCGGCGATCCTGATGCAGTTCGCCTTGATGACGAGAGCGACGGGCTGGCTCTGCCGCGAAGTGTGTACATCACTAGTCAGGGGGTGCGCCTGGCCCGACAAGATCAGCGACTGGTGGTCAGCCGTGGGCAGGATGTCATCGGTCGAATCCCGCTTCGTTTGCTCGACCAGGTTGTGGTGCATGGCAATGCGATGGTGAGCACGGCCATCATCCGACACTGTCGCGATCACGGGGTGATGATGGCTTTCGCCGATGCGAACGGGATCAACCCGGTAGTGCTCGACGGAGCGCCGGAGGCGAGCATGGCGCTGATCGCAAGGCAGGTCAAACGTCAGGACGACGCGGTGTTCGGGCTCGATGTGGCGCGGGCCTGCATCATGGGCAAGCTGCACAATTGCCGCGCAGTGCTGCGCAGCTTTTCGCGCCGCGATGGGTCGGAGCGGGTTGCGAAGGGTATCGGGGTGCTTGATCGGGTGCTGCACCGCCTCGATCGGGTCGGTGATCTGGATGAATTACGCGGGCACGAAGGGCGTGCTGCGCGCGCTTACTTCGCTGCCCTGTCTGCATTGCTGCCGGAGAGCTGGGCATTCAAGGGACGAAATCGCATGCCACCGCATGATCCGATGAATGCCATGCTGTCCTATGGCTATGCCGTGCTGTCGCACACGCTGGAGGCTATCGTTCGTGTTGCCCGACTGCATGCGGGCTTCGGTCACCTGCATGCGGTTACGAGTGGTCGCCCCGCGCTTGTCCTCGATCTGATGGAGGAGTTTCGGCCGCTCGCCGTCGATGCGGTGGTGCTGGCGATTGCACGCAAACACAGTTTGAGCCCCGTCGATGACTTTGTGGTGCCTGACGCGAATCAACCCAACTGCAAGATGCTCCCGGCTGCGAGGCAGTTGCTCATCGCCCGGCTCGAGGCCAAGCTGGCGGCGCCGCTGGCGTGTTCCGAAGGCATGGGCAAGGCCTGTCTGTTCCGTGTAATGCGTGCCCAAGTGGCGCGTTACGCGAGCTCGCTGGGCGCAGGCGCCTCCTACCGACCCTATCTCGCGAAGTGACCATGGAGCGGCGGCTCTGGATGGTGAGCTACGACGTCGCCGATGCGCGCAGGCGACGACGGATCGAGCACGCGCTGCACGCTCTTGGTGACCGGGTTCAATACTCGGTGTTCGAGTGCTTTCTGACCCTCCCCGAAGCCCGCTTCCACTTGGCGCGGTTGGCCGAGGCGCTGGATCTGCGCACGGATTCGCTGCGGGCCTATCCGCTGTGTGCCTGGTGCGCTGCGGCAGTCGAATGGCGCGGGCCGGGGCGACGAAGCGAGGACAAACGGGTGGTGGTGGTGTGAGACGTATCATCGTCGCCTACGATATTTCCGACCACCGACGCCGACGGCGCGTCGCGATGCTGCTCGAGGGATATGGAGAGCGCGTCCAGAAAAGTGTCTTCGAGTGCGAACTGGACTCCAGTCGCGAGAACGCTCTGTCGGCGGCGTTGCGCAGTGTGCTCGATCCCGTCGAGGACAAGCTTCGCTTATATCCCTTGTGCGAGAAGGATCATGCGCTGTCCCTCGCCTGGGATGCCAAGGGAAGACTCCGGCATCGGGATGGATGGGTGTTTTGATTCGTAATTGAATGGATCTTTTGTGCGGGGATCTCATTCCGGTCGCAGCGGGAAAGCGATCGAATTCGCATGTGCTACAGCGTCATTAAGATCCTTCTTTTCCTTGAAGTGGATCTCCACACTCAGTGCCGATTCTTGCTCTGAGAAAGGCCTTGCCACGGTCAGCATGGCATGAAGCGCCGCCTTGACGGGTAATCGCCAGCCGCCTGACAGCACCGCTGAGGCAATGCTGCGAAGTCTGAACCTCCGGGCAAGAGCAATGGCCTCTGAATAGGCACTGGTGGTGACCGCGACTTTCTGTCGTTCGTCGAGGACATCAAGGTGGTGAAGGGTGGACGCAAGCACAATCACACGAAATGGGCTGTCGTCCTCGATACGTACCGCGACCGCTCTGCCCAGCGGAAGAGGATAAGGGATCTCATAACCAAGTTCTTCAAAGGAGTCTGGCCAGCGTCGAGCATAAGCGCGTGCAAGATTCCCTTCGAGGCCTTTTCGTGTGCCATCAATCGTGAGGATCAAGCCCTCGGTGGTGGCGTCAAGTACATCGCCATGTATCAGTCTTACCGTCATGATCGAAAAGGTCTTTCGAAACTGATTTCAGTTATGGTTGCGGTGAGAGAGCGCGTCGATGAAGAGGACGTTGATCGACTCGCTTGCGGGACTTTGTGCGGCGCATGTCGCACTGTATCGGAGACGTGTGTGGTGGCATGCGGGATAGCGTAGTTGTCCTCAGCCATGGCGGCAACATGGCAGCTGCCATGGCTCGCGACTGGCTTTGCGACACGGCTGGCGTTCGAGTCTGCATTGGCTTTGTCAGGGTGGGATCCGGCGTCGTTTGTGAAGCGCCGGATTCGATGCCGATTGACTGCGTTCGAGGCAGATAGCGATGGATCGATGCTATGGAATCGGTTGCACAGTCCGGAGTGAGATCTTTGCAGTTCATGCGGAAAGAATCTTTGAGGGGGCGCACCTGGGGAGCGTTGGATGTCGGAAAATTCCAATCGAAAAACGACCACTCAGGAGCCCATTTGATGACCCAGAAGTTCGACAGCGCTTTGTCGCTCGCGCTTCGCGCTCACGAAGGCCAGGTTCGCAAGGGGACCGAGAACGCCCTCGGCTTATCTTTGCCGTACATCACGCATCCCGTCGCGGTTGCGACCCTGGTGCAACGCTACGGAGGCAACGAGGATCAAGTAATCGCCGCGCTGCTGCATGACGTCCTCGAAGACGGTGGTCCGCAGTGGGCGGATCAGATCCGCGAAGCGTTTGGTGGCAAGGTCCTGGACCTCGTGCAGTTCTGCACCGATGGCCTGCCCGATGCCCAGGGGCAGAAAAGCCCCTGGCGCGAGCGGAAGGAGCGGTACCTTGCCCACCTGTACGCCGCAGAAGGCGACGGCGTTCTCGTCTCCGCTTGCGACAAGCTGGCCAACCTGCAGGCGATCCTGCTGGACTTGACGGAGATCGGTGAGTCGGTGTGGGCGCGTTTCACGGGAGGCAAGGACGGATCTCTGTGGTACTACATTGAGTTGGTCGAGGCCTTTGGCGGACGGGTACCTGCGGCGCTGGAAGCTGCATTGCGGCGCGATCTGGCGGCGGTGCTGGAGCTTGCCGAAGCGCGAAACCGGGTGCCGTGACCTATTCGGAAGTGCTGCTTGCTCGTGAGATGCCCTTTGGAAAGTACAAGGGCCGGACCATCGCTGACCTGTCCGGGAATTATGTTGCGTGGTTTGCAAGGCAGCGCTTTCCATCAGGGCAGCTCGGGCAGTTGCTGGCCTTGATGCATGAGCTTGACCACAACAATCTGGCCGGACTGCTTGAGCCACTGCGCAGGCGTGGTAAGGGCGCGAGTGACTAGATGGCTTAGCGCCAAATGTGTGCTGTGTTGTCCCCAGCCATCGGGGATAGAGGTGTGAGCGGGCTTGTGGATAAGTGCCGCGATCCGATGCCAGCCAAGGGGGTGCGAACCTTGCCTATTGATGAGGCAATGGACTGTTCGCTGCTAGGGCGTTAGTTCGCACGGTGTGCAGCGGGCGAGGCGCGGGGTTCCGTATGAGACAATCGCGGCCGCATACATCCTTTCAGAAACGCTACTCCTGATGACCACCCGCCAAGCCCCCGAAATCTTCCAGATCCCGCTCGACGACCTTGACCCGGCGGGCCTGCCGCCGCGCGGCACGGCCGAGTTCGAGCAGGCTGTGATCGGGCGCTACGCGCTCGACTACGCGGCGCGCGGCTGGCAGGCCGTGGTGGCGGTCGATGACGCGTTCGTGCGCGTGGTCGCGGTCCCCGAGCGCGGGGTCGAGCCTAAGGCCTACGTGCTGGGGCTGCTGCAAAACGGCTTCCTGGAGGATGCGCTGCCGGTGCTCGAGGCGCTCGACGGCATGCTGGACGACGCCGAGCTCGCCTACAGCCACGGGCTGTGTTTGTCCGAACTGGGGCGACCGGCAGAGGCGGTCGCCCCGCTGCAGCGGGCGGTCAAGCTCGACCCCACGCACGCGAACGCGTTCATCGCGCTCGGGGTAGCGTTCGCGCGCACCGGGCGCGCCGACGAGGCGGCCAACGCGTTGCGCGACGCGGTCAAGGTCGAGCCCGAGAACGCCTTCGCCAAGCGCAACCTGGCGGCGGTGCTGATGCGCTCCGGCCGGGCGGCCGAGGCGCTGCCGTTCTTCCGCCAGGCGGCGAGTCTGGCGCCGGCCGACCCGGGCGCGCAGCTCGGGCTCGCGCAGTGCCTGGAAGAGCTCGGGCCGTCGCACGTGAAGGAGGCGGCCGAGCAGTACAAGGCGGTACTCAAGCGCTTCCCCGAGCACCAGGCCGGCGAGATGGCCGAGGAGGCGCTCACGCGCATCGGTCACGAGGAGATGCGCGCGGCGGTCGACGGCGGCCTGCGCATGGACGCGGTGATGTACATGCAGGCGGCGTTCGATCGCTTCGCCAAGCTCGACCAGGCGAAGGTCGGGCAGATCGTGATGGAGATCGCGCTGCTCGGCCGCAACGGGCTCGAGATCAACAAGCCGGCGGTGCGCTACACGCTGCAGAACCTCGAAGGCGAGTTCTCCGGCCTGGCGCTGCTGGCGTACATGCACGTGGGCTTTCGGATGTTCGATCCGAAGGGCGACGCCGGGACCGGGCTCGATCGCGAGTACGAGGCGGCGGTGAAGATGCGCCGCGAGCGCTGAGCCCGGCGAGGACCCCGACATGAGCCAGCTCCCCGAACGCTACCGGGCGGCGATCGCGCCGCTGATCGACAAGGCGCGCGAACTCCTCGAGCAGGGCGAGGAGCTCGTGCCCATGGCCTTCGTCGGCAACTTCACCACCGGCGCCACGATCCCCACGGCGCTCGTCATGCGCTCGCCGGCCGACAAGGACGCAGCGGCGCGCACGGTGAAGCTGCTCGCCGAGCAGCTCGACGCCGACTTCGTCTTCGTGCTGATGGAGGCATACAGCCTGCGTGCCGACAAGGTCGCCCGCTATGAGGAGATCCTCGAGGAGTACGGCTCGCTGGCCGACTGCCCGGCGAGCTGGCGGATCGACGTGGTGAGCCTGTCGCTCGAGACCCGCCACGGCGTGTGGGTCGCCCAGGTGCCGGTCAAGCCGAAGGGGATCAGCAAGAAGAAGCGCACGATCGGCGCGCCGGAATTCCGGCATTACACCGACGTGCGGGGGCGGTTCACGGATCTGCTGCCGGTGAAGGAAGGCGAGGGCGGGCCTTCCGGCACGCTGCACTGAGGTAGCCGGGGAGGGCGCGAATATGTGCGGTCGTTACGCCCTCTACGGTCCGGTCTCGCGCCTGCGCGAGGCATTCGACGCGGTGCCCGAAGGCTTCGAGTTCGAGCCGCGCTGGAATGCGGCGCCGATGCAGTGGTTGCCGGTGATCCGGCAGCGGGCTACCGGCGAGCGGGTGATTCACCGCCTGCGCTGGGGCCTCGTGCCGTCGTGGGCGAAGGACGAGGCGATCGCCACCAGGTTGATCAACGCGCGCGGCGAGTCGGTCGCCGAGAAACCTTCGTTCCGGGCGGCGTTCCGCCGCCGGCGCTGCATCGTGCCGGCGAACGGCTTCTACGAGTGGCAGCAAGTCGCCGGGGGCAAGCAGCCGTTCTACATCCATCCGGTCGGGGGCGAGTTCTTCGCGCTGGCGGGGCTGTGGGAACGCTGGACGAGGCCGGCCGACGGTGAGGAGCTCGACACGTTCACGATCGTCACCACCGAGGCCAACGCGGCAATGCGACCGCTGCACGATCGCATGCCGGTGATCCTGGCGCCGGGGGATTGGTGGGCGTGGCTGAACGGGGCGACTGCAGCCGACCAAGTGCAGGCGCTGGTGAGGCCGTGTCCAGAAGCGGCGCTGGCGGCGTATCCGGTGAGCAGGGCGGTGGGGAACGTGAGGAACGAGGGGGCGGGGCTGATCGAGCCTGTCTGAGTCGCCATCCTCTTACGGCTTGTCGATCGGCACGGCCCACCATTCCTGCGCGTACTGGGTGGCTGCTCGCCCGTTCTTCGTGCTCACCTGGAACCCCCGCAGCAGGAGCCTGCGCGGCGTGATCCGCAGTACCAGGACGTCGAACAGCGGCGGCAGCAGGCCGCGCTTGGCCGAGGTTCCCCATCGTTCCCAAAGTTGTGCGGCGTGCAGAGGCCGCTTCTCGGCGGTTCCGAGCGGAATGTCGCCTATGCTCAGCGTGCCGATCGTGCCGGGGTCGGCCAGGCACTCCTCGCGCGTGCGGCGAACTCCGGCCACCATCAGCTCGACGACTCTAACGTGCATGGTTGGACTGGGAAAAAATACAGTCTTATTTTCACCCAATGCGGCCAGCTTGGGGTGGCAATCGATGCCGAAGCTTTGCGTACGATTTTTCCCGTTTCGTGAGCTGGCGCGATCGGCCGCCGATCCGAGGTGGCGGCTGGTGACACGACTGCTCGTTCTGCCCCGATCTGGAGGAAAACGGCAATGTGCGGACGCTATGCGCTTTACGGTCCGGTCTCGCGCCTGCGCGAGGCCTTCGACGCGGTGCCCGAAGGCGTCGAGTTCGAGCCGCGCTGGAACGCGGCGCCGATGCAGTGGCTGCCGGTCGTGCGCCAGCGGCCGAATGGCGAGCGGGTGATCCACCGCCTGCCCTGGTGCCTCGTGCCGTCGTGGTCGAAGGACGCGACGATCGCCACCAGGTTGATCAACGCGCGCGGCGAGTCGGTCGCCGAGGAACCTTCGTTTCGGGCGGCGTTCCTCCGCCGGCGCTGCATCGTGCCGGCGAACGGCTTCTACGAGTGGCAGTAAGTCGCCGGCGGCAAGCAGCCGTTTTACATCCATCCGGTCGGGGGCCAGTTTTTCGCGCTGGCGGGGTTGTGGGAGCGGTGGACGAGGCCGGCCGACGGCGAGGAGATCGACACCTTCACACTCGTCACCACAGAGGCCAACGCGGCGATGCGGCCGTTGCACGATCGCATGCCGGTGATCCTGGCGCCGGGGGATTACTGGGCGTGGCTGAACGGCGCGACTGCGGCCGACCAGGTGCAGGCGCTGGTGAGGCCGTGTGCCGAGGCGGTGCTCGCGGTGTATCCGGTGGGGAAGGCGGTCGGCAACGTGAGGAACGAGGGGGGCTGATTCAACCACTCGCTTATTGGCTCAGTCCCCTCGTTGCCACATCAGTCAGGGCCTGGCCTTCGAGGTCCTCTCCGTTCGACCCGCTTCCTCTCGGGACTGCTACCAGATAAGGAAACCGTCTTCGTGCGCCATGAGCCGCCGTTTATCCCCGTCGCCAGGAAGCTAAGGTCCTTTAGGTTTTAATTTGTTAGTATGGTTGTTTATTAGTTAGTTTCTTTGTGATAGGGTACGTCTTATATCGAGGAGATTCCATCATGCGTCCTGCCGAGTACACCGCTGAAGCCATCATCGCTGCTGGCGAGGCTATCGAAGCCACGGGCAGCAAGGTCACCGTTTTTGCACTTCGGAAGAAGGTCGGTGGCGGCAACGTGCAGCGTCTGCGCCAGGTTTGGGAGGATCACGTTGCTAGCAAGCGGATTGCAGAGGCAGAGCCGGTTGCTGAGTTGCCGGTCGAGGTCGCTGAGACTGTCGCTCAGGTCACTGAGGCGCTCAGCCGACGCATTTCCGAGCTGGCGATCGATCTCAACGACAGGGCGGTGAAGGCTGCCGAGCGCCGAGTGACGGAAGTGGTCCGTGCTGCGGACGCGCAGCGTGCCCAAGCCGAGCTCGAGCTCGCCGATGCGGCGCAGACCGTCGATGACCTGGAGGCCAGCCTTGAGCAGATGAGCGGCGAGCGCGATACGCTTAAAGCGCAGTTGGCTGAGAAGCAGGCCGAGGCGCAGCGCCAGGCAGTAGAGCTTGCGCAGCTTCGCGAGCGCTTGGTTGCCGCTGAGGGCTCCTTTCAAGAGTATCGAAAGGAAGTTGAGAGGGAGGTGCGGCGTAGCGCTGAGCGCGTGAGTGCTGCGGAGAAAGTGCGCGATGAGTCCGAGAAGGAAGCGAGGACCGCGCGTGAGACGATGGCCCGTCTTACCGGGCAGATTGAAGTGCTTCAGACGCAGAACGCCCACCTGCTTGAGTCGCTTGGCTCGAAGACGGTGGCAAAGGCGTAATCGAACTCAGGGCGGGCAGAATCGGCGCGGTGGCCGGCGACAATTAGCCTGACGCCGCGTGTTGCCTCACAGAAGGATGTTACTCCGGCGTAATCGTCGCCTTGGGATTGTTCTGCGGTGGCGGCTGGCGCCGCGTAGCGGCGGCAGCCGCCACCGCGTCGGCGCCGAGTGTTCGGGTCACGAGTTCCCTGGCCCGATTCGTCCGCCATGCTTTCACACGTCGCTGCAGGGTGCGCAGTTGAGCGCCGGAATAGAGCTCGGGCATCATCTCGGTGAGCCGTTTCTGCAGCTGTTGGGCGCTGACATCCGGTTCCGTCTCGAGCCACTGCTGTATTTTGGGCCATGTGTCCGCGAATGGATCCGGGCGCGTGCGCCAGTCATGTACCGAGGCAGCCTTCCGACCATGGGTCGGGCGTACCTCGCCAGCCTGCCACGCCGTACTCAAGCTGGTCAGGAATTCCTCAATCGGTACCTCACTGTCCGCCGCCTTGGTGGCTGTCACCCCGCTGCCCGCAGCCGAGCATTCGGCCACATGCCGCTGAGCCTCGCGCATACGGTGCAGGAGCTCGACCGGATCGAGCGCACGAAACTCTTCCTGCAGGCGCTGCCGGGTCGCCTGCGGCACGGACGTTGAACGCAGCACGCGCTCCAGCGGCGTCAGCGGCGCCTCGTAGTGCTTCGTTACCCGCGCCCCATCGCGTGTCTTCGACTTCAGCTTGAATGACGGCTGGAAGTAGTTGATGTACAGCCGCGAGACCCGATACAAGGACGCCAGCGTTTCCGTCGCTTTCAGTCCCCGCAGCTTGCCGTAGCCCACCAGGCGCCGCACGATCGAACCGTTCTTCTGCTCGACCCACGCCTGATCGTTCTTCTTGTAGGCCCGCGAGCGGGTCAGCTCGATTCCCGTGTTCCGGCAGAACTCGAACACGCCTTCGTTCATGAAGACCGTGTCGTTGTCGCTATCGAGACCACGCAGCGGAAAGGGCAGTGCGGCGCGGATGCGCTCGACGTGCTCGATGACGAATGCGTGATTGCGAAACGGCATCGCCAGACACTCGGTCCAGCCCGTCGCGATGTCCGTCATCACCAGACTGTGGACAAAGTCGCCGTCGATCTTGACGCCGCCGCAATGCTCGACGAGGTCGATCTCGAGATAGCCGGGCAGCGGATCGCCCCAGTCGGCAAACGTGCGGATCGGGACTGCGCGGCGAATCGCGTTGCCCACGCCTCCGGCACGCTTGCGTTGCCCGCCAAAGGCCTGTTGGCGGACGTCTCTGAGCAACCGGTCGATCGTCGCCGCGCTGATGCCCAGGAGCCTCTTGCGTAGTTCGTCGGCCAGCGACAGATGACCGTACCGGTTCATCGACTCGAGCAGCGTCGGTATCACCGCCTTCAGCCGCTTGCCGCAGATCCGGTCGGCCGCTTCCCACAGCGTGATCAGCGTGACACGAATCTCATCGTTATAGCGCCGGCGTGGCCCCGGCCTTGCCTTCGGGGACTGCGCTTCACGGCCCAGCACACGGATTGCGTGTTTGCGGTGGTAGCCGGTCAGTTTGAGAAATTCGTCGAGGATCTGCTGCTTCCCGCTGCGGCTGGATCGCCGATACCGCTCCCCGACTGCTGTGATCAATTCCCGTCGTGTCGTCATGCTGAGTCGCCTCGCCATAGGTTGCCCCTGTCAGGCCTCTGACAGGTAGCAAGATAGATGAGGCAACCGCTGCGGCTTGGTAACAATTAATTTGAGTCAATGCGCGCCGCCAAGGTAATTGACGCCGGGCAGCGCGGAGGCCTTGTGGTCCCCGGTCGCGCTAGCGGGCAGCGGTCGAGAGCCCGGGGTAGCTGCAACCCGAGCGTCGCTAGGGGCAGGGCTCGTCCTGGCGGTGCTGCGATTGGAGGACGACGACTCGCTGATCATGGCGATAGGGGCGGTACAGACGCTTCTTCTTTTTCGATTGGGGTTCTCGGGTGACCATAGGAAACTCGGCTGGCCTAAGCGTTGACTGGGAGACTCGACTTCAATCGAAAAGATGGGCGGGAGACGGTGCTGGAAAACGTGCAGCGTGACCTTCGCCGGCTTTGATGGGTCCTTCTCCTTCTTTGCCACGAAACAGCCCGATCGAGCGCGCCAACATGCGCGGACGATCGGGCGCATGAGTGCTAGTTAGTCATTCGAAGGCTTGGATCTCCTCGATTGCCTGCGGCCGCTTCGCGCTCCCGCCACACGGATAATTGCCGACTTGGCAGTACGCGTTTCAAGGCCCTCGTTTGCCTGCCGCAGGCACTCCTCCTCGTCGAGCGGAGGAAGGGAAAGGCTTGAATTCCTGAGCGCTTCCCTCAGGACATCCGAGAGCACAGAAGTGAAACCCACGACTTGGCCTCGAAGAGTGTTGAGTCGGCTTTCGGGGTCGAGGTCAGGCTCGACGCCCACCATGTCGAAGACATGGTGCATCCAGCCCATTGCGATCCACCCGAGCCAAGCGCCGGGGGTGGCTGCAGCCGACTGTTGGCGAAGCGTTTCGAGAAAGATTCTGGCGAGTGCATCGCCCGTCAGATTTCCGCCCACATAACCACCCGTGTTGGGTACATCCCAAAACTTGATCTCACCGTGATGCCAGCCGACGAAGGGCAGGCGGTGAAGGGCTTGCTCAGCCTCGGGATGGAAGCGAAGGGTGCTGCGGGGGTGCTCCGATGAGGAAGAGGCGGGCCTATCGGCGACTGAAACCGAAACTGGATCTGAGGTCGTTTTGCGCATGATCACTGCTCCTGTAACGCGGTGAGTGATCCGCTCCCGCTTTCCACGGCGGGTGGCGGACCGACGCGGGGGTGGAAACCGGCCTACAGGAACCGGCCCAGCCGAAGCTGGCCCCACGCGGCCCGCCATTGAAGGCGCAGCAGCGCGGCACGAGAAAAGCCGCACGAATGCGGACTTTCTCGTCTGTAGGCAAACGGGTTTCCACGCCCGGCCGCTATTGTTTGTAGCGGCCCAAAGATCATGCATTCGGTGGAAAGGTAGGTCAACTTGTCCTCGATCAGGCTCGCTCGGCATGCACTTGAGTGGGCCGTTTTTTTGGGATGTTGCCAACATCCGGGGCGAGCGTGACAGGAGCGAGTGTGGGCGTCCGCATTTGCCAGTGGGTGTAGGGCAAGTTCCCAGGCCCTTCGAATCCAGTCGATGCTGGTTGCCCTGAACTGGATGGCCTTTCCTTTGTGGCGACCGGACTGTTCGCCTAGCGGCCGCCGAACGGCAACCAAACGGCAACCAAAACGCCAAAAACAAAAAGGCCAACCCCGGAGGATCGGCCTAAGTGCTTGAATTCGTTGGTGGGGGCACTAGGACTCGAACCTAGGACCAATTGATTAAGAGTCAACTGCTCTACCAACTGAGCTATACCCCCGTTGCCTTGCGGCGGACCGGATTGGCGCCCGATCGAAGAGCAGAGATGATACGCGGCTTTCTGCTGCGCTGCAATAGCTCGTGCCAAAAATCCCGCGCGGGCCAGCATGGCGCGCGGCGTGTCACCGCTCAGCCCAATATCCGCCCTGCGCGGCGGCGACCGCCCATACCGGCGAGACCGCCGAGGCCGTGGGTGCCGTGGGCGTGGCAGATCGCGCAGGCGAGCGCGTCGGCCGCATCCGGGCCGGGGCTGGCATCGAGCGCGAGCAGACGCTGCACCATGTGCTGCACCTGTTCCTTGTGCGCCTTGCCGTAGCCCACCACCGATTGCTTGACCTGCAGCGCGGTATATTCCGCCACCGGCAGGTCGCAGGACACCGCGCCGCAGATCACGGCGCCGCGGGCCTGGCCGAGGAGCAGCGTGGACTGCGGGTTGACGTTGACGAAGACCTTCTCGACCGCGACGACGTCGGGGCGGTAGGTGTCGACGATCTCGCGCACTCCGTCGAGCAGGGTCTTGAGGCGGCCGGGGAGCTCGCCGTCCCGCGTCTTGATGCAGCCGCTGGCGACATAGCGCAACTGGGTGCCGAGCTGGTCCACCAGGCCGAAGCCGGTGATGCGCAGCCCGGGGTCGAGGCCGAGGATGCGGGTGGCGACGTGGGTGCTTGCGGCAGCGCTCAAACCTTCACCGCGGTGCCGCTGACGCACACCATCAGCATGCCGTTGTCGGCGCCGAGCACCTCGTAGTCGACGTCGATGCCGATCACCGCGTTGGCGCCGAGCTTCTGCGCCGCCTCTTCCATCTCCTCCATGGCGATGCGGCGGGCGTCGGCGAGCGTGCGCTCGTAGCTGCCGGCGCGGCCGCCGACGACGTTGCGGATCGAGGCGAACATGTCCTTGAACAGGTTGGCGCCGATGATGGCCTCGCCGTTGACCACGCCGAGATACTGGCGGATCGGCTGGCCGTCGAGGTTCGAGGTGGTGGTCATCAGCATGGCATGCTCCTGCGGGCGTTGGCTGGAGGCCCGATTCTAGCCCTTGCGCGCCAGCCACACACCCGACACGGCAACCGCCATGCCGGCGAGGGCGAGCGGCGACAGGGTCTCGCCGAACATCGCCCAGGCGATCAAGGCAGTGGTCGGCGGAGTGAGGTAGAACAGGCTCGCCACATTGACCGCGCTGCCGCTGCGGATCAGCAGGTTGAGCAGGCTGATCGCGCCGATCGACAGCACCAGCACCAGCCACAGCAGGGCGAAGACGAAGTCGCCGGTCCACTGGATGGCCATGCTTTCGGTCTGGCTCGCGACGAGCGCGGTGAGTGCGAGGCTGGGGAGGAACTGCAGGACCGAGCCTGTGCGCAGGTCGAAGCGCGGGCAGAAGCGCTTCTGGTACAGCGTGCCGGCGGTGATCCCGAGCAGCGCCGCCACCGCCGGGATCAGCATGTGCGCGAGCGCATCGGCGGCGGCGCCGTCCACGCTGGCCTTGCTGCCCACGACCAGCGCCACGCCGCCGAAGCCGAGCGCCAGCCCCGACCACTGGCGCGCGGACACGCGCTCGCCCAGCAGCAGGCCGGCGAGCGCGCCGGTGAGCAGCGGCTGCATGCCCACGACCAGGGCCGAGATGCCCGCCGGCAGCCCGCGATGGATGGACATGAACACCCCGCCCAGATACACCGCATGCACCAGCAGGCCGGTGACGCCGATGTGGAGCGCCTCGCGCGGCTTCGCCGGCCAGGGGGCGCGCATGGCGAGCGCGAGCAGCGTCATCAACCCGATGACCAGCACGTAGCGGATGGCCAGGAAGCTGAGCGGCTCTGCATAGGGCAGGCCGTACTTTGCGCCGATGAAACCGGTGCTCCACAGCAGCACGAAGAGCAGCGGCGTCAGGCGGGTGAGCATGGAGGGCAAAGGCATGAGCGTCCAAGGCGGCCGGTGACAGTTTTCAATGGGGTCTGACCCCATTGATCCCGTTGCCCGGCCCAAAAGAAAAAAGCGGCGCCGGGCGCCGCTTCCGTGGGGCAGGCCGGAGGGCTTACTCGGCGATCTCGGCCGAGGTATAGACCTCCTGCACGTCGTCCAGGCCCTCGAGCGCGTCGAGCAGCTTCTGCATGCGCGCGGCCTCGTCGCCGGCGAGCTCGATCACGTTGTCGGGCTTCATGGTCACCTCGCCGAACTCGGCGGTGAAGCCAGCCTTCTCGAGCGCTTCCTTCACCGCGGTGAATTCCCACGGACCGGTGATGACCTCGATCGAGCCGTCCTCGTTGGTGAGCACGTCCTCGGCGCCGGCCTCGAGCGCGGCTTCCATCAGCGCGTCCTCGCTGGTACCGGGCGCGAACAACAGCTGGCCGCAGTGCTTGAACTGGAAGGCCACGCAGCCGTCGGTGCCCATGTTGCCGCCGTACTTGGAGAAGGCGTGGCGCACGTCGGCCACGGTGCGCGTGCGGTTGTCGGTGAGGCAGTCGACGATGATCGCCGAGCCGCCGATGCCGTAGCCCTCGTAGCGCACTTCCTCGTAGCTCACGCCCTCGAGTTCGCCGGTGCCCTTCTTGACCGCGTTCTCGATCTTGTCCTTGGGCATGTTCACCGCCTTGGCCTTGTCCACCGCCAGGCGCAGGCGCGGGTTGAAGCCGGGGTCACCTCCGCCCATCTTGGCGGCGACGGTGATCTCCTTCGCCAGCTTGGAGAATGCCGCACCGCGCTTTTCGTCCTGACGACCCTTGCGGTGCTGGATGTTGGCCCATTTCGAGTGACCCGCCATAGAAACCTCTGTACTGCGTGCGCGTTGAAAGAGGCGCGCATTATAGCGCCGGGCCGGGCGGCGCTGTGGGCGCGGGTCTGGCTGTGGGAGCGGGTCTGGCTGCGGGAGCGGGCTTGCCCGCGAACGTTGCAGCCGTGAGCGCTGCATTCGCGGGCAAGCCCGCTCCCACGGTAATGGCGCGCGCGCTGTTAAACTCGCCGACATCATTTATCTGCCTGCAAGGAGCTGTTCATGGCCGACCCGATGCTGATCGCGCGCGCGCACGACAAGGACCAGTTCAAGGACATCTGCCTGCTGCCGCGGCTGGCAAACCGGCACGGTCTCATCACCGGCGCCACCGGCACCGGCAAGACGGTGACCCTGCAGAAGCTCGCCGAGTCCTTCGCCAACATCGGCGTGCCGGTTTTCGTGGCCGACATCAAGGGTGACCTCTCCGGCATCGGCGCTGCGGGCCGCCAATCCGACAAGCTGATGCAGCGCCTGGCCGCGATCGGCATCGGCGAATACACCCCGCGCGCCAACACCACCGTGTTCTGGGACGTGTACGGCGAGCAGGGCCACCCGGTGCGCGCCACCATCTCCGACATGGGGCCGCTGCTGATCGCGCGCCTGCTCAACCTCAACGACACCCAGACCGGCGTGCTGACGCTGGTGTTCAAGATCGCCGACGACAACGGCATGCTGCTGCTCGACCTCAAGGACCTGCGCGCGATGGTCCAGTACGCGGGCGAGAACGCGAAGAGCTTCACCACCGAGTACGGCAACATCTCCACCGCCTCGATCGGCGCCATCCAGCGCAACCTGCTGGCGCTCGAAGAGCAGGGTGGCGACGTCTTCTTCGGCGAGCCGATGCTCGACATCGCCGACCTGATGCAGACCGGCGCCGACGGCCGCGGCGTGATCAACGTGCTGGCGGCGGACAAGCTCTACCACTCGCCCAAGCTCTACTCCACCTTCCTGCTGTGGATGCTGTCCGAACTGTTCGAGCAGCTGCCCGAGGTGGGCGACCCCGACAAGCCGAAGATGGTGTTCTTCTTCGACGAGGCCCACCTGCTGTTCAACGACGCGCCCAAGGCGCTGATCGAGAAGATCGAGCAGGTGGTGCGCCTGATCCGTTCCAAGGGCGTGGGCGTGTATTTCGTCACCCAGAACCCGCTCGACGTGCCCGACACCGTGCTCGGCCAGCTCGGCAACCGTGTCCAGCACGCGCTGCGCGCCTTTACCCCGCGCGACCAGAAGGCGGTGAGGACCGCCGCCGACACCATGCGCCCCAACCCCGCCTTCGACGCCGCTGCCGCGATCACCGAGCTGGGCGTGGGCGAGGCGCTGATCTCCTTCCTCGACGACAAGGGGCGGCCGCAGATCACCGAGCGCTGCAACGTCATCGCGCCGGATTCCCGCCTCGGGCCGCTCGAGCCGGCCGAACGCAAGGCGGCGATCACCGGCTCGGTGATCTATGGCCACTACGAGCAGGCGGTGGACCGCGAGTCGGCCTACGAGATGCTGCGCGCGCAGGCGGCGGCCTCGGCCGCGGCCGCCGAGCAGCAGGCTGCGGCGCGCCAGCCGGCGCAGGGCGGCGGCGGAATCAACGACATCCTGTTCGGCTCCACCGGTCCGCGTGGCGGGCAGCGCGACGGCCTGGTGCAGATCGCCGCGAAGACGGTCACCCGCACGATCGGCAGCTCGCTCGGCCGTCAGATCGTGCGCGGCATCCTCGGCTCGCTGCTCGGCGGGCGGCGCTGAACCTGGCAAGGCGTTGTGGGAGCGGGCTTGTCCGCGAATGGCATGGTCTTCATTCGCGGGCAAGCCCGCTCCCACGGAAAGTCCTTCACGCGCGGGATCGCCGCGGCAGGTGGTTCAGGGCAGGCAGCGCAGCTTGTCCTGGACGATGATGCAGCTGCGGTTGCGGCCGGACTGCTTGGCGCGGTAAAGGGCCCGGTCGGCCGCATTGACGAGGGCGTCGGTCTCGCCCATGCGCGGCTCGCGGCTGGCGACGCCGATGCTCACGGTGGTGCGGATCGTCGCGCCCTCCGCCTCGATCGTCATCGCCTCGATCGTGCGCCGCAGGCGATCGGCCGCCAGCAGCGCCGACTTGAGGTCGGCGTTCTGGCAGATCATCAGGAATTCCTCGCCACCCAGCCGGCACACGCTGTCGTCGCGGCGCGCTGCGCGCTGTATCTGGTGGGCGACTTCGATCAGCACCTTGTCGCCGACCGCATGGCCGTGGGTGTCATTGACGTGCTTGAAGTGGTCGATGTCGAGCACCAGCACCGACAGCTGCTGCTGGAAGCGGTCGGCGGCGGCCCAGGCCTTGGTCAGCGCGCTCATCCCCGCTCGGCGGTTTGGCAGCCCGGTGAGCAGGTCGGTCATGGCCGCGTGCTCGAGCCTGCGGTTACTGATCGCCAACTCGGCGGCGAACTGCTTGAGCTGGGCGCGATCGCGCTCCCAGGCCTCGAGCAGCTGCACGTAATGCCAGGCCGCGCGCAGGCGGGCGCGCAGCGTGCGGATGTTCACCGGTTTGGTCAGGAAGTCATCCACCCCGGCCTCGAAGGCCTCGATGACCTCGTCCTCGTCCTCGACGCTGGTGAGCATGATCAGGTAGATGGTCTGCCCCCATTCGGTGGCGCGCAGCGCGCGGCAGAGCTCGAGGCCGTCCATGCCCGGCATCATCCAGTCGGTGATGACGATCTGCGGCATCGCCTCCAGTGCCAGCGCCATCGCCTCGCGGCCATTGCTGGCGCACATCACCGAATGTCCGAGCGTGCCGCCGAGCACGCCCTCCATCATGCAGCGCGTGGTGGCGTCGTCATCCACCAGCAGTACGCGCAGCGCCGCCGGGCTCGTGCTGTCGTCCGGGCGGGGGGCGTGCGGGCTGGACATCTGCGCGAAGGAGGGCAGCGCCGAGGCTGGAACGCGCAGCAGCTCGCCCCATTCCCGCCAGCGCATCACGAGGCTGTCGATGGCGGCGCCGAGCTCGTCGGCATTGAGGCCGATCTTGCCGCCGAGCAGCAGCAGCTCGGCGGTTCGGCCATTGCGCTCGCCATCGGGGGCGATGCCGAGGTCGGCCACGCATTTGGCGAGGTAGAACAGGTGCACGAGCTGGTAGGGCCGCGAACCCGGCGAGAAGGCGGACTTGTCCGGGGCTTCGTGGTGGTAGATCGGCTCGATCAGCGCGCTCGGGATGCCCCACTCGGCGAGCAGGGCAGCGGTGAGTTCGTTGTGGTCGGTCTCCAGGTGTTCCTGCTCGCGCTCGGCCAGCGTGCGCTCCCGATCCGGGTTCTGCAGCAGTCGCGCGTACTCGGTCGGATAGACGGTGGCGAGCGCGAGGCAGCCGATGCGCGCGAGCAGGCCGCAGGCGAACAGTTCCTCGGCCGACCCCGCTCCGGTCATGGTGCAGAACTGCTGCATCGCCAGCGCCATCAGCAGCGATTGCGACCAGAAGCGCTGGTAGTCGAACCCCTCGCACGGGCCGTTCTGGTACTGGTCCACCAGCGAGAAGCCCATCGCCAGGTTGCGCACCGTGCCCATGCCCAGGCGCAGGATGGCCTCGGTGACCGAGGCCACCGGCCGCGAGCCTGCGATCGCGGCCGAGTTGGCCTGGCGGATCAGGCGGCCGGCGAGCGCGGGGTCGGTCTGCGCGATGCGCGCGATGTCCGCAGCCGTCGTGTCGTCGCGCCGGCACATCTCAAGGATGGCCAGGGCAACGCCCTTCGGGCTCGGCAGTTCGCCGGTGAGCGGGATGTGTTCGAGCTTCTTCATGCGGGTAGTCGGCGGGAGCTGGGCGGGGTGTGCGGTCCGGTTGGGGACGTCTCCAGATGGCAGTCGTCCGAAGCTTAAACTAGAGCGTGACTCCGCAGCGTGCCGAATCTGGCGAAGCCGTGCGGATTTCCCAGCTGCGCTGCGCGAGCTCGGCGAGCGCGGCAACCTCGACCGGGGTGCTGAAGCAGTAGCCCTGCAGGCTGTCGCTGCCGAGTTCGGTCAGCAGGCGCGCCTGTTCCATGGTCTCGACCCCTTCTGCGGTGATGCTGAAGCCGAGGTGCCGGGCAAGCGAGACGATGGCCTGCACGATGGCGAGATTGTCGCGGTCGTCAGGCAGGCCGATCACGAAGCTCTTATCCACCTTTATCCGGCTCAGCGGCAGACGCTTGAGGTAGCTGAGCGAGGAGTAGCCGGTGCCGAAGTCGTCGAGCGCGATGTGGATGCCCTCGGCGCGCAAGGCCAGCAGGGTGTTCAGCGTGGTCTCGTTGTCGTCCATCAGCGCGCTCTCGGTCACCTCCAGTTCGAGCCAGCGCGGCGGCAGGCCGGTGTCCGCGAGCACGCCGCGGATGATCTCGAGGAGCTGCGGCTCGCGAAACTGCAGGGGCGACAGGTTAACCGCGACCTGCATCGGCTGTCCGGCGTGCAGCCAGGCGGCGGCATCGCGACAGGCCTGGTGCAGCACCCAGCGGCCGATCGCCACGATCATGCCGTTCTGCTCCGCGAAAGGGATGAAATCGAGCGGCGGCACGAGCCCACGCTCCGGATGGCGCCAACGCACCAGCGCCTCGACGCTCGTCACCCGGCCACTGTGTGCGTCGAGTTGCGGCTGGTACATGAGGAAGAACTCGTCGCGCTCGAGGGCCTGGCGCAGGCTGATCTCGAGGCGCATGCGTTCCACCGCTGCCTGGGTGAGCTCGGTGTTGTAGAAGCGCGCGCCGTTCCGGCCGCAGTCCTTGGCGTGGTACATCGCGGTGTCGGCATGCTTGAGCAGGCTGGCGGAGTCGTGCCCGTCCTCGGGGAACAGCGCGATGCCGATGCTCGTGCTCAGGCGAGGACTGCCGCCTTCGAGCGCGAACGGCTGCTGCATGGCATCACGGATGCGTTCGGCAATGTGGAGGGCGTCGTCGGGGTGCGCGATGTCGGGCAGCAGCACGGTGAACTCGTCGCCGCCGAGGCGCGCCAGCTCGACCGTGGCGCGCGCGACGAGGTCCGAAGGCCGCAGCGTGTTGCGCAGGCGCCGCGCGGCCTCCTGGAGCAGGGCGTCGCCGGCGCCGTGGCCCAGGGTGTCATTGACGCTCTTGAAGTGGTCCAGATCCATGAACAGCACCGCCAGCCTGCGCTCGTCCCGCTGCGCGCGCTGGATCTCGCGCTCGAGTCGCTCATGGAAGGCCTGGCGGTTGGCCAGCCCGGTCAGCGTGTCGAAATAGGCGAGGCGGAAGATGCGGTTCTCGTTGTCCTTGCGGTCGGTGATGTCGCGCACCAGGCACAGCGCCTCGTCGCCGTCGATTGGGACCAGCCGGGCCTCGAAGTGGCGCTGGCGCTCATCGGTGTCGACCAGGCTGAAATCGGCGCTCTGGGGCGTCCCGGTCGCGTGTGCGGCGTCCAGCGCCTTCGCGAGCTGCTGCGCGGCGGCCGGCGGGTAGGCGTCGGTCAGGCCGAGGCCGCTGCGCGGTAGCCGCTCCGCCGTGCCGGGTGCCGCGCCGCTGCGGACCTCGACGATGCGCGCCTTGCGGTCGAGGCGCAGCAAGGTGTCGGGGATTGCGCCGAGCATCGCCGCGTTGCGCGCGTTGGCGGTGCGCAGGGCATGGGCCGCGCGCGCAGCGCGCAGCAGGTAGCGCACGCGGTGGCCGATCAGCGCCCAGTTGAGCGGCTTGGACATGAAGTCGGTGGCGCCGGACTGGTAGGCGGTCTCGATCGAGCCGGTGTCGTCCATGCCGGTGACCATCACGATCGGGAAGGCGTCGCCGGCCTCGCGACGCAGCACGGCGCAGACCTCGAAGCCGTTGAGGCCCGGCATGTCGACGTCGAGCATCGCCATGTCGAATGCGCTGCGCGCGAATTCGCGCAGGGCCTGCGCACCGTCGCTCGCGGTGCATACCTCGAAGCCCGCCTTCTCGAGCGCAGCGCGCAGCAGCAGGCAGGCGGTCAGGTCGTCGTCGGCGACGAGGATCCGGCTCCCCTGCGTAGTCACGCCATCTCCCCCAGCAAGGCCTGCAGGCCCGCCACGGCGTCGCCGTAGCCCCTGCGAAAGCGCTCGCGCAGCGCAACCGCGTCTGCCAGCCGGCCGTCCTTGCCGAGCCCTTCCAGCTCCTTGAGCAGGCCGGCGAGCGACATGGCGCCGACGTTGGCCGAACTCGACTTCAGGCTGTGCGCGGCGCGGCGCAGCCCCTCGGCATCGCCGCTGTCCAGCGCGGCCTCGATCTGGCGGGCGACTTCGTTGCTGCTTTCCAGATACACCTTCATCACGCGCGACGCGAGCGCGAGGCCGCCGTCCGGGTCGAGCTCGCGGAATTGATCGAGGAACCTGAGGTCGATGGCCGTCGTCTGGGCGGGCGCCGCCGGGGCGGATGCAGCGACAGCCGCACGCTCTGCTGGCTGCGGCAGGGTGAGCCAGCGCTCGAGCGTGGCGCGCAACTGCGCGAGGCTGTAGGGCTTGGCCAGGAAGTCGTCCATGCCGGCGGCGAGGCAGAGGTGGTGGTTGCCCTCCATGACATTGGCGGTGAGCGCCACGATCGGGATGCGCTGCCCCTCGCGCTCGCTGCTGCGGATCGCCGCGCTCGCCTCGTAACCGTCCATGATCGGCATGTGGCAGTCCATCAGCACGAGGTCGAAGTGCGATGTCGCAGCCATGCGTACGGCTTGCTCGCCGTTGTCGGCGATGCTCACGCCGATGCCGAGCTTGGCGAGCATGGCCTGGGCCATCTGCTGGTTCACCGGATTGTCCTCGGCGAGCAGCACCTGCCGCCCGGCGCCGAAGGCCGGCCCCGTGCTGCGCGCCACATCCCGCGTGGCGGCCACCGGTGTGCCGCGCAGGGCGCTGCACACGACCTCGTGCAGCTCGGCACGGCGGATCGGCTTGTGGACGCAGCGCAGGATGCCGGCGCGCTCGCGCTCGTGGGCGCTGGCGCTGGAGTAGCTCGAAGTGAGCACGACGATGCGCGTGGCGGCCAGGATGGGGGCCTGCGTGATCGCATTGGCGACCTGCACGCCGTCCATCTGCGGCATGTGCATGTCGAGCACCGCGAGCGCGAAGGGCTCGCCGGCGAGGCTGGCCTGGCGCATGCGCGCGAGTCCCTCCATGCCGTTGGCGGCGGTGGTCACCTGCATCTGCCAGGCTTCGAGCTGGCGCTGCAGGATCTCGCAGTTGGTGGGGTTGTCATCGACCACGATCACCTTCACGCCGGCGAGCGCGATGTCGCCGGTGAGCAGGGCCGGCGAGCTGCTGCCACGGGGCAGCGCGAGCTCGATCCAGAAGCGTGCGCCTTCTCCGGGCTGGCTGATCACGCCCACCCGGCCGCCCATCAGCTCCACCAGCCGGCGACAGATCGCCAGGCCGAGGCCGGTGCCGCCGTACTGGCGCGTGGTCGAGCCGTCGAGCTGGGCGAACTGTTCGAAGATCTTTTCCTGCGCCTCGAGCGGGATGCCGATCCCGGTGTCCTCGACCTCGATGCGCAGCCGGCAGGTGTTGGCATTCTGCTCGAGCGTGCGCAAGCGCACCACGATCTCGCCGTGCGGAGTGAACTTGACCGCGTTGCTGATCAGGTTGGTGACCACCTGGCGGATGCGGAAGGGGTCGCCGCGCAGGCTCAGGCGGGCGTCCCCCGCGATGTCGGCGACCAACTCCACGCCCTTGCGCTCGGCGGGTTGGGCGAACATCGCCAGCGCACCCTCGAGCAGTTCGCCGGGCTCGAACTCGACCCGCTCGAGCTCGAGGTGGCCGGATTCGATCTTCGAGAAGTCGAGGATGTCGTTGATGATGCCGAGCAGGTGGCGGCCCGAGTTCTGTACCGCCTCGGCGAAGTGGCGCTGCTCGGTGTCGAGCTGGCTGTCGAGCAGCAGTTCGGTCATGCCGAGCACGCCATTCATTGGCGTGCGGATCTCGTGGCTCATGGTGGCGAGGAAGTCACTCTTGGCCTGGCTGGCGGCTTCTGCCGCCTCCTTGGCGCGCAGCAGCTCCTGGGTGCGTGCGGCAACCTCGTCCTCGAGGTGCTCGCGGTGGGCGGCCAGGCGTGCGTCGCGCTCGGCGATCTGCCCAAGCATGCGGTTGAAGCCGCTCGCCAGCGAGTCGAGTTCGGTGATGCTGCTCGGTTCTGCACGTGCAGCGTAGTCCTCGGTGTGGGCGACGCGCGCCATCAGCGCCGACAGCGAAGTCAGCGGGCGCAGCACCACGCCGTTGAGCCGTCTGAGCGTCCGGGATGCGAGCCAGACCGCGAGCAGCGCGGCGACGACGATGATCGAGGTGTGGGCGAAGACCTGGATGTAGAGCGGCTTCAAGTCGAGGTCGAGATCGAGCACTCCGACCACGTTCTCGTTCTCGATGATCGGTTGCGTCAGGTGCAGCGTGTCCAGGCTGAAGTGCGCGCGCTCGGCGGCCGGGCGTGGGAGTTCGCGCCCCGCGGCACGGAACTGCCCGTAGCGTGCGAACTCGGTCTGCTCGGTATCGAGGATTGCCGCTCCGCGCACGTCCGGCAGGCGCTCGAGGGGGGCGAGCACGCGTGCCGCCGCCTCCCTGTCAAGGAACATCAGGCTGGCAGCGGCGTTGTCGGCGAGCACCCGTGCCATCACGCGGGTGTTGCTCTCGAGGGCGAGCGCGCTGATCACCAGGCTGCCGAGGGTGATCACCAGTGCGAGCAGGCCCACCGCAAGGCCGAGGGCACGCTGATTGACCCGGCGCAGCTTCTCGCCGAGCGGCACGCGGAGGTCGGGGGAGGGGGGATGCAGATTCATTGCCTGACCTCGGTGGCGAGCTTGAGTAGCCGTGAGCTGAGCCCCAGCCCCTGGCGGCGTGCAGCGGCAAGGTTGGCAGCGAAGCTGATGCGGCCGCTGGCGCTGTCCATGTTGAGCATGACGCCGGTGTCGAGGGCGCCCGGGCTGTCGGCCACGGTCAGGACGGCGCGGCCTTGGATGCGGTCGAGCACACGGGCGAGGTTGCCGATCATCGGGCGGGTGACGAAGACCACCTGGCAGCTGTCGAGCGCGTCCACGCTGTGCATGCGCTCGACGCGCAGGCTGTGCTTGCCCGCCTTGCGCCCGACCAGCGCGTCGAGATGTGCGCCGAAGGGGTCGTCGCCGTACACGCAGACCGTCAGCGCGTCGGTCGTGCCCTCGTCCGGCCAGGTGGCGAAGTTGGCGAAGTTGAACAGGAATGCGGCCTTGAGGCGGTACTCCTCGGCGGGATCGAGCAGCTCCTGACCGAACACCGTCGGGATCGCCAGCATCGCCAGGGCGAGCGCCGCGCACAGCCGCCGCAGCCCGGCGGCGGCGCGCAGCCGGCGCGGGACCGGATGCCTCGGGTGCGTGAGCGATCGAGCCAAGGTCATGGCCAGCTCAGAAGCGGTAGTCGAACTTCACGCGCACGCTGCGCCCATCCTGGGCGATGCGGTCCGACCAGTGCGTGTAGTCGCCCGCGCTCGGGTGGGCGTAGTCGGCATCGAAGAGGTTCAGCACGCTCAGCGACAGCTCCGCACCCGGGATCCAGCGTTCCGCCACCAGGTGGAGGTTGGCGCGCCAGTGGTCGTCCACCATGCTGCCCGTGGCGCTGCGTCGCTCTCCGTCGTAGGCCACTTCGATGCCCGTGCGCAGCGAAGTGGTGGGCAGGGGCGTGGAGAAGAGGACCCTGCCGAGTACCCGCGGAGAGTTCTCGACCCGCTGGTCGGCGGCGTCGGTGGCGTGCTGGAAGGACAGGTTGCCGCGCAGGCGGGCGCCATTGCGCCAGCTGCGGTCGGCGGAGAGTTCGAGACCGCGGCTGCGCACCGTGCCGACGGCCCTGAACTGGGCGGCCGCCTCCGCATCGTCGCTGACGAAGCTGATCAGGTCGTCGATCTCCCACTGATAGACGGAGGCTCGCAGGTGCAACTCGGGCGAGACGCGGTGATCGGCGACCAGCTCGAAGGTATCGACGGTTTCGCCCCCCAGGTCGGGGTTGGGCCGCAGGAAGTCCTCCTCCTCATAGAAGGACTGGTAGGCATTGGGGGCGCGATGGGCACGACCGTAGAGCAGCTTGAATGCGGTCTGCGCCGAGGCCTGCCAGATCAGACCGGCGCGCGGGCTCAGCTTGGTGCCGGTGACGTCGTTGTCGTCGATGCGCAGGCCGAGGGTGCTGGCGAGGCCGTCGCTGATCCGCCATTCATCCTGCACGTAGATGCCGGCGCGAGACCCGGCACGGCGGTCACGCCAGTTGAAGTCCGAGCCCGGGTCGGCGTAGTCGATGACGTTCTGGTCAATGCGCTGGTTGCGCTGGTACTCCACGCCCAGCATGAGGGTGTGCGCGGCGAACGTTGTGGACACCAGCTGCAGTTCGGCGCCATGCCAGCCGGCCGCAGCGGGATAGCCGTAGGGCAGGCCGTCATAGATCAGCGTGCTTTCGTAGCGGTAATCGCCGGCGAAGAGGCGTGCCGACAGCGCCAGGCTGTCGCTGAGCGCGCTGCGCCAGCCGAGGTGGGCGACGGTGTAGCGGTCGCTCTGGTAACTGCCACGGGCGAGTGGATCGCTGAGATACACGCCGGTGGGGTCGTCCTTGCGGCGGTCGCCGTGGGCGAGTGCGAAGGACCAGGCGCCGCGATTCGCGGTGAGGTTGAAATCCTGGTCGCGCTCGCCGTCCAGACCACGCGCATGGCCGTTGCCGGCGTCACCGAAATCCATCCAGAGATCGTCGCCATCGGAGCGCAGCACGGACGCGGAGAGCATCAGTTCGAGGTCGTTGTCGAGGCGCTTGCCCCAGCTCACCCGCGCCTCGCGGGCGGACTGCGGCGCGCGCCAGCCGAGCGCGAGCTCGCCTCCGTCCAGCGTCGCGCCCTTGCGGGTGATCACATTCACCACGCCGAACATCGCGTTCTGGCCATACACCGCGCCGCCGGGGCCAGGGATGAACTCGATGCGTTCGACCAGATCCATGTCGAGCGGCAGCATGCGGCCGATGGGCGCGCCGTCGAACAAGGGTTCATTGACCCGCACGCCGTCGATGGTGACCAGCACGCGTGTCATGAAATCGCCCGGCAGGCCGAAGCCGCGCACGCCGATGTAGGCGTACTGGCGATCGTAGGTGGTGTACACGCCCGGAAGGCTGGCCAGCGCCTGATCGAGCGTACGCCAGCCGAAGGCGCGGATCTCGTCCCGGCTGATCACGGTCGCCGCAGCCGCGACGTCGCTCTGCTTCTGCTCGTAGCGTGAGGCGCCGACCACCGGCACCGCCATCAGCTCCTCGATGCTGAGTTCGGTGAGGGCGTCGTCCGCTCCCGCGGCGGGTAGCGCGGAGAGCGCCAGGGCACAGGGGAAGAGCAGGCGGTTGAGGTGCCTGAGCGCTGGCGTCGGAAGAGCGCCCCAGCCGCTGCGGTGCGCAGGGCGGGGGAGGTGCTGGCGTGCAGTCATCATGGGCGGATCCGGGCGTTGCGGCTGCACACGGCAGCGCTGTGGGGGCGTTTCGTCCTCACTTTACGGCCCGCCGGGCGGCGCCTTGAGACGCAAAAGTCACAGCGCGCGCACGAATGTGCGCCCGGACTGCCCGAGTCAGGTCGTAATGCCCAGCCGCCTGCAGATCTCGGTGGTCGGCCCCGCCATGTTCATGCTGTAGAAATGCAGGCCGGGTGCGCCCTCGGCGAGCAGCTTCTCGCACAGGCGGGTGACGACGTCCAGGCCGAAGGCGCGGATCGCGTCGCTGTCGTCACCGTAGCTCTCGAAGGTCTTGCGCATCCAGCGCGGGATCTCGGCGCCGCAGGCATCCGAGAAGCGCGCCAGCTTGCTGAAGCTGCCGATCGGCATGATGCCGGGCACGATCGGCACGTCGATGCCGATCTTGCGCACCGCATCGACGAAATAGAGGTAGGCGTCGAGGTTGTAGAAATACTGGGTGATCGCCGAGTTTGCCCCGGCATCGACCTTGCGCTTGAAGGCGGCGAGGTCGTCTCTGGGGCTTTTCGCCTGCGGGTGCCACTCGGGGTAGGCGGCGACCTCGATGCGGAAGCGCTCGCCGGTCTCGGCGCGGATGAACTCGACGAGCTCGTTGGCGTAGCGGAACTCGCCCGCCGCGCCCGCGCCCGAGGGCAGGTCGCCGCGCAGGGCGACGATGCGACGGATGCCGGCGTCGGCGTACTCCTGCAGGATTTCGCGGATGCTGTCGCGGGTCGAGCCGATGCACGACAGGTGGGGCGCGGCCTCGAAGCCCGCGGCGGCGATCTCCTTGACGGTGGCGAAGGTGCGCTCGCGGGTGGAGCCGCCGGCGCCATAGGTCACCGAGAAGAAGGACGGCTTGAGCGCGGCGAGGCGGTCGCGCGTGGCGCGCAGCTTGTCGGCGCCCTCGGCGGTGGTGGGCGGGAAGAACTCGATCGAGATTTCGGGTTTCATGAGCTTACGGGGCGGGGGGTGACAGCTCGGGACGAGGCTGGAAAAGCGGGCGCAGCGGCCACGCCATGGAAAAGGAATTCACGGTTGCCGTCGCCGCCGGTGATCGGCGAGTCGAACCAGTCGACGATGTCGATGCCGGCTGCGCGTGCGGCCGTTCGGATGCGGGCCTCGACTTCGGCATGGAGCGCGCTATTGCGCACGATGCCGCCCTTGGCCAGGCCCTGCGGGCCGACCTCGAACTGCGGCTTGACCAGCGCGAGGACATGGCCGCCCGGCGCGAGCAGTGCCGGCCACTGCGGCAGCAGCAGGGTGAGCGAGATGAAGCTGGCGTCGCAGACGATGAGATCGAAGCCGCGTGCCGGCATGTGTTCGCCCAGCTCGGCGGCGCACAGGTGGCGGGCGTTCACGCCTTCCAGCGTGACGCTGCGCGCGTCCTGCCGCAGCCGGGGGTGGAGCTGGCCGTGGCCAACCTCGATGCCGACGACCCTGGCCGCGCCCGCCTGCAGCAGGCAGTCGGTGAAGCCGCCGGTGGATTGGCCGACGTCCAGGCAGGTGAAGCCGCGCACGTCCAGTCCGGTGTGCGCGAGCGCACCGGCGAGCTTGAGCCCGCCGCGCGACACGAAGCGGTCGTCGGGGTCGGGCGTGACCGCCAGCCGCGCCGATGGCGGCAGGAGCTGGGCGGGCTTGGTCACCGGCTTGCCCTCGCAGCTCACCCGGCCGGCCTCGATCAGGGCGCGCGCCGTGGTGCGCGAGGGCGCCAGGCCCTGCTCGACGAGCAGGTGGTCGGCCCGCGGCAATCCGTGCCCGGCCGGGGCGGCGGTGTGCGGGTGCGGCGCGGGGGCAGGGCGGCTGCTGCGGCGGTGGAAGGACTTCAAGCGCGCCTCAGCCGATCTTCACGACTTCGACGGGATGCTCGTAGACGTCCTTGCGCTTGTCGTAGAGCGGGATGGTCGTGCCGTTCAGGCGGTTGCTCTCGAGGTCCTTGAGGTCGACGTCGGCGACCACGATCTGCTCGATGTTGGGCGTCCCCTCGGCGGCGATGCCGTCGCGCGCGAAGGGGAAGTCCGAGGGCGTGATGATGCTCGCCTGGCCGTAGTGCAGGCCCAGGCCCTCGACCGGCAGGTTGCCCACGGTGCTGGTCATCGCCACGAAGACCTGGTTCTCGATCGCGCGCGCGTGGCAGCAGTAGCGCACGCGCAGGAAGCCCTGGCGGTCGTCGGTGCACGAGGGCACGAACAGGATGTCGGCGCCCGCCTCGCACACCATGCGCGCCAGTTCGGGGAACTCGATGTCGTAGCAGATCAGGATGGCGATGCGCCCGAAGGGCGTCTCGAACAGGCGCAGCTGGTCGCCGGCGTCGGTGCTCCACTTCTCGCGCTCCCAGCGCGTGCGGTGGATCTTGTCCTGCTCGAAGATCTCGCCGCCCGGGGTGAAGTAGTAGGCGGTGTTGAGCAGGCGGCCGTCCTCGTGCAGCGTGGGGTGGCTGCCGCCGATGAGGTGCACGTCCCAGTCGTGCGCCAGCTCGAGCATCAGGTCCTTGTAGCGCCGGGTGTAGTCGTTCATGTTGCGCACGGCGGCGCTGACGTCGGTGGTGTCCATGAAGGACAGCAGCTGGGTGGTGAAGATCTCGGGCAGGAGCACGAACTGCGGCTTGTAGTCGCCGGCGGCCTTCATGATGAAGCGCACCTGGTTCTCGAAGCCCGCCCAGTCGTGGATGGAGCGCAGCAGATACTGAACGGCGGCGATTCGTACGATCATGGCTGGATGTCCTCCTTGATTTCGGTGGGCCGGGTGGGGTCGTAGTCGGGGTTGAGCCACACGATCAGCGAGGCGTTGCCGTGCGATTCGACGTCTTCGGGCAGGTAGTCGGGGATCACGCCGCAATACGAGAAGCCTTCGCGCAGCTGGAAGCTCAGCACCGGGTCGGTGAGGTCGCCCCAGACCACCTTCTGCGCGTAGAACTCGGCGCTCATCGCGTCGGCATGCGCGGCGTAGCCCGGCAGCCGGCCGCAGGCGATGATGCGCTTGAGGTTCATCGCCCGGCACAGGTTGCGCCGGCCCTCGTACAGCAGATGGCCGAGCCCCAGGCCGCGCATCTCGGGGTCGACGAAGACCTCGGCGCCGTACAGCGTGCGGCCGTCCGGGTTGTGCTGGTCGAAGGTGCCGGCACCGGTGATCTCGCGCCAGGTGTGGGACTCGGCCCAGTCGTCCCACAGCACGATCAGCGCGCTCGCGCAGCCGACCACGCCGTCCTCGGTCTCGACCACGATCTGGCCCTGCGGGAACACGTCGAGCTGCTCGCGCAGCTTGCGTCGGTTCCAGGGCGGGATGCTCGGGTAAACGCGCGCCTGCAGCGCGATCAGGGCAGGGATGTCCTCCACCCGGGTATGGCGAACCCTCGGGTACGGCATGCTGATCCTCCTCGTTGCGCGCCGCGGGCGGGTGGCCTGGAAAGCGCCTGCCCGCGGCGCCGGCGCGGCATCAGTAGCGGTACTGGTTGGTCTTGTAAGGGCCTTCCTTCGGCACCCCGATGTAGGCCGCCTGCGCGTCGGTGAGCTCGGTGAGCTGCACGTTGAGCTTCTTCAGCTGCAGGCGCGCGACCTTCTCGTCCAGATGCTTGGGCAGCGTGTAGACACCTACAGGATAGTCCGCCGTGCGCGTGAAGAGTTCGATCTGCGCGATCGTCTGGTTGGCGAAGGAACTCGACATCACGTAGCTCGGGTGGCCGGTGGCGCAGCCGAGGTTAACCAGGCGGCCCTTGGCGAGCAGGATGATGCGCTTGCCGTCGGGGAAGATCACGTGGTCGACCTGCGGCTTGATCTCCTCCCACTGGTAGCCCTCGATGCTGGCGACGTCGATCTCGTTGTCGAAGTGGCCGATGTTGCACACGATGGCCTGGTCACGCATCTTCGCCATGTGGTCGTGGGTGATCACGTGGTAGTTGCCGGTGGCGGTGACGAAGATGTCGGCCTTGTCGGCGGCGTACTCCATGGTCACCACGCGATAGCCTTCCATCGCCGCCTGCAGCGCGCAGATCGGGTCCACCTCGGTCACCCACACCTGCGCAGACAGCGCACGCAGGGCCTGGGCCGAGCCCTTGCCGACGTCGCCGTAGCCGCACACCACCGCGATCTTGCCGGCGATCATCACGTCGGTCGCGCGCTTGATGCCGTCGACCAGCGACTCGCGGCAGCCGTACAGGTTGTCGAACTTGGACTTGGTCACCGAATCGTTGACGTTGATCGCCGGGAACTTGAGTTCGCCGCGTGCGTGCATCTGGTACAGGCGATGCACGCCGGTGGTGGTCTCCTCGGTCACGCCCTTGACCTGCGCGAGGCGGGTCGAGTACCAGGTGGGGTCCTGTGCGAGCTTGGCGCGGATGGCGGCGAAGAGGATGGTCTCCTCTTCCGAGCCCGGCTTGGCCAGCACCGCAATGTCCTTCTCCGCGCGCGCACCCAGGTGCAGCAGCAGCGTGGCGTCGCCGCCGTCGTCGAGGATCATGTTGCTGTAGCCGCCGTCCGCCCATTCGAAGATGCGGTGGGTGTAGTCCCAGTAGTCCTTGAGCGACTCGCCCTTGACCGCGAACACCGGGATGCCGTCGGCGGCGATCGCGGCGGCGGCGTGGTCCTGGGTCGAGAAGATGTTGCACGAGGCCCAGCGCACCTGGGCGCCGAGCGCGGTCAGCGTCTCGATCAGCACCGCGGTCTGGATGGTCATGTGCAGCGAGCCGGTGATGCGCGCGCCCTTGAGCGGCTGGCTGGCGGCGTATTCCTCGCGGATGGCCATCAGGCCGGGCATTTCGGTTTCGGCGATGCGGATTTCCTTGCGGCCCCAGTCGGCCAGCGACAGGTCGGCGACGACGAAATCGGTGAAGTTGGTGTCAGCCACGGCGTTCATGTGAAGCTCCATGCTATGGCCGGGCGAGAGGTGGGGGAGGGCAGCATGGCACTGCAGGGAGCTCACCCGACATCCCGAACCCGGCAGGGTTTAAGACGATTAGCAGGGTGAGCGCCGTTGTACTGCAACCCGCCGGGCGGCGGGGTCCGAGCCTGGGGGCCTGGCAGCAGGGGATGCGGCCGGCGCCTCGCAGCGCTCCTCGGAAAACACGCGGATTATAGCAAAGCAAACTGCAGTGGGAGCGGGCTTGCCCGCGAATGTGGCGTTCAGCCGCCGATGTTCGCCGGCAAGCCCGCTCCCACGGTTCAGCCCGGTCAGGTGTCGCTGCGCCTGCCGTTGCTGCGCACGATGCTGACCACGATGGTGATCACCGTGAGCGGCATCACATAGCCGAGCATGATCCCGGAGAAGGCCGGCAGGCTGGCATGCTGCTGGGCCTGCAGGATCAGCCAGGACGTATACACCGCGTAGTAGGCGAGGAACACGCCGCCTTCCCAGCGCGCGATCTCGCGTCCGGTGATCATGATCGGCAGGCAGGCGAAGGCCACCGCCAGCATCACCCACAGGTCGAAGTTGCGCGCCGCCTCCGATACCGGCAGGCCCGCGCCCGAGACGATGCCGGTGAGACCGAGCACCGCGAGGATGTTGAACACGTTGCTGCCCACCACGTTGCCCACCGCGATGTCGCGCTGGCCGCGGATGGCGGCGACGATCGAGGTGGCGATCTCGGGCATCGAGGTGCCGACCGCAACCACCGTGAGGCCGATCACCAGGTCGCTGACACCGAAGGCGCGCGCGAAGGCGACGGCCGAATCCACCAGCCAGTCCGCGCCCACCACCAGCATCGCCAGGCCGACCCCGATCAGCGCCAGCTGCACGCTCCAGTGGCGATCCCAGTTCGAGGTCGGGATCTCGGTCTCGAACTCGTCCTGAACGTTCTTCGACGCCCGCCGCGACTGCACGACCAGGAACACCGTGTAGGCGATCACCAGCACGAACAGCGCGATCGACTCCAGCAGCCCGATGTTGCCGTCGAGCGCCATCACCACCAGCAGCGCCGAGGCGCCGATCATGATCGGGATCTCCTGGCGGATGATCTGTTCATCGACCAGCAGTGGCGTGATCAGCGCCGAGATGCCGAGGATGAGCAGGATGTTGGCGATGTTGCTGCCGACCACGTTGCCGATCGCCAGGTCGGGGCTGCCCGACAGCGCCGAGCCCACCGACACCGCCATCTCCGGCGCGCTGGTGCCGAAGGCGACCACGGTGAGGCCGACCACCAGGGGCGAGACGCCGAAGGAGACGGCCAGTCGCGAGGCACCGCGCACGAGCACGTCGGCGCCGATGACGAGGACGACCAGGCCGAGGGCGAACATCAGGACTTGTTCAAGCATGGAGAAACTCTGTGGCCGCAAGAATGTGGTGACACACGGGTCGGAGCGCGTGGGATGGTGTGGGGTTCCGGGGATAGATTCTGTGGGAAGCCATGCTCCGCGGACGTCGCTGATCCATGGGAGCGGGCTTGCCCGCGAACATCGCGCTCAGACGCTGCTTTCGCGGGCAAGCCCGCTCCCACGGACGAGGCAGGCGCCGCCCGCCCGGCCGCTCAGAGCCCCGCGTCGGCGCGCAGCGCGGCGGCCTTGTCGGTCTGCTCCCACGAGAACTCCGGCTCGTCGCGACCGAAGTGACCGTAGGCCGCGGTGCGCGAGTAGATCGGGCGCAGCAGGTCGAGCGTCTGGATGATGGCCTTCGGACGCAGGTCGAAGTGCTTGCCGATCAGGTCGACGATCTTCTCGTCGGCGATCCTGCCGGTGCCGAAGGTGTTGACCATCAGCGACACCGGGCGCGCCACGCCGATCGCGTAGGCCACCTGCACCTCGCACTTGTCGGCGAGGCCGGCGGCGACGATGTTCTTGGCCACGTAGCGGCCGGCGTAGGCGGCCGAGCGGTCGACCTTGGACGGGTCCTTGCCCGAGAACGCGCCGCCGCCGTGGTGGGCCGCGCCGCCATAGGTGTCGACGATGATCTTGCGCCCGGTGAGGCCGCAGTCGCCGTGCGGACCGCCGACCACGAAGCGGCCGGTGGGGTTCACCAGGTAGCGAACGTTGCCCTGCATCAGCTCGGGCGGCAGCACCGGCTTGATGATCAGCTCGATCACCGCCTCGCGGATCTGCTCCTGGGTGACGTCGGGGTCGTGCTGGGTGGACACCACCACGGTGTCGATCGCCACCGGCTTGCCGTCGACGTACTTCACGGTGATCTGGCTCTTGGCGTCCGGGCGCAGCCACGGCAGGCGGCCGTCCTTGCGCACCTCGGCCTGGCGCTGCATGACGCGGTGGGCGTAGTAGATCGGCAGCGGCATCAGGCTGTCGGTCTCGTTGGTGGCGTAGCCGAACATCAGGCCCTGGTCGCCCGCGCCCTGGTCGAGCGGGTCGTCGTTGGCGGCATTGACGCCCTGGGCGATGTCGGGCGACTGGCGGTTGATCGCCGCCAGTACCGCGCAGCTCTTGTAGTCGAAGCCGATGTCGGAGTTGTCGTAGCCGATGCGGCGGATGACGTCCTGCGCGATCTCGCGGTAGTTGGGGTGGGCGGTGGTGGTGATCTCGCCCGAGATCACGACGAGGCCGGTGGACACCAGCGTCTCGCAGGCGACGCGCGCCTTCGGGTCTTCGGCCAGGATGGCGTCGAGCACGCCGTCGGAGACCTGGTCGGCGACCTTGTCGGGATGGCCTTCGGAGACCGATTCGGAGGTGAAGAGAAACGCTGCCATGGTGCTGCTCCTTGAAAACAAAAATCCCCGTAAGCCGTGGCCTTGCGTCTGCGGCCAGCTCCGGGGATTTCGTCGAGCAGCCGACGCTTTAGCAGTATTTTTGCGAGGCCCTCCAGGCACCGCGCCGCCCTGCAAGTTGTCGAGTTAACTCGGCGGAGAAGCGCGGATTATAGACCGAAGCGGCTGGCTGTGTAAGCATTCGGGCCGGATCGTGATTTTCGTCTCGCCATGGGAGCGGGCTTGCCCGCGATTGCCGCGACCGAGCGACCGATCTGCGCGGGCAAGTCCGCTCTCGCGGGTCATCGCCGCTCACGCAAGCCATCATTGTCGTTTCCGCGACGCTCAGGCCACTTTTACGGAACCCCGTTCGTGTTGTTCCAGAGCTTATTCCGCCTCCTGTCCCGTCTGCCGCTGCCGTGGCTGCACCGCATCGGTGGCTGGGCGGGCTGGCTGACCTACAAGGCCTCGCCCTCGTATGCGCGCCGCCTGCGCGAGAACCTCTTCAACGCGCTCGGCCGCGAGGACGAGGCGGTGCTGCGTGCGGCCGTGGTCGAGGCCGGCCGTCAGGCGCTCGAGCTGCCCTTCATCTGGGGCCGGCCGGCGGCCGAGGTGGTGGCGAGCGCGGTGCGCACCGAGGGCTGGGAGCTGGTCGAGGCGGCGCGCGCGGATGGCGCCGGCATCCTCTTCATCACCCCGCACCTGGGCTGCTTCGAGATCACCGCGCAGTGCATCGCGGCGCAGATTCCGATCACCGTGCTCTATCGCCCGCCGCGCAAGGAAGTGCTGCAGCCGCTGATGGAAGGTGGGCGCGCACGCGGCCAGATGCGCACCGCGCCGGCCGATCTGTCCGGCGTGCGCAAGCTCGTCAAGACCCTGCGCAGCCACGAGGCGGTGGGCATGCTGCCCGACCAGGTGCCCGGTGCCGGCGAGGGCGTGTGGTCCACGTTCTTCGGCAGGCCGGCGTGGACGATGACGCTGGCCGCGCGCCTGGCGGCGGTGAAGGGCGTGCGCGTGATCTATACCTGGGCCGAGCGCCTGCCGCGCGGCGAGGGCTACGTGTTCCGCCTGCAGGCGCCGACCGAGGCGCTGACCGGCGAGCTCGACACCGACGTCGCCATCATCAACCGCGAGGTCGAGCGCATGATCCTGCAGTGCCCGCAGCAGTACCTGTGGGGCTACAACCGCTACAAGGGGCCGCGCCGCGAGCGCGAGGACGAGGCGCCGCAGGCCGAGGCGGACGCGGACGCGGAGCGCACATCATGAGCCGTCTCATCATCGGACTGATCTGGCTGCTGCACTGGCTGCCGCTGGCGGTGCTGGCGCGCATCGGCACGGGCTTCGGCTGGCTGCTCTACTGGGTGGTGGTGCCGCGGCGAAAGGTGGCGCTGATCAACCTGCGGCTGTGCTTCCCCGAATTGTCCGAGGCGGAGCGGCGCGCGCTGGCCCGGCGTCATTTCGCCTTCACCGGACGCAGCATGCTCGAGCGCGGCCTGGCGTGGTGGGCCAGCCCCGAGCGCCTGCGCGCCACGGTGCGCATCGACGGGCTCGAGCACCTCCAGCGCCTGCGCGCCGAGGGCCGCCCGGTGCTGCTGCTGGCGCCGCACTTCCTCGGTCTGGACATGGCCGGCACCCGGCTCACGCTCGAGGGCGATTTCGTCAGCGTCTATTCGCCGCAGCGCGACAAGGTCTTCGATCATTGGCTGCACCACGGTCGCAGCCGCTTCAACGACCAACTGCTGCTCTCCCGCCACGACGGCGTGCGCGCCACGGTCAAGGCGATGAAGTCCGGCCGCCCGTTCTACTACCTGCCCGACCTCGACTACGGCCGCAAGGAGTCGATCTTCGTGCCCTTCTTCGGCGTGCAGGCAGCCACCATCACCGGCTTGCCGCGTCTCGCCCGGCTGGCCGGCGCCGCGGTCGTGCCCTGCGTGGTGCGCATGCTGCCGGGCGGTGGCGGCTACGTGCTCGTGCTCGGTGCGCCCTGGGCCGACTATCCCACCGACGACGTCGAGGCCGACACCCGACGCATGAACGCCTGGCTCGAGGGCGTGGTGCGCACCATGCCCGAGCAGTACTACTGGGTGCACCGCCGCTTCAAGACCCGACCCGAGGGCGAGCCGCGGATCTACTGAAGGATCACTGGAAGGACACGATGAAACTGCGCTTCACCAAGATGCACGGCCTCGGCAACGATTTCGTCGTCATCGACGCCACCCGCACACCGGTCGAGCTGACCCCGGAGCGGGTCAGGACGATCGCCGACCGCCACTTCGGCGTCGGCTGCGACCAGCTGCTGGTGGTCGAGCCGGCCTCCCGCCCGGACGTCGATTTCCGCTACCGCATCTTCAATGCCGACGGCGGCGAGGTCGAGCAGTGCGGCAATGGCGCGCGCTGCTTCGTGCGCTTCGTGCATGACAAGGGCCTGAGCGCGAAGGACGAGATCCGCGTCGAGACGAAGTCCGGCCTCATCGCGCCGCGCCTGCGCGCCGACGGCCTGGTCACCGTGGACATGGGCGTGCCGGAGCTGGAGCCGGCGAAGATCCCCTTCGTGTCCGACTCCGATGCCGTGGTGCAGCCGCTGCAGGTCGGCGCGCGCACGGTGGCGATCACCGCGGTGTCGATGGGCAACCCGCACGCGGTGCAGGTCGTGGCCGACGTCGATGCCGCGCCGGTGGCCGAGGAGGGCGCGCTGATCGAGCGCCACGCGCGCTTCCCGGCGCGCGTCAATGCCGGCTTCCTGCAGGTGGTGGATGTGCACGAGGCGCGCCTGCGCGTGTTCGAGCGTGGCGCCGGCGAGACGCTCGCCTGCGGCACCGGTGCCTGCGCGGCGGTGGTTGCGGGCATCCTGCGCGGTCTGCTGGAGACGCCGGTGCGGGTGCACACCCGCGGCGGTGAGCTGGAGATCGCCTGGGAGGGACCGGGCGCGCCGGTGCGCATGACGGGGCCGGCGGTCACCGTTTTCGAGGGCGAGATCGAGCTCGCCTGACGCCGCCGGTCCGCGGGTGTGCCCGGCCGCGTGCCGAGTCCCCTTGCCGGCGCAACGAGGCCGCCCGCCGGGCGCGGCGGCCATCCACGAACGATCAGCGCGGGGCGCCGGGTGCCCCGCCGGGAGCCGTACCGATGAATGCAGAAGATGTCGCGCGCTACCTGCGCGAGCACCCCGATTTCCTCAACGACCACCATGAGCTGTTCTCCGAGCTCACGGTGCCGCATCCGCAGCATGGCGGCCAGGCGATCTCGCTTGCCGAACGCCAGCTCCACGCCCTGCGCGACAAGATCCGCCAGCTCGAGGTCAAGCTCTCCGAGCTGATCCGCTTCGGCGAGGAGAATGACGACATCAGCGCCAAGGTGCACCGTCTGTCGGTGGCACTGTTGCAGGCGGACCGTGTCGAGGCCGTGCGCCAGGCCTTGTTCGACAGCCTGCGCGAGGACTTCGCCGTTCCGCACGTCAGTCTCAAGCTGTGGGGGGCGACGGCCACCGCCGATGCGGGCGGTGTTGCCCATCCCGACGCCTTCGGCGTCAGCGAGGCCGCGCGCCGGCACGTCGAGAATCTGCGCCATCCCTACTGCGGTGCGCCGGAGAACATCGAGGTGGCGGGCTGGTTCGGCGAGGCGGCACCTCACGTCCGCTCCCTCGCGCTGATGCCGCTGCGTGCGCCGGAGGGGTGCTTCGGGCTGCTCGCGCTCGGCAGTGCCGAGGCCGAGCGCTTCTATCCCGAGATGGGCACGCTGTATCTCGGTCGCATCGCCGAGCTGGCCGCGGCGGCCTTGTCCGCGCGCGCGCGCTGAGCGCGTACCGGCACGGGCACGATCCGGCGATGGCGGCGACGCTCGACCCGTCCGCGCCGCTCCCGGACGCCTTCGAGGCCTGGCTGCTGTGGCTCGCCACCCAGCGTCGCGCCTCGCCGCTCACGCTCATCGCCTATCGTGCCGGGCTCCATGCGCTGCTTCGCCTCGCCGAGGGCCGGGCGGTGGAGACGCTCGAGCCGCAGGACATCCGCCGCTTCGTCGCCCGCCTGCACGGCGAGGGCCTGCAGGGGCGCTCGATCGCGCGCCACCTGTCGTCCTGGCGCGGGCTCTATCGCTGGTTGATCAGGCAGCATGGGCTGCGCGCCAATCCGGCGCTCGGCGTGCGTCCGCCGAAATCGCCTGCCACCTTGCCGCGCGTGCTGTCGCCGGAACAGGCCAATGCGCTCCTCGACCCGGAAGCGCAGGATCTGCTGGAAGTGCGTGATATCGCGATATTCGAGCTTTTCTACTCGTCGGGTCTGCGGGCCTCGGAGGTCGCCAGTCTCGATGTCGAAGGCGGCCTGGACCTCGACGAGGGCATGGTCACGGTCGCCGGCAAGCGCAATCGCACGCGCAGCGTGCCGGTGGGAAGCCGCGCGATCGCCGCGCTGCGGCAGTGGCTGGCGGCGCGCGCCCGCATCGCGCGTGCGGGCGAGCCTGCGCTCTTCGTGACGCGCACCGGCGGCCGCCTGACGGCAGCCGGAATCGCCAGCCGCCTGGGGCATCGGGCGCGCCTGCTCGGCCTCGGCGTGCATGTGCATCCGCACATGCTGCGCCACAGTTTCGCCAGTCATCTGCTGCAATCGAGCGGCGATCTGCGTGCCGTCCAGGAGCTCCTCGGCCATGCCAGCATCCGCAGCACCCAGGTCTACACGCACCTCGATTTCCAGCATCTCGCGAAGGTGTACGACGTCGCCCACCCGCGCGCGCGCAAGCGCTAGTGCCAGTCCGCGCGCCAGCGGGACGGACCGAGCGGCGTGGTGAAATATGGCCGCAATAGGGTCACGGCGTGACGTTCCCCAGGTTGGGCATTTTTCACGGCAAGTCGCGGGCGGCTCGGCTATGCTCCCGGTCTCTTAGCAGCTAATAAATATCTGATTATCGCCGCCAGTTCTCAAATTCGTCTGAATCGGACGCGGCGCGACCGGAACCGTATGACCCCCACAGTGAACCCCACTCAGCCGCGGAGTCCCGAGACGCCGCCGCAGGCGGCGCCGCATGCCCAGGCCTCGGCGCGCCGTGTCCTCAAGTCGGTCGCCCTCGTCCTCGCCCGCCACGAGATCCGAAGCCTGCGGCGCTGGTTCGAGGATTTCGATCGCGACATCCTGCTGCCCATCCTGCTCGGCGAGATCGCCCTCCACAACATCGGCGCGCTGCAGAACGGCGTGGCGCGTCGCGCCTCGACGCGGGCACCGCAACCGCCGGTACCACCTCCCGTGGCGAGCGAAACCGGTTGCTGCGGCCTCAAGCCGTGCAACGCCTACTCGATTGCCGCCGCCACCGGGCTGCCGCGCGAGACCGTGCGGCGCAAGATCGTACGTCTGATCGAGCTGGGATGGATTCATCGCGAGGAGAACGGTCACCTGTTCATCACCGAAGAGGCGCTCGAGCAGTTCGGCTCGATGCTGAGCTCGCGCACGCTGACCGAACTGCTCGAGACCGCGGATCAGGTGCGCCGACTGCTGGGCGAGAACAACGGCTGAGCCTGGGTGCGCGACGCGCCGGTGTTCAGCGTGCGTCGAGGGGTGGGCGGTATTCCGGATTGGCGCCGGGTTCGGCGACGCCGAGTGCGGCTGCGAACAGGGCGAGGGCGACCACGAGCAGGGCGAAATAGCCGCGCTGCTCGCGCGGTCCGGGCAATTGCCGGCGCGCGCGGTAGTACATCGCGCGCATGTAGAGCACGCCGGCCGCCGCCATGGCGAGCAGCGCGCCGCCGAGCAGGCGCGAGGCGCCGGGGCTGAAGTAATGGGCGAGCGCGGGGTTGCCGCGCGCGGGCATGAAGAAGGCGGGCGCCTGGGTGAGCAGGTAGAGCCCGCCGAGCAGGCACAGGGTCAGCATCACCACCTGCATCGAACGCATCGCAGCCTCCGCGCGCCTGCGGTCTTACTCGAAGAGGTCGCCGCCGGTGCGCGGCGGCATCAACCCGAAGTGCTGCCAGATCGCGTGCGTGGCCATGCGCCCGCGCGGGGTGCGCTGCAGGTAGCCCTGCTGGATCAGGTAGGGCTCGATGACGTCCTCGATGGTGTCGGTGGATTCGCCGATCGCCGCGGCGATGTTGTCCAGCCCCACCGGGCCGCCGCCGAACTTCTCCAGCATCGCCGACAGCAGCTTGCGGTCCATCAGGTCGAGGCCGAGCGTATCCACGTCCAGCATCTTCAGCGCCGCGTCCGCCACCACGGCGGTGATGTGGCCACCGGCCTTCACCTCTGCGTAGTCGCGCACCCGGCGCAGCAGCCGGTTGGCGATGCGCGGCGTGCCACGGGCGCGGCGCGCGATCTCGAGTGCGCCGGCGTCGTCGATCTCGACGTTGAGCAGGCGCGCCGAGCGGCTGACGATGAAGCCGAGCTCCTCAGGCGTGTAGAACTCCAGCCGCGACACGATCCCGAAGCGGTCGCGCAGCGGGTTGGTCAGCATGCCGGCGCGGGTGGTGGCGCCGACCAGGGTGAAGGGGGGCAGATCGAGCTTCACCGAGCGCGCCGCCGGTCCTTCGCCGATCATGATGTCGATCTGGAAGTCTTCCAGCGCCGGGTAGAGGATCTCCTCGACCACCGGCGACAGGCGGTGGATCTCGTCGATGAAGAGCACGTCGTGCGGCTCGAGGTTGGTGAGCAGCGCGGCGAGGTCGCCGGCGCGCTCCAGCACCGGGCCGGAGGTCTGGCGCAGGTTGACGCCCATCTCGGCGGCGACGATGTGGGCGAGTGTGGTCTTGCCCAGTCCGGGCGGGCCGAACAGCAGCACGTGGTCGAGCGCCTCGCTGCGCCTGCGCGCGGCCTGGATGAAGATCTCGAGCTGCTCGCGGATCTTGGCCTGGCCGACGTATTCGGCCAGACGCTTGGGCCGCAGCGCGCGCTCGATCGCGTCTTCCTGGCGGTCGGCGGGGGCGGCGGAGATCAGGCGCTCGGCGGGCGCGGCGGCCTTGAGCTTGTCGGTTTCGATCATCGGAGTGTCCTCTGCCGGATCGCCGGCCCGCGTGGCGCAGGCGTGGTGCTGGCCGGGGATGCTTCGTTGGCGCGCCATGGCTGCGCACGCGTACTGCGCTCGTGGTCGCTGCCTGGCACGTCGAAGGCGCCGGCACGGACTGCGTCGATCATGACTTCGACAGCGCCTTGAGCGCCTGGCGGATGCCGTCCGACACGCCGACATCTTCCGCCAGCCCCTTCATGGCGGACAGCGCCTCGCGCTCGTTGTAGCCGAGCGCAAGCAGGGCGTTGAGGATGTCGCTCTTCGTATCGGGCGCCACGCCCGGCGCCGCGGCCAGGCGGGCACCGGCCATGCTGGGCAGGGCCTTGCCCAGCTTGTCGCGCAGCTCCAGCAGCAGGCGCTCGGCGGTCTTCTTGCCGATCCCGGGGATCTTGACCAGCCGGCCCGCCTCCTGCAGCGCCACCGCCTGGGCGAGGTCATTGACCGACAAGCCCGACAGCACGGCCAGCGCCATGCGCGCGCCCACGCCCGAGACCTTGAGCAGCTGGCGGAAGGCGGCGCGCTCCTCGTCGGTGGCGAAGCCGAACAGGAAGTGGCCGTCCTCGCGCACCACGTGGTGCGTGTGCAGGCTCACCGCGCCGCCGGTGGCGGGCAGGTTGTAGAAGGTGCTCATCGGCACGTCGATCTCGTAGCCGACGCCGTGCACGTCAACGAGGATCTGCGGCGGGTTCTTTTCCAGCAGGGTGCCGGTGATGCGTCCGATCATGGGGCGTGGTGCTGCTTCAAGGATGCCAGCGCTGGCACAAGCCGCAAGTCTAGCAGGGCTGGCGCCCGCCGCTGTGAAGAAGGTGGAATTTCATACAGTCTCGACAGCGACCCCGGTCCGGGATCAATGGGGTCTGACCCCATTGATCGTTCGCGGGCAAGCCCGCTTCCACAGACACCTGCTCCCACGAGCGTTCGATCCTTCAGGGATTGTGGCGCGCGGTGCGGTCGCGGGGCGCCACTCACGCTAGAATCCGACGGTTGTGCGGGCCGGGGCATGAGCGACTGGTCGCACGGCCGCGGCGTTCGCGGCAAACCATCACCACAACGAGGAGACCCCGAATGCAGTCGATGAAGAAGTTCGCCGTCGCCCTGGCGCTTTTCGGCGCCGCCGCCGTCCACGCTGCCGACATCAAGGTCGGCATCGCGCTCGACATCTCCGGACCCTTCGCGGCGCTCGGCGCCGAGGCGCGCGACGGTTTCGAGCTGGCGATCGAGAAGCTTGGCGGCCAACTCGGAGGTCAGCCGGCGGAGTTCCTGCGCAGCGACTTCGGCGGCAACCCGGAGCAGGCCAACCAGCTCGTCGCCCGTTACCTGCAGCGCGACAGGATCGACTTCTTCACCGGCCCGATCGGCTCCAACGCCGCGCTCGCGGTCGGCCCGGCGCTGTTCGCCGCCAAGGTCCCCTACCTGTCGGCCAACCCCGGCCCGAGCGCCTATGCCGGCGACAAGTGCAACCCGTACTTCTTCGCCCAGTACCAGAACGACACCTACGACGAGGCCGCCGGCAAGGTCGCCAACGAGAAGGGCTACCAGAACGTCGTGCTGATCGCCCCCAACTACCCGGCGGGCAAGGACCACCTCAACGGCTTCAAGCGCCTGTACAAGGGTGCGGTGAAGGACGAGATCTACACCAAGCTCGGCCAGATCGACTACGCCGCCGAGATCGCGCAGATCCGCGCCGCCAAGCCGGACGCGGTGTTCTTCTTCCTGCCCGGCGCGATGGGCATCAACTTCGTCAAGCAGTTCGTCGGCGGCGGCCTCAAGGACGTGCCGCTGATCGCACCCGGCTTCTCGGCCGACGAGGACGTGATCCAGGCGGTGGGCGAGCCGATGCTCGGCGTGCTCAACACCGCGCACTGGACGCACGACCTGCAGAACCCCGCCAACGCCGAGTTCGTCGCAGCCTTCCGCCAGAAGTACGACGGCCGCTACCCGTCCGTATATGCGGCGATGGCGTACGACACGCTGATGGCGATGGACGCTGCGGTGCGCGACGTCGGCGGAAAGGTGGAAGACCGTGAGGCCGTGCTGAAGGCGCTGAAGAATCCGAGCTTCAAGTCGGTGCGTGGCGAGTTCAAGTACGGCGCCAACAACTTCCCGGTGCAGAACTACTACCTGCGCGAAGTGGGCAAGGACGCCGAGGGCCGCATCACCAACAAGCTCGTGGGTGTGACGCTGGAGCAGCACCAGGACGCCTACGTCGGCCAGTGCAAGATGTAAGGCTCAACTCGGTACGGGCGGACGCCCGTGGGAGCGGGCATGCCCGCGAATGGCTCTGACCCGGGGGCGCATTCGCGGGCAAGCCCGCTCCCACAACGCGCTCGCGACTCTTCGGAGTCTGCTGCGATCTCGTGTTCGCGCGCAGCACGCCGCAACCACACCATCACCCGATCTCCCCGATGGATGCCATCTTCGTCTTCGAGCAGCTGCTCAACGGCCTGGGCTACGGGCTCATGCTGTTCCTGATCGCCGCCGGCTTGACGCTGGTGTTCGGCATCATGGACACCATGAACCTCGCCCACGGCTCGCTCTACATGGCCGGCGCCTACGTGGCGGCGCGCGTGCATGAGGCGAGCGGTGCGTTCGCGCTCGCCGTTGCCGCTGCGGTCGGGGTGACGGTGGCGGTCGCTGCCGTGCTCGAATTCGTCGTCATCCGCCGCCTGTACCGGCGTGACCACCTCGTTCAGGTGCTCGCCACCTTCGGCATCATCCTGATCGCCGACGACGCGGTGAAGGCGATCTGGGGCGTGGCGCCGATCATGGCCTCGACGCCTACGGCGCTGGCCGGACCGGTGCAGCTGGTCGAGGGCCTGCCCTATCCGGCCTACCGCCTGCTGCTGATCGGTGCCGGGCTGGCGGTGGCGCTCGGGCTCTACCTGCTGGTCAACAACACCCGCGTCGGCATGCTGGTGCGCGCCGGCGCCTCCAACCGGCAGATGGCCGAGTACATGGGCGTGCGCGTGGGCGGGGTGTTCGCCTTCGTGTTCGCGCTCGGCGCGGCGCTCGCCGCGCTCGCCGGGGCGCTGATGGCGCCGATCACGTCGGTGCAGATCGGCATGGGCGAGGCAATCCTGATCCCCGCGCTGGTGGTGATCGTGATCGGCGGCATCGGCTCGGTGCGCGGCGCGTTCGTCGCCGCGCTGCTGGTCGGCCTGGTGGATACCGCCGGCCGCGCCTTCCTGCCGCCGGCGCTGCGCGCGGTGCTGCCGCCTTCGGTGGCGGCCGACCTCGGCCCGGCGCTGGCCGGCATCGCGATGTACGTGCTGATGGCGGCGGTGCTCACGCTCAAGCCGGCGGGGCTGTTCCCGGCGCGCGGATGAGGGCCGTGATCGTGCAGCACGCTCGCGTCTTGGCTGGTCGTCTCGTGGCGTGGGCTTCGGCCGTGGGAGCGCTGCTGACGATGGCTTTCGACCGCCCTGCGCATTTCCCCGGCCTCGCGCGCCGCCTGCCCTGGCTGGTGCTGGCGCTGCTCGCGGCCTTCCCGCTGGTCGCGCCCGCCTTCGGGCTGGAGTACTACGTCGGCTTCGTGCGCCGGGTGCTGATCGTGGCGATCGCCGCCACCAGCCTCAACTTCATCCTCGGCTACGGCGGCATGGCGGCGCTCGGCCATGCGGGCTTCATCGGCGTCGGCGCGTACACCGTGGTGGCGCTGGTCGAGGCCGGGGTCTCGTCGGCCTGGCTGGCCTGGGGGAGCGCGGCGGCGGTCGCGGGACTCGCCGCGGCGGCGATCGGTGCGGTGTCGCTGCGCACGCGCGGGGTGTACTTCATCATGATCACGCTCGCCTTCGCGCAGATGCTGTACTACCTCGCGGTGTCGCTGCGTACCTGGGGCGGTGACGACGGCTACGGGATCTACACGCCGCTCGAGATGGGCGCCTGGCTCGACGGCGCGCATGCGCAGGTCTTCTACTGGGTGGTGCTGGCGATCGCGGCGCTGATCTTCGCGCTCTTCAGCCGGGTCGCGCATTCGCGCTACGGCCACGCGCTGCGCGGCATCCGCGACAACGAGACGCGCATGGTGGCGCTCGGCTACCCGGTGTATCGGCTCAAGCTCGCCGGCTTCGTCGCCGCCGGCGCGGTGGCGGGCCTGGCGGGCGGTCTGCTCGCCAGCCACAACGCCTTCGTCAGCCCGTCGCTGATGCACTGGACGCAGTCGGCGCTGCTGCTGGTGATGGTGATGCTCGGTGGCGCCGGCCGGCGCTGGGGCGCGCCGCTCGGGGTGGCGCTGTGGCTGACGCTGGAGGAGGTGCTGAAGCTGCACACCGACTACTGGCACTGGCCGCTCGGGCTCCTGTTGCTGCTCGTCGTGTTCCATGCGCCTCATGGCGTCGCCGCGCTGTTCGAGCGCCGCGGCGCCGGGGAGGCGGCGCGATGAGCCTGTTCAGGGCCGAGGGCCTGGTCAAGCGCTTCGGCGGCCTGCTCGCCACCGACCATGTGGACCTCGCCGTCGAGGCCGGCGAGGTCCACGCGCTGATCGGCCCCAACGGCGCGGGCAAGTCGACGCTGGTCAATCTCATCTCCGGCCTGCTGCCGGCCGATGCCGGGCGCATCGTGCTCGACGGCACCGAGCTGACCCGGCTGGCGCCGCACCAGCGCAGCCGGCACGGTCTCGCGCGCTGCTTCCAGATCACCAGCGTGTTCCGCAACGACAGCGTGCGCGACAACCTGCTGCTGGCGGTGCAGGCGCACGCCGGGTCGAGCTTTCGCAGCCTGGCGCGGCGCGATGCCGAGCACGCCCTGCAGCGACGCGCCGAGGCGCTGGCGCAGCGCGTGGGCCTGGCCGAGGTGCTCGAGCGCAACGCCGGCACGCTGCCGCACGGCGTGCAGAAGCGGCTCGACGTGGCGCTGGCGCTGGCCTCGGCACCGAAGCTGCTGTTGCTCGACGAGCCGATGGCCGGCATGGGGCCGGAGGACTCGCAGCAGATGGTGGCGCTGATCCGCAGCCTGCGCAGCGAGACCGCGATCCTGCTGATCGAGCACGACATGGACGCGGTCTTCCAGCTCGCGGACCGCATCTCGGTGCTGGTGTATGGGAAGGTGCTGACCTCGGGGGACGCCGCGCATGTAAAGGGGCATCCCGAGGTGCAGTCGGTGTATCTGGGCACGGAGGCACCGTCATGCAGATGACGCTTCCCCCGTGGGCGCGGGCTTGCCCGCGCATGTCGCAGCCGGATGCGCGGCTTTCGCGGGCCAGCCCGCGCCCACGGGGGCGGTGCGTGCCTATCTGCGGAGGCGGGCGATGAGCGCGCCGCTGTTGCGCTGCCGCGGCCTCGAGGCCGGTTATGGCGCCAGCCAGGTCCTGTTCGGGCTGGACTTCGACATCCAGCCCGGCGAGGTCGTGGCCCTGCTCGGGCGCAACGGCATGGGCAAGAGCACCACGATCAAGGCCCTCGTCGGTGGCCTGCGTCCGGAGCGCGGGGAGATCCTGTTCGACGGCCAGCCCATCCATGGCGCGCGCGCCGATCACATCGCCCGCCTCGGGGTGGCCATCGTCCCCGAGGGCCGCCAGTGCTTTCCAAACCTGACCGTGCGCGAGCACCTCGTCGCCTTCGCCGATCGCCGCAATGGGGTGGCGCAGCCGTGGACCCTGGACGGCCTGTATGCGCTCTTCCCGCGCCTGGCCGAGCGTGCCGGGCACATGGGCAACCAGCTCTCGGGTGGCGAGCAGCAGATGCTGGCGATTGCGCGCGCGCTGTCGACCAACCCGCGCCTGCTCATCCTGGACGAGGCGACCGAAGGCCTGGCGCCGGTGATCCGCGAGGAGATCTGGCGCTGCCTGGCCTTGCTCAAGGCCCAGGGGCAGACCACGCTGGTGGTCGACAAGTACGTCGAGAAGCTGCTGCCGCTCGCGGACCGCAACCTGATCCTCGAGCGCGGGCGCATCGCCTGGCAGGGCAGCGCGGCCGAGCTCGACGCCCGCCGCGAGCTCTGGCAGCGCTATCTCGGCGTCTGAGCGGCCGCGCGCCGCCTGCACCGCGCCGGCATGGGCGCCCTGCGCCGTGCGTCGCGGGCGCGGGGCTCAGGCAAAGGCGAGCACGCCGGCGAGGACGGTGCCGTGGGCGAGCGCGGCGACGATGGTGCGCTTGATCGCGGGCGCGAGCGCGGCGGGCTGCGTCGCATAGGCGAGCAGGTCGCGGCCGGCAGGCAGGGACAGCGCCACCGTCATCGCCGCTGCGGCAGCCTTCTGCGGCAGCAGGTTGGCCGCGACCATCGCGATCAGCCAGCCATGGGCGACGATCGCGATCAGCGTGTAGCCCCATTTCGCGACCTCCGGGCCGAGGCGCACCACCAGGGTGCGCTTGCCGCTCGCGGCGTCGCCGTCGTGGTCGGGGAACTGGTTGATGAACAGCAGGTTGGCCACCAGCAGGGCGTAGGACAGCCCGGCCGCGAGGGGCAGGATGTCGAGGGCGCCGCGCTGGACGTAGTCCGCGCCCACCACCACCAGCAGCCAGCACGTGGCGATGACGAACTCCCCCCAGCCGCGGCTCACCAGCTTGAGCGGCGGGGCGGAGTAGGCCCAGCCCAACGCCAGGCCGGCGGCGCCGATCAGCAGCAGGCCCGGCCCGGCCTGCCAGGTCAGCCACAGGCCGCCCGGCACCACCGCGGCGAGCAGGCCGTAGCCGAGCACGGCCGTCTGGCGGGCGGTATGCACGCCGTTCTGTATGAAGCGGCTGCCACCCGTGAAGGGGAACAGGCGGGCGATGTTGGCGTCGTCGGCGCCGCTCAGTGCGTCGTGGTAGTCATTGACGACGTTGCCACCCGCGTGCGCGGCCAGCGCCAGCAGCACGGTCAGCACGGCACCCGTCGCGTCGATCGCCACGCCGCCCGCGTGCGCGCTCGCGATGCCGAGCAGGCAGCCGACCAGCGTGACCGACAGGAAGGCCGGCCGGGTGGCGGCCAGGCAGCGCACGACGGGATTGGCAAAGCGTGCGGGCCGCGGTTCGGCCGGATCGATCGGTGCCTGGCTCACAGCAGCACGATGTCGTATTGCTCCTGCGTGTAGCTGCCTTCGGCATGCAGCGACACCTTCTTGCCGATGAAGTCCGACAGCATCGCCAGCGACTGGCTTTCCTCGTCGAGGAAGAGGTCGATCACGTTGGGCGCGGCGAGCACGCGGAATTCCTTGGCGTTGAACTGGCGCGCCTCGCGCAGCAGCTCGCGCAGGATCTCGTAGGCCACCGTGCGCGCGGTCTTGACCTCGCCGCGGCCGCTGCAGGTGGGGCAGGGCTCGCACAGCAGGTGGGCGAGCGACTCGCGGGTGCGCTTTCTCGTCATCTCCACCAGGCCGAGCGCGGTGAAGCCGTTGATGCTCATCTTGGTGTGGTCGCGCGACAGCGCCTTGCGGAACTCCTCGAGCACCATCTCGCGGTGCTCGACGTTCTCCATGTCGATGAAGTCGATGATGATGATGCCGCCGAGGTTGCGCAGCCGCAGCTGGCGGGCGATCGCCTGGCTGGCCTCGAGGTTGGTCTTGAAGATGGTGTCGTCGAAGTTGCGTGCGCCCACGAAGCCGCCGGTGTTGACGTCGACCGTGGTCATCGCCTCGGTCTGGTCGATGATCAGGTAGCCGCCGGACTTGAGATCGACGCGGCGGGCGAGCGCCTTCTGGATTTCCTCCTCGACGTTGTAGAGCTCGAACAGCGGCCGCTCGCCGCTGTAGTGCTCGAGCAGCGGCAGCACCTTGGGCGTGTATTCGGCGGCGAAGGCGGTCAGCTTCTGGAAGTTTTCCCGCGAGTCGACGCGGATGCGGCTGGTCTCGTCGGTGACCAGGTCGCGCAGGGTGCGCTGGCCGAGGCCGAGGTCTTCGTGCAGGACCTTGGGCGGGAACAGGCCGACCGTGGAGGTGGAGATCTCGCGCCACAGCTTGCGCAGGTAGGCGATGTCGGCGGCGAGCTCGGCGTCGGAGGCGGATTCGGCCATCGTGCGCACGATGAAGCCGCCGGGCTCTTCTTCGGGGACCAGCGCGGTGAGCCGGCTGCGCAGGGCCTCCCGTTCGGCTTCGTCCTCGATGCGCTGCGAGATGCCGATGTGCTTTTCCTGCGGCAGGTACACCAGCAGCCGCCCGGCGAGGCTGATCTGGGTGGACAGGCGCGCGCCCTTGGTGCCGATCGGGTCCTTGAGCACCTGCACCATCAGGCTCTGGCCTTCGGCGAGGATGCGCTCGATCGGACGCGCGACCTCGCCCGCCTGGCGGTCGCTCCAGATGTCGGCGACGTGCAGGAAGGCGGTGCGCTCGAGGCCGATGTCGATGAAGGCCGACTGCATGCCGGGCAGCACGCGCACCACCTTGCCGAGGTAGATGTTGCCGACGATGCCGCGGCTGGCGGTGCGTTCGACGTGCAGTTCCTGCACCACGCCCTGCTCGACGAGCGCGACGCGGGTTTCCTGGGGGGTGAAGTTGATGAGGAATTCGATGCTCATGACTGGGGCGCGCTCACAGCGGATAGCCGAAGACGTCGAGCAGGGCCGCGGTGTCGAACAGCGGCAGGCCCATGATCCCGGAATAGCTGCCGCGGATCTCCTCGATGAAGATCGCCGCGTGACCCTGGATGCCGTAGGCGCCGGCCTTGTCCATCGGCTCGCCGGTGGCGATGTAGCGGCGGATGTCGTGCTCGGACAGGGTGCGGAAGCGCACCTCGCTCGTCGATAGCCGGCTGCGCGTGCGCTCGCCGTCGCTGACCGCGAGCGCGGTGAGCACGCGGTGGCTGCGCCCGGACAGGCGGGCGAGGATGGCGTGGGCATCAGCGCTGTCGCGCGGCTTGCCGATGATCTCGCCGTCGAGCTCGAGCGTGGTGTCGGCGGACAGCACCGGCTGCGGCAGCAGCTTGCGCCACCGCACGCGGCGCACCCCGGCCTGGGCCTTGGCGAGGGCGAGACGCTCGACGTAGCGCTCGACGGCCTCGCCGGGCAGCGGCGTCTCGTCGACGTCGGGGTCTTCCCCGCGTTCGCCGGAGCGGAAGGTGAGGACGTCGAAATTGACCCCGATCTGACGCAGCAGGTCGCGGCGGCGGGGGCTCTTGGAGGCGAGGTAGATGCGCGGGGCGATGGTCATGGCGGGAAGTCGGTGGTGCGCGGCACGGATGCACGCAGGCGCGCGGACGTGCGGCGAGGCGGTGTGCCCCGAATTCTAATGGGTTTCGCGCGCGGTCGCCGCCCGCGCCCGCGGGTCACTCGCGGTGATAGGGGTGGTTCTTCAGCACCGTCCACGCGCGATACAGCGCCTCGGCCAGCAGCGGGCGCACCAGGGCGTGGGGAAGGGTCAGGCTGGAGAGGCGGATCGCCTCGTGGGCGGAGGCCTTGAGCGCGGGAGCGAGCCCGTCAGGCCCGCCGACGATGAAGGCGACGTCGTCACCATCGGCCTGCCAGGCCTCGAGACGGCGCGCGAGCGCCAAGGTGCCGAGATCGGCACCGCGTTCGTCGAGGATGACGCGCCGGCAGCGCGCCGGCAGCGCGGCTTCGATGCGGACGGCCTCGGCGGCCATCATCGCCTCCACGGTCTTGCCGCTGGTGCGCGGTTCGGCCTTCACCTCCACCAGCTGCAGCGTGAGCTCGCGCGGCATGCGGCGGGCGAACTCGTCGAAGCCGGCCTGCACCCATCCCGGCATGCGATGGCCGACGGCGACGACGACCAGCTTCATGTCAGTGCGCGGCGCTGCGGCGGCTGGCGGGCGGCGTGCGCCAGAGTTCCTCGAGCTTGTAGTGCGCGCGCACCGCGGGCTGCATGACGTGGACGACGATGTTGCCGAGGTCGACCAGCACCCACTCGCCGGTGTCCTGGCCCTCGGTGCCGATCACCTCGCCGCCGGCTTCCTTGACCTTGTCATGGACGTTCTGCGCCAGCGCGCGCGTCTGGCGGCCGGATTCGGCGCTGGCGATGATGATGCGGTCGAACAGCGGGGTGTGGCTGGAAGTGTCGATGACTTCGATGTCGCGGGCCTTGATGTCTTCAAGCGCGGCGATGACGATCTTCTCGAGGGAGGGGGTGTCCATTCGGGTCCTTGGGGTGAGGCGGAAATTTCCGTCGTGTGAGCGGCTGTCGTTTGAGCGGGCTGTTGTGGGAGCGGGCTTGCCCGCGAACAGGGTGCCCCTTCGCGGGCAAGCCCGCTCCCACGGGGCGTGCGGAGACCTTCCCGGTCTCCGCGCTATCTCTGGTACAGATGGTGCGCGGCAATATATTCGAGAACGGAATCGGGCAGCAAATAACGCGCGCTGTGTCCGTTGCGAACGAGATCGCGGATCAGCGAGGCGGAGATCGCCAGCGGCGTCATGTCGAAGGGGATCACGCGGCCGGCAGGCGTGGCGCGCAGATCCTCCGGGCTGGCGGTGTGGCGGTCGCGGCAGGCGGCGTCGAGCGCGGGCGACAGCGTGGCCGGCCAGCGCCGGCCGTGCGGCGCATAGCCGGGACGATTGGCGACCGCGACGTGGGCGAGCGCGAAGAGCTCGGTCCATCGGTGCCAGGTCGGCAGGCCCTCGAAGGCGTCGGCGCCCAGGATCAGCACCAGCGGCTGGCGCGGGCCGAGCTCGGCGCGCAGGCGCTCGAGGGTGAGCACGGTGTAGCTCTTCTGCTGCGCACGCACTTCGCCGTCGTCCACCTGCAGCGCAGGGTTGCCTGCGGTGGCGAGGCGGGCCATCGCCAGGCGGTCCTCGGGCGTGCTGCCGGGTTCGCCGCGGTGGGGCGGGCGGCCGGCCGGGATCAGGCGCAGGCCGCCGAGCCCGAGCGCCTCGCGCGCCTCTTCCGCGAGCCGCAGGTGGCCGAGGTGGATGGGGTCGAAGGTGCCGCCGAGCACGCCCAGCGGCAGGCTGCCGTCGTCTTCCATGCCGGGTGGCGGGGCCTCGCCTTCAGTCCTCACTGCGTTCGTCCGCCAGCGTGCCGGCCGGCCGCGGCGCGCTGCCGTCGGGCAGGCCGAAGACGTCGCGGGTGGCGGTGTAGAAGCTGCTGAAGATCACCGGCAGGATGATCAGCGGGATCGGCAGCGAGGCGAGGCTGCCGAGCGTGGGCGAGAGCAGGCCCAGCACCGCGATCAGGATGCCGGGGAGGATGCCGCCGAAGATCGCCAGCCCGATCGCATAGGCGAGGAAGGGCCGCCAGTTGCGCAGGCAGGCATAGAAGCTGAAGAACATCGCCTTGGCGGCCGGCACCTTCCACCACCCGGCGAGCGCGGGCGCGAACCAGTAGGCCATCATCACCGGCGTGGACAGCAGCGCGCCGACGAAGAGGGTGAAGCCGATCGACGAGTCTTCGCCGAGGTGGGCCTCGAGGTCTTCCCCGCGCATGACGGCGGACAGGCTGCCGTCATCGACCATCGCCACCAGCAGCAGCACGATGAGGGTGCCGGCGAGGTAGAGGCCGCCGATCGCCACCAGGGACTGAAGGTTGGTCTTGAAGCCGGAGAACAGCACGTCCGGCCCGACCTTGCGGCCGGCGTCGGTGGCGCGGCAGGCGTTGAGCACGCCGACCGACAGCGCCGGCATCAGCAGCGAGGCGACGAGCTGGCCGATGAGCGGGACGATGCTGATGACGACGATCGAGAGCAGATAGCCGAAGGTGGCGAAGGTGATCAGCGCCGGGTTGCGGCGCCACAGCTGCAGGCCTTCGCGCAGCCAGGCCCAGCCGCGCGGCATCGGGAGTTGTTGTGCTTGCATGGACGGAGGGCGGTCCTTGGGGGCGTCGAGTTCGGGGAAGGGGGCGTGGGCTTCAGCTGCGAGGCTCGTCCCCGGACACCGTCGGGGTGTCCGCGGCGGGCGGTGCGGGCAGGGCGAGCAGGGGCGAGAAGGTCTCCTTCCACGCCGCGTAGAGCGCGCCGGCGGTCACCGGGATCAGCACCAGCATGCCGAGCCCGGCGGGCAGCATCGCCACCCACACGGCCACGTAGAGCAGCGCGGCGAGCACGAGGAAGGCGAGCAGGTTGTGGAAGCAGGCGCGCACGGACAAGCGCATCGCATCGAGCGGTGCGACCTCGTGCAGCATGACCAGGGCGGGGGCGAACCACAGCGCCATCATCAGCAGCGCCCACAGCACGGTGAACACGGCGACGCCGAACATCATGCCGCCGGCCGCCATGCCCATGCCGGCCATGGCACCCACTGCCATGCCGGTGAGCGCGGCGCTGCCGCCGATCGCCGCGGCCGCCAGCGCGGCCAGCAGCAGCCCGAGCAGGTGGAAGGCGCCCAGCAGCAGGAGGTTGCCGGCGTGGCGGCGGATGCCGTCGAACAGCGCGTCGATGCGCAGCCCCTCGCCGCGGTCGAGCTGCTGCGCGCCCGAGAGCATGCCGGCGACCAGCACGGGCAGGGCGATGGGCGCGGCGGCCCAGCCGAGGAAGGGCAGCATGCCGAGCGCGGCGATGATGACGAAGAAGATCAGGGCCTGGATCACCCAGGCGCCGGGCGCCTTCATGAACAGCCGCCAGCCTTCGGCCAGCCAGTTGAGGGCGTGGGCGGGCGCCACGTCGCCGGGGGCGGGCGCGGGCGGATGGGGGTGGCGGGGCGGGGGCGTTGCAGAATTCATCGCGGTCTTTCCGGGCGCGGGTCAGCGCGGCAGCGGCGGCACCCCGGCGATGCGCAGGCGCAGGATGTCGCGGTACTCGTTGGGGTCCTTCACCAGCACCATCTCGCCGGCACGCGGCAGATGGAAGTCGGCCGCGCGCGACAGCCAGAAGCGCAGCGCGGCGGCGCGCAGCATCGCCGGCCAGGCGGCGCGCTCGGCGTCGGTGAAGGGGCGCTCGGCATGGTAGGCGTCGAGCAGCGCGGCGGCGCGCGCATCGTCGAGACCGCAGCCCGGCGTGGAGCACCAGTCGTTGACGGTGACCGCGACGTCGAACAGCAGTGCGTCGTAGCCGGCGAAGTAGAAGTCGATGACGCCGCCGATGCGCACATCGCCGTCGGCGTCGGTGTCCCACAGCACGTTGTCGCGGAAGAGGTCGGCGTGGATGGCGCCGGCAGGCAGTGCGTCGACGTCGATGGTGGCCTGGAAGGCGAGCTCGGCGTCGAGCAGCGCCTGCTCGTCGGCGGGCAGGAAGGGGCGCACGACCTGCGCGGTGGCGGCGCGCCAGGCCGCGCCGCGCGGGTTCTCCTGGCGGCGGCCGTAGGACTGGCCGGCCAGGTGCAGGCCGGCGAGCATGGCGCCGACCTTTTCGCAGTGCGGCAGGCGCGGGCTCATCTCGGAGCTGCCCGACAGCCGCACGACGAGCGCGGCGGGGCGGTCCTGCAGGGTGCCGAGGTATTCGTTGTGGCGGTTGGCGATCGGACCCGGCACCGGCAGGCCGTGGCGCGCGAGGTGGGCCATCAGGTGCAGGTAGTAGGGCAGCTCGGCGCGCGGGATGCCCTCGAACAGCGTCAGCACGTAGCGGCCGAGCGTGGTGGTGACGAAGAAATTGCTGTTCTGCACGCCGGCCGAGATGCCCTTGAGTTCCACCAGGCGGCCGATGGCGTAGTCCTTGAGCCAGTCGGCGAGCGCGGATTCGGGAACGGGGGTGAAGACGGACATGCGGACTCCGGTGGCGTACCGTGAAGGCGGAATAGGGGCTAGTGTGCCGCCGAGTCGAGCGTGACTGCGGCGCGCACTGCTTGCCAAGCCGCAAGCTTCGCGTCGAAGTGGAGTGACGCGTATGTTGGGCTTGTTGATGGCAGGCGGGTTAAAAACAGCTCGCGCGAAGCGACGCGATTAAGCACATGGCGACGAAACACCTTCTCAGCGAAAGTACCGTTGAAAAAAATGTGGCGAATCTGTGGGCAGTCGTGGAGTAGGCCAGCGAAATCGTTGACCTTGACGCTGGCGGGGATGATTGCGTTGTCCTTGCTGCCGGCGCGCTCGCAGTAGCTGATGACGTCCCACAGCGCCACGCCCGCGGCGGCGAGGCGCTCGAGCCGCTGCGCGTAGGGCAGCTCGGGCCCGGCGCCGAACAGCGCGCTCATGATCTGCCAGAAAGCGTTGCGCGGTTGGGCGTAGTATTCCCCGGCCGCCTGCGAGGTCGCGCCCGGCATGCTGCCGAGCACCAGCACGCGCGCGTCGGCGCGGAACAGCGGGGCAAAGCTGCGCACCAGCGGTGCGGCGGTCGTGCTCACCAGGACTTGATCACCCACATCGGTACGGCGAGGTCGGGCGTGCCGTCGTGGCGCACCATCTGGCCGTTGCCTTCCTTGTCGATCAGGTAGTAGGGCACGCCATGCGGCGGCGTCACCTTGACCATGTAGAGCTTGCCGCGGATGCGGTACTCGGTGACGGTGTCCTCGCCGCGCTGGAGGATGGTCACCTCGGGTTCGTCGCTGGCAGCGCCCTCGGCCGGCATCGGCGGCGGCTCGGGAATCGGTTCGAGGTTCGCGGGCTGCTGGGCGAAGGCCGGCACGGCGGCGGCGAGCAGCAGGGCGAAAAGGGTGCGGCGCATGATGTTCTCCTGAAAGTGCCTCAATTCTAGCCGCAATGCGCCGGATACGCCGGCCGCGCGGCGCGGCAGGGCGGGCGCGAGCCCGGAGGGGCGTGGCCGCGCCCGCAGGACTCACAGGTTCAGCATCATCTCGCGCTCGGCGGGCAGGGGCTGGAAGCCGCGGCGCTCATAGTGCTTGAAGATCGCCTCGACCACCTCCTCGGGCTGGTCGATGACCTGCACCAGGTCGAGGTCTTCCGGGTTGATCATGCCTTCGGCGACCAGGCGGTCGCGCAGCCAGTCGAGCAGGCCCTGCCAGAACGGGCGGTGCACCAGGATGATTGGGATCTGGCGGCTCTTCTTGGTCTGCACCAGGGTCATCGCCTCGAGCAGCTCGTCGAGCGTGCCGAAGCCGCCGGGCATCACCACATAGGCCGCGGCGAACTTCACGAACATGAACTTGCGCGCGAAGAAGTGCTGGAAGGTCTGCGAGATGTCCTGGTAGGGATTCGCGTCCTGCTCGAGCGGGAGCTGGATGTTGAGCCCCACCGAGGGGCTCTTGCCGAAGAAGGCGCCCTTGTTGGCCGCCTCCATGATCCCCGGGCCGCCGCCCGAGATCACCGCGAAGCCCGAGTCCGAGAGCAGGCGGGCGATCTTTTCGGTGAGCATGTAGTACATGTGGTCGGGCGGCGTGCGCGCGCTGCCGAAGATCGACACCGCCGGGCGGATCGCGGACAGCCGTTCGGTCGCCTCCACGAACTCTGCCATAATCCCGAAGATCCGCCAGGACTCGCGCGCGTTGTAGCGCGGCGCGGTGCTGTCGGGCACGCTGCGGGGGAGTTTGTCTTTCGCGGTCATGTTGTTCTCGTCTGTGTTCTAGGCCGGCGCCAGAATCGATGGTCATCGGATCAATGGGGTCAGACCCCATTGATCCGATGACTCGTTGGATCGTGCCGCAGCCCGCCCGGTTTCCCGCAAGGATGTTCCAGAAGATGCCCACCCTGCTGCTCGTCGACGGCTCCAGCTATCTCTATCGCGCCTTCCATGCGCTGCCCGACCTGCGCAACTCGCACGGCGAGCCGACGGGCGCGATCCGGGGGGTGCTGTCGATGCTAAGGCGGCTGGAAAGCGACTACAAGGCAGAATTTCGCGCCTGCGTCTTCGACGCCAAGGGCAAGACCTTCCGCGACGACTGGTATCCCGAATACAAGTCGCACCGCCCGCCGATGCCCGACGACCTGCGCGCGCAGATCGCGCCGCTGCACGAGGCGGTGGTGGCCGAAGGCTGGCCGCTGCTGTCGGTCGAGGGCGTGGAGGCTGACGACGTCATCGGCACGCTCACCCGCCAGGCGCTCGAGCGTGGCTGGGAGGTGGTGATCTCGACCGGCGACAAGGACCTCACGCAGCTCGTGCGCCCGGGTGTGAGGTGGGTCAACACGATGAACGAGGAGGTACTCGACGAGGCCGGCGTCGAGGCCAAGTTCGGCGTGCCGCCCGAGCGCATCGTCGACTACCTGGCGCTGGTCGGCGACACGGTGGACAACGTGCCGGGCGTGGAGAAGTGCGGGCCCAAGACCGCGGTGAAGTGGCTCACCGAATACGGCACGCTCGACAACCTGGTCGCCAATGCCGACAAGGTGGGCGGAAAGGTGGGCGAGAACCTGCGCCGGCATCTGGATTTCCTGCCGCTGGGCCGCAAGCTGGTGACGGTGGCGACCGACGTCGAGCTGCCGGTGGGGCTGGACGAACTGCCGGCGCGCGACGACGACAAGGCGGCGCTGCGCGCGCTGTACGAGCGCTTCGAGTTCAACTCGTGGCTGAAGGATCTGGATGGCGGCGCGGAGAGCGTGGCCGCATCCAAGGCTGCGGCCGAGACGCGGCGCTTCGACGGCCAGGGCGATCAATGGGGTCAGACCCCATTGATCGCCGGATCAGGATCAAAGGGGTCTGACCCCATTGATCCGGTGTATGTGACCATCCTCGACTGGCCCAGCTTCGACGACTGGCTGGAGAAGATCTCCGCCGCCGCGCTCACCGCCTTCGACACCGAAACGACCAGCCTCGACCCGATGGCGGCGAAGCTGGTGGGGATGTCGTTCTCGGTCGAACCGGGCGAGGCGGCCTACCTGCCGCTGGCGCACCGCAATCCGGACGCGCCGGCGCAGTTGCCCTTGAGCGAGGTGCTGGAGAGGCTCAAGCCCTGGCTGGAGTCCGACAAGCATGCCAAGCTCGGCCAGAACCTCAAGTACGACGCCCACGTGCTCGCCAACCATGGCATCCGGCTCGCCGGCATCGCGCACGACACGCTGCTCGAGTCCTACGTGCTGGAGTCCGACCGCCCGCACGACATGGACTCGCTCGCCAAGCGCCACCTCGGCCTCACGACCATCACCTACACCGATGTCTGCGGCAAGGGCGCCAAGCAGATCGGCTTCGACGAGGTCGCCATCGAGCGCGCCACCGAGTACGCCGCCGAGGACGCCGACGTCACCCTGCGCCTGCACCGCCACCTGTGGCCCCAGCTCGAGGCCGTGCCGCAGCTCGAAGCGCTGTACCGCGACATCGAGATGCCGGTGCTCGCCGTGTTGCAGCGCATGGAGCGTACCGGCGTGCTGATCGACCCCTTCCTGCTCAGCCAGCACTCCGAGGAGCTCGGCCGCCGCCTGCACGCGCTCGAGCGCGAGGCGCAGGATCTCGCCGGCCAGCCCTTCAACCTCGGTTCGCCCAAGCAGCTCGGCGAGATCCTGTTCGGCAAGCTCGGCCTGCCGGTGGTCAAGAAGACCGCCACCGGCCAGCCCTCCACCGACGAGGAGGTGCTGGAAAAGCTCGCCGAGGACTACCCTTTACCGAAGCTGCTGCTCGAGCACCGCGGCCTCGCCAAGTTGAAGAGCACCTACGCCGACAAGCTGCCGCGCATGGTCGATCCGAAGACCGGCCGGGTGCACACCAGCTTCTCGCAGGCCACCGCGGTCACCGGCCGGCTGTCGAGCTCCGAACCCAACCTGCAGAACATCCCGATCCGCACCCCCGAAGGCCGCCGCATCCGCGCCGCCTTCATCGCCCCGCGCGACCACCTGATCGTCTCGGCTGACTACTCGCAGATCGAGCTCCGCATCATGGCCCACCTGTCGGACGACGCCCGCCTGCTCGAGGCCTTCGCCCACGGCGAGGACGTGCATCGCGCCACCGCCGGCGAGGTCTTCGGCGTGGCGCCGGCCGAGGTCACGAGCGAGCAGCGCCGCTACGCCAAGGTCATCAACTTCGGCCTCATCTACGGCATGAGCGCGCACGGCCTGGCGAAGAACCTCGGCATCGAGCGCGCCGCCGCGCAGAGCTGGATCGACCGCTACTTCGCCCGCTACCCCGGCGTCGCCGAGTACATGGACCGCACCCGTGCCGAGGCGCGCGAGCAGGGCTTCGTCGAGACCGTGTTCGGCCGCCGCCTCTACCTGCCCGACATCCGCGCCAGCCAGGCCGGTCGCCGCCAGGCCGCCGAGCGCGCGGCGATCAACGCGCCGATGCAGGGCACGGCCGCCGACCTGATCAAGAAGGCGATGATCGCCACCGACGCCTGGCTGGCCTCCTCCGGCCTCGAGTCGAAGCTGGTGCTGCAGGTGCACGACGAACTGGTGCTGGAAGTGCCCAGGGCCGAGCTCGACACCATCCGCGAACAGCTGCCGAAGCTGATGGGCGGCGTGGCCGAGCTGAAGGTGCCGCTGCTGGTCGAAGTCGGCGCCGGCGACAACTGGGACGAGGCGCACTGATGACCGCGCCGACGCTCGCGGAGAAGCCTGCCGCCAGCAGCATGAAGGTGTACATGCGCCTGCTCGGCTACACGCGGCCCTTCCTCGGCTACTTCGCGCTCAGCATCCTCGGCTTTGCGATCGCCGGCGCCTGCAAGGCCGGGCTGGCGAGCGTGCTCAAGTACTTCATCGACGGCCTTGCCGCGCCCGACGCGCCGATCGCCACCGGCCTGCCCTGGCTCGACGCGCTCGACCTCATCTTCGCCATCCCGCTGATGATCGTGGTCATCGCGCTGATCGAGGGCCTCGGCACCTTCCTCGGCAACTACGGCATCTCGCGGGTCTCGCTCGGGCTCATCCACGACCTGCGCACCCAGCTCTTCGGCAGCTTCCTGGTGCTGCCCAACCGCTTCTACGACGCCAACAACTCCGGCCACCTCGTCTCCAAGCTCACCTACAACGTGTCGATGGTGACCGATGCCGCCACCGACGCGGTCAAGATCCTGTTCCGCGAGGGCCTCACCGTCGTCGCCCTGCTCAGCTATCTGCTGTGGATGAACTGGCGCCTGACGCTGACCCTCCTCGTGGTGCTGCCGGCGATCGCCTGGCTGGTGTCGAACGCCAGCCGCAAGTTCCGCCGCCTGTCGAAGAACATCCAGACCTCGATGGGCGAGGTTACCCATGTCGCTTCCGAGACCATCCAGGGCTACCGCGTGGTGCGCAGCTTCGGCGGCGAGGGCTACGAGCGCTCGCGCTTCGTCACCGCCAGCACGGACAACACCAAGCGCCAGCTGAAGATGGTGCGCACGCAGGAGACCTTCTCGGCGCTGATGCACCTGATCGTGTATTCGTCGATGGGCCTGCTGCTCTTCACCGTGCTCAAGGTGCGCGGCGACGCTTCCGCGGGCGACGTGGTCGCCTACATCACCGCCGCCGGCCTCCTGCCGCGCGCGATCCAGCTGCTGGGCGGCGTCAGCGCGCGCATCCAGCGTGGCGTCGCGGCGGCCGACAGCATCTTCGAGCAGCTCGACGAGGCGCCCGAGCCCGACACCGGCACGGTTGAGCGCGCGCGCGTCGCTGGCCGCGTCGAAGCCCAGGGGCTGGGCTTCGGCTATCCCGGCGCCAAAGGGCGCGCGCTGCAGGACATCGACTTCAAGGCCGAGCCGGGGCAGATGATCGCGCTCGTCGGTAAGTCGGGCAGCGGCAAATCCACGCTGGCCAACCTCATTCCGCGCTTCTACCAGCATGACGAAGGCCGCCTACTGGTCGACGGCGTCGCGGTCGAGGACTACACGCTCGCCAACCTGCGCCACCACATCGCGCTGGTGACCCAGCAGGTCACGCTGTTCAACGGCACGGTGGCCGAGAACATCGCCTACGGCGAACTCGCCGGCACCAGCCGCGAAGAGATCATCGCCGCCGCCGAGGCTGCCAACGCCCGCGAGTTCATCGACCGCCTGCCGCAGGGCTTCGATACCGAGATCGGCGAGAACGGCGTGCTGCTCTCCGGTGGCCAGCGCCAGCGCCTGGCCATCGCGCGCGCGCTGCTGAAGAACGCGCCGATCCTGATCCTGGACGAGGCGACCTCGGCGCTGGACACCGAGTCGGAGCGGCTGATCCAGGCGGCGATCGAGCGGCTGATGGCAGGGCGGACGACGATCGTCATCGCCCACCGGCTATCGACGATCGAGAAGGCGGATCAGATCCTGGTGATGGAGGCGGGGCGGATCGTGGAGCGGGGGACGCATGCGGAGCTGGTGGCGCGCGGTGGGGTGTATGCGCGGCTGCAGGCGATGGGGGAGGAGCCGGATGTCTCACGCGGTCCTCCGGTAGATCCTTCGTAACTGTGTCAATTCGCTGATAAACGTTGGCTTGGCGTGGGCCTCGCGAGCAGATTCAAGACCTGACCCCAGCAACTCATTTGCTCGGTGCCCGCACACTCAAATCGCCCAGTTCGCCAGCTGCAGCGCTTCCACGCGCTCAAACTCACGCAGATTATTGGACACCAGCGTCAGCCCCTCGCTGCGTGCGTGCGCCGCGATGTGCAGGTCGTTGACACCGATTGTCTGGCCCCGGGATTCCAGCTTGGCGCGGATGCTCCCATAGTGCATTGCGGCCTTGGGCCCGTAAGGCAGCACTTCCAGCCGGCTGCAGAAATCCTCGACTGCGGCCAGTGAGCGCGTGGGCGCGTTGCTCTTTTCAGCGCCGTGCATCAACTCCGCGAGGGTGATCGACGAGATCGCCATATGGCCGGCGTTTTCGTTGAACAAGGCCAGCGCCGAAAGCGGCCGGCGCTTGATCACGTAGATCACGATGTTGGTGTCGAGCAGATAGCGCAGCATCAAAGCGCCTCGCGTTCCTGCTGTTCCTGGCTGGCGCGGGTCTCCATGAAGTCGTCGGCAACCTGGGGGCCGTCGATGAAGAAGGAGTCCCAGGTATGGCCCACCGGCGCGATGATTCGCTCCACGCCACGTGCGCGGATATCCACCCGTTTCACATCGGGGGGCAGGCGCATGTCGGCTGGCAGGCGCACGGCCTGGCTGCGGTTGTTGGTAAAGACGGTGCTCGCGGTCATGAGACACTCCTTGGGAAGGTGGGATACGGCAAAAGTATATCCCACTGCTGGAGGAGCTAATCTAGTGCCGCGCCGGCTCATACTCCGTCACCCACCGCTTCAGCCCCATCCTCACCTCTTCATCCGCCACCGGCCCCGGCTGTGCCAGCCACTGCTCCAGCTCTTCGAGGAACGTCCCATTCACCGGCCTCGAGCGCGCGATGCGCAGCTTGGGGTGCGGCGTCTCGCGCGTCTCCTCCGCATCCGCCAGCAGCTCCTCGTAAAGCTTCTCGCCCGGCCGCAGCCCGGTGAACTCGATGCGGATCTCGTCTTCCGTATAGCCCGACAGCCGGATCATGTTGCGTGCGAGGTCGACGATCTTCACCGGCTCGCCCATATCCAGCACGAACACCTCGCCCCCTTGGCCCATCGCCGCGGCCTGCAGCACCAACTGCGCCGCCTCGGGGATGGACATGAAGTAGCGGTTGATGTCCGGGTGCGTCACCGTCACCGGCCCGCCGCGGGCGATCTGTTCGGCGAACTTGGGGATCACGCTGCCGGTGCTGCCCAGCACGTTGCCGAAGCGCACCATCTCGATCTGCGTGCTGGCCGTGCCCGAGCTGTGCAGTGCCTCGCAGGCCATCTCGGCCAGGCGCTTGGTGGCGCCCATCACGTTGGTGGGGTTCACCGCCTTGTCGGTGGAGATCAGCACGAAGCGCTCGGCCCCGAAGCGCTGCGCGTGCGCCGCCACCAGCAGGGTGCCGAGCACGTTGTTGCGCACCGCCTGCCAGGCGTTGGCCACTTCCATCAGCGGCACGTGCTTGTAGGCGGCGGCGTGGAAGACGAGCTGCGGCTTCCAGGTGGCGAAGATCTCCTCCAGCCGCGCCGCGTCCTTCACGTCGCCGGCCAGCGGCTCGATCTGCGTCTCGGGCTTGTGCACGCGGAACCACTGCTCGATGTTGTACAGCGCGAACTCGCTCGCCTCCACCAGCACCAGCCGCGCCGGGGCGAAGCGGGCCAGCTGGCGACAGAGCTCGCTGCCGATCGAGCCGCCGGCGCCGGTGATCAGCACGGTCTTGGCGGTAATCATGTGGTGGACGTGTGCGGTGTCGATGTGCACAGAGTCTCGGCCCAGCAAGTCCTCAATGTCGACCGGACGCATGGCGTTGATCGCCACGTTGCCGTTCATGAGGTCTTCGATGCCCGGCACGGTGAACACATGCGCACCCGCACGTACCGCGAGATCGGTCGCATGCTTCAGGGCGTCCGACGCCGCTGACGGCATTGCGAGAATGACGTGGTTAGCGCGGTACTCCTTAAGCACGGCCGGCAGAGTGTGAATGCCGCCCGCAACGGGGTGGCCATTCAGCTCAAGACCCCACTTATCGCGATTGTCATCGACCATCGCCACGACACGCCAGTCGGGGTTTCGCTCGAGTTCCCGGACCAGCATGGCCCCGCCTCTGCCTGCGCCGACCACAATCACCGGCTTGCCTGCCGCGACCAAATCGCCGTACAGGCGGTGCTCCTTCCACATGCGCCAGGCCGCGCGCCCGCCGCCCATGATCATCAATAACAGCATCGGGTAAAGCACGATCATCGACCGCGGTAGCGCGGGGGCGCCGCGGTCGAGTGCGATCAGAATGGTCAGCGCGAGCGCGGAGAGGGCTATGGCCTTCAGGACCCGCTTCAGGTCGGGCAGGCTGGCAAACACCCACATGCCGCGGTAAAGACCCGCGATCCGGCATCCGATGGCATGTACGAACAAGAGCATCGCGCCAGCGACCAGCAGCTTGCTCTCGTAATGCGCCGGCCATTCCAAGTTGAAGCGCAGCAGGAAACCTCCAACCCACGCGGCGATGGCGGCCAGAAGGTCGAACAGAAAAACGAGCGTCGATCGCGCGTGGCGAGTGATCATGAAGAACGTGAGGGTCTCAGGAACGAATCCGGTCGCCGGCCCCCTTGCCGGTCACCGTCAGGAGGATGTAGCGGAAATAGGCCGCCGTGTTCAGGGAGCGCAGCATGCGCGCATCCGTCTCGGCCAGCAACTTCGGTGTTGACATGTCGATATCATTAACCTGCGCCAGGCCGGTAATGCCCGGACGCGCATCGAAGACGCCGCGCCGCGCACGCTCCTCGATCAGCTCGTGCTGGTTGAATAGGCACGGCCGCGGCCCGACCAGGCTCATCTCTCCCTTCAACACGTTCCACAGCTGAGGTAACTCGTCGAGCTTCGTGCGGCGCAAGAAACGACCGAAGGGGGTGATGGCGCTGGCGCTTGCAAGGTGCGTGGCGACCGATGCTGTCCCGGGACGCATTGTGCGGAACTTTATCAACGTGAAGGGTTGCTGAAAGCGCCCCACACGTTGCTGGCGAAACATGGGCGAGCCCGTCTCCACCTTACCAACGAATGCGATCAGCAGCAGTAGAGGCCATCCCAGTGCCAGGCCCAACGAGGAAAATAGAATATCGAGAATGCGGATCATCGAACTACCAACCTTCCCGTAAGTAGTGTCATGTGAGCGATAATATGCCCCATGAAATGCAAACGACCTTCCGACGGCCGCGCCCTCGATCATCACACCTTGCAGGTGATGCGGCAGCAGGCTGTCAAAGCGGTGCGTGAGGGGCAGACGGTGCAAAGCGTCGCGGCGGCGTATGGCGTGAATGAGCGCAGCGTTTTCCGGTGGCTCGCCGACTTTGCCAATGGCGGGCAGAACGCATTGCTGGCCAAGCCGATTCCGGGGCGCCCCAGCAAACTCAGCGCCGAGGAGTTGTCGTGGATCGCCAATGCCGTTTGTGACCACAACCCGCAGCAGTTCAAGTTCGAGTTCGGCTTGTGGACGCTGTCGCTGATCCGTCACCTGATCAAGCGCCAGTTCAAGAAGGAACTGTCGGTCTCCTCGGTCCACCGTCTCATGAAGATCCTGGGCTTCAGCGCCCAGAAGCCGCTCTACCAGGCGTGGCAGCAAGACCCGGTGCTGGTGCGCACGTGGGAGACGGAGACCTACCCCACGATCCGCGCCGAAGCCAAGCGGGTCGGCGCAACGATCTACTTTGGCGACGAGTCGGGTGTCCGCTCGGACTACCACACCGGCACGACCTGGGCGCCGCAGGGCCAGACGCCGGTGGTGCAGGCGACGGGCCGGCGCTTCTCGCTGAACATGATCTCGGCGGTCAGCACGCAGGGCGAGTTTCGATTCATGCTGCATGAAGGCTCGGTTGGCGCGAAGGTGTTCGTCGAGTTCCTCAAGCGCTTGATGGTCAATGCCGAGAAGCCGGTGTTTCTGATCGTCGATGGTCATCCGATCCACAAGGCAAAGATGGTCAAGAGCTACGTCGAGGGCTTGGACGGCAAGCTCAAACTCTTCTACCTGCCGCCGTACTCGCCGCATCTGAACCCCCAGGGTTCGACACTTAACCCCGATTTTCGCGCCTTTTCGGAAAGTGACTCCAGTTCCGGCGCGGGTTTGAAGGCCATGATCGCAAAAGTGCTGTGGTGGCACGTTTGTAACAGCCACCGCCAAACTTGACGGCACTTTGTAGGTCGCTAAAGTGGCGGCATGCACGTCAAGCTCACCACCTCCGGAGGCCGCCGCTACGTCCAACTCGTCGAGTCCTATCGCGACGAGGCGGGACGAGTGAAGAAGCGCACCGTCGCCACGCTCGGCCGCGCCGAACAGGTCGATGGGTCGCTCGACGCGGTCATCAACGGCCTGCTGAAGATCACCGGTCGCGAACCGATGGGCGCCAAGCCGCCGGCGCCCACGGTGTCGTTCGAGTCCGCGCGGGCACTCGGTAACGTGTGGGCGCTGACCGAGCTGTGGAAGTCGCTGGGCTTCTCGGAGCTGCGGCGGGTATTTCGCCGTACGCGCCGCACCACGGACGTGGAAGCGCTGATCCGGCTGATGGTGCTCAACCGCCTGTGCGACCCTGAATCCAAACTCGGCGTGCTGCGCTGGGTGCAGACGGTGGCGCTGCCCGACTTCGGGCCGAAGGCGGTCACGCACCAGCAGTTGCTGCGCAGCCTCGATGCGCTGATGGATCATCAGGACGAGGTCGATGCGGTGGTCGCCGGGCTGCTTCGCCCGCTGATCGATCAGGATCTCTCGGTGGTCTTCTACGACCTCACGACGATCCGAAGCGAAGGACTCAGCCAGCAGGCCGGCGACGTGCGCCAGTACGGCATGGCCAAGGAGGGGCTGATTGCCCGCCAGTTCATGCTGGGTGTGGTGCAGACCGCCGAAGGGCTGCCGATCTACCACGAGGTGTTCGACGGCAACACGGCCGAGACGCGCACCCTGCTGCCCACGCTCACCCAGGTGCTCGAGCGCTTCCCGTCGGTGCAGCGCCTGGTGCTGGTGGCCGACCGGGGGCTGCTCAGCCTGGACAATCTCGAAGCGCTGAAGGCCGTGCGCTTGGCCAGCGGCAAGCCGCTCGAATTCATCGTCGCCGTGCCCGGTCGGCGCTACAACGAGTTCATCGAGCTGCTCGAACCCTTCCACGAAGCGCAGTGCGCTGGCGCCACGCAGGAGGTCATCTCGGAGCACACCTGGAACGACCTTCGGTTGGTGGTCGCGCACGATCCCGCGACGGCCGCAACCAAGACCGAGCAGCGCAATGAGCGTGTCGACGCGCTGATCCGCCAGGCGGACCAATGGTCGGGCAAGCTCACCGAGCAGGATGAAGGCGTGAAGCACCGAGGGCGCAAGCTCTCGGACAGCGGCGCCAAGGCGCGCTTCTACCACGCGGTCAGCGAAGCGCACCTGTCGCGCATCATCAAGGTGGATCTGAGCGAGGAGCTCTTCAGCTACCACATCGACGACAAGGCGAAGCGTCTTGCCGAAATGATGGACGGCAAGCTGCTGCTGGTCACCAACGCCGAGGGCCTCGCCGCGCAGAGCGTGATTCAGCGTTACAAGTCGCTCGCCGATATCGAGCGCGGTTTCAAGGTGCTCAAGTCCGAGATCGAGATCGGCCCGGTGTATCACCGCCTGCCCGAGCGGATCCGCGCGCACGCGTCGATCTGCTTCATGGCGCTGATCCTTCACCGGGTGATGCGCAGTCGCCTGAAGGCGGCCAATGCGGGCTACACGCCCGAGCGGGCGCTCGAGCAACTGCAGCGCATCCAGCATCACCGCGTGCGCCTGAACGGCGGCGAGCCGGTGGCGGGGGTGTCGACGCTCAGCACGGAACAGAACGAGGTGCTTCATGCATTGGGGATAGAAAAACCAGCGGCGCCGGAGCAGTTGGCGCTGTTGTAGTGGCATTTTTGAAAGTGCGATCTAGCAAAAACAAGCACTTGCGAGCGTAACTGTCGAACTCGGGCGGCCCGTCGCCTGCACCACCGGCGTCTGGCCCTGCGGCGCCCAGGTCGTGCCGGTGTGGTAGTCCGAGCGGATACCCGACTCGTCGCCAAAGTAGATCGTTGCGCCGACCCGCTTGGCTTCGGCGCGGATCGTGGGGTAGGTCTCCGTCTCCCACGTGCGCACCAGCACCGGGTCTTGCTGCCACGCCTGGTAGAGCGGCTTCTGGGCGCTGAAGCCCAGGATCTTCATGAGACGGTGGACCGAGGAGACCGACAGTTCCTTCTTGAACTGGCGCTTGATCAGGTGACGGATCAGCGACAGCGTCCACAAGCCGAACTCGAACTTGAACTGCTGCGGGTTGTGGTCACAAACGGCAT